>URSF01000051.1 GCA_900550445.1 uncultured Rhodospirillaceae bacterium | reverse complement strand
AAGCCTGCTCCGACAAATGACGGTAAAGACGGCAAAGAAGGAGATGACAAGCCTGCTCCGACAAATGATGGTAAAGACGGCAAAGAAGAAGACGCCTCTCCTGCAATTGCCGTTGTTGCAAATAATGGACAAGAAGCCGTTCAGCAGCCGCGACGTCTTCAACTGCCCGAACATGTGGAAGGTCAGCAGCAGGAAGCTGTCCAACAGCCGCGACGTCTTCAGCTGCCCGAACATGTGGAAAGTCAACAGCAAGAAGCTGTCCAGCAGCCGCGACGTCTTCAACTGCCCGAACATGTGGAAAGTCAACAGCAAGAAGCTGTCCAACAGCCGCAAACTGCTTTGGTTCCGGTAACACCCGAAATCCAAAACAAAATGGAAGCAGTCGCCCGGACATCAACAACGGCTTTGGCTAAAACAGATCCGGTCAAAGCCCAACAGGCTGCGGTACAGATTGCTGCAACGCCGGGAATTGCCAATCAACTGCAGCTGGCCGGCAAAACCGCAAACGAGGCCAAAGGAAATGATGTCAAAGCCGCGCAACAGCAACGTCAACAAGAAACGGCTTTGGTTCTTGCAGCCAGAAACAATAACCATACCAAATAACACTTACTTTCCAGAACGCCCGGTATCGGGCGTTCTTTTTCCTCTTTATCTGAAAGAAAAATAATGGCGCAGAAAACAGAACGGGCAGATGCCGACACTCAAAAAACGGAAAATCAACCTTTTATGAAAGATCTGTATCGTTTAAAAAGCGCTTGGGAACGTTTACAGAAAATTCAGAACGAAATTCCGGCCCGTTTTAGAAAAAGGCAGGCTGATTTCCAAATTTCTTCGGTAAAAATTGTAAAGGGGGCATCTGGACAGGAAACAGTCCAGATCAGTTTACTTAACGGTAAAAAAATTATGGACATCGGTGATCAGCGCGCCGTTTTCCAAAAAATGATGCCCAAAAAAAACGTTAATATCGGCAGAATTCTTTCTTTGCTGGACGCCGTGCGGCAATATGGATTTACCGCTGTCGCCATGGGGTTATCCCCGGCAATGAAAGCGTTATTGCTGAAAGCGTGCAAAAACTGCGGCATTCCTCTTCAGGTAAAACAAAAAAAGCTGTCATATAATGTGGTGAAATCAAAAAGTCCGCAAATTCTTGCGGATTTATCGGGTCGAAACAACCAGTATAAACAACCGGAAGAAGAAAATTTAATTTCAGCAGATTCCGTCCGTTCTTTACAGGACACAATCCTGCGGCAGAAAAAAGAAAATGACGAACGATTGAAATACGTATTACATCGTGCTCAGGAAAGAGCCAGAGAAAAATACTTTGATCAGCTGCGTACCGCCTTAATTGAAATAGAACAATTACAAAAAAGCGGCGTTTCTTTGACAGATGAACAGCTCAAAACCAAACAACTGGCCGAACGGTTCGGATTAAAAAGCGATAAAAACAACGAAACCATAACAGACCGGCAGAAAAAAGAACGCCAGTTAATGCCGCTGCGCGAATTGCCGCCAGATATCCAAGATGAACTGAGAAATGAAAAAAAACGTTACAGAGCAATCAGAGCTTCAAAAAACAAAGCGGCGGAGCTGGTTCATGCCATGCATGCGCGGGATTTTGAAAAAGGACGATCCTTAAAACTATCCGCCGCGGAATTGGCGCGCGAGGCGGCTTCTTACCTGCCGCCGCCCGATCAGCGCAACATACAGAATCTGAAGTTTTCAATGGAAAACATCAAAAGCCAAACCGTTCAAGAAAAAGAAGAGTTGAATAAAATAAAAAAAGAAAAACAAAACAGAGCCGCAGCCTTGATGGTCCAAACCATGTCTGCCGCAGCCCCGAAAAAAACAAAACTTCAGCAGCAGATTAAATCCATAGAACAACCTTATACCGTTCACAGAAAAAGCTTCCTGTCAAACGCCGTCATGCAGGAATTAATAAACAGGCGGCAGGCGGAACGATAAAGTTTTCTGATTTTTTTTTATTCTTTTACGCCGATTTTAGGACATAAATCCGCGACGGGGCATTGTCCGCAAAGCGGCTTTTTGGCCGTGCAGATGTACCGCCCATGCAAAACCAGCCAATGCGAAACATGTTTCAAATCATCATCGGGAATAACGTGAACAACAGCCTTTGCCAGATTCTTTTCAACTTCCAAAGGCGTTTTTCCCGGCGCGATACCGATTCTGTTTCCCAGCCGCAAAACATGTGTATCAACGCCGAATGTCGGCATGCCGTACATTGTATTTAAAAATACGTTTGCCGTTTTCCGCCCGACTCCCGCCAGTTTTTGCAGTTCGTCGACGTCTTTGGGAATTTTGCCGTTATATTTTTCGATTAAATCTTTTGATAAAGCGATAATATTTTTGGCTTTGCTGTTAAACAGACCGATAGAACGGATATATTCTTTAATTTTTTCTTCCCCCAGCGCCAACATTTCTTCGGGCGAAGAGGCTGCTTTAAACAACGCCGGCGTTGCTTTGTTCACATTTTTATCCGTCGTCTGAGCGGACAAAACGATCGCAACCAGCAAAGTATAAGGCGAATCGAAATTTAATTCGCACTTCGGTTCCGGATCGGCTTTTTTCAAGCGGGCAAAAAATTCTTTAATATCGGCTTTTTTCATAATTTAAAATCCAAATCTGGCCAAAACGGCGTCAATACGCGGCAGGTCGGCCGTTCCGAACAGTTTCACGTTCAACAGCATCGGATACAGATTATAAATACTCTGCCTGTATTCAAAAAATCCCGGCCGAAACGGACGCAGTTCATTGTATTTATCGAAGAAGACTTTGCTCAGAGAAGACTGTTCGCCGGAGAAAACAAATTCAAATTCGGAATCTCCGAAATAAATCGCCGGATCAACAAAGGCTTTGATTTTTCCGTGATGACACAAAACCGTGCTGGATCCGATATCCCCGTGCAGCAAAGACGGTTTCGGCGGTTCGTCCAGATAAGCTTCCGTTTTTTCGGAAAATCTTTCGATTCGGCTCATCATTTCAACGGGCAGATTTCCGGATTCCAAAGCCTGTCGCGCCATATACAGCAGCCGGTACTGCGTAAAAAACGGCACCCATTTTTCGGTTTTCGGATTAGGTTGTCTGACGCCGCCGCGCAGCGTATCATAATCAAATCCGAAAAAATCCGACGAAACGGCATGCAGTTTTGCCAAATGTTCCGCCGCTTCGGGTTCCGAATCGACGCTCAGCGTTCCGTCCGCGACAATATATTCATGCACCAAAGCGTCCTGGCCGGAATAAAACAATTCAGGCATCGGCAGCTGCGTATGATGTTTCAGATAATCCATTGTAGCGCCTTCAACCGCCAGATCGCCCGAAGCGTCTTTGGACAGCTTCACCACGACCTGCGACCCGTCGGACAAAACGACGTGTTTGGCGTCGGCAAAACCGCCGGCCAGAGTCGCGGCCGACACGACCAGTTTACCCGTAGAGGATTCAACAATGCGCGTAATCTGGTCAGACAACGGATTATTTTCAACCTGCATAATGTTTTTCCCGTATATAATTCAACAAACCGTCACAGGCTGATTCTATCATATCAAACACATTTTGAAAGCCTTCTTTTCCCCCGAAATAAGGGTCCGGCACATCTTTTATCCCGTATTGAGGCGCAAAACGCATCATCAATTCCAGCTCCGCCCTGTTATGCTCCGGGCTAAATCCCGGCCGCATTTCTTCCAGAGCCGTCAAATGCGTTGAATCCAGAGCGATAATCAAGTCAAAATCCTTAAAATCGTCCCGGACAACTCTCCTTGCGCGAAGGGGCAAGATGTCCACACCGTTATTCAAGGCTGTTTCAACGGCCCTTGCGTCCGGCGGTTCGCCGGCATGCCAGCCGCTGATTCCTGCCGAATCCACCGAAATAACGTCCCCCAGTCCCGCGTGTTCGGCCTTTTGCCTGAATACGCCTTCGGCCGTTGGAGAACGGCATATGTTTCCGGTGCATACGAACAAGACTTTGTACATATTTTGATCAAAACATAAAAAAGTTAATAAAACCATAAAACGGCCGGCCGCAGCGGTCATCTGTTGATTATCTGGTTTTTTCCGTTATTTTATGGTATATACAAAGTCAGTTTTTCAAACAGGGAGGCTTTAAATAATGGCTTTTGATACAAACAGGGACAGCATTATCACCCGGACGGGCGCGTTGGAAATCGACGAAGGGCTGCGCCAATATATGCTGAAAGTCTATAATTATATGACGATCGGTCTTTTAATTACCGCCGGCGTCAGTTTTTTTCTGGCTAATTCTTCGCTGGGAATGATTTTCTTTTCCGCCGAAACGGGGCAGCCGAATCTGCTGGGCTGGATCGCTATTCTGGCTCCCTTCGTTTTAATTTTCATGATGGGATCGGCCGTTTCTTCCGGTAATGCGGGAAAAGCGTTTACTTTATTCGTCATTTATTCCGCTTTGTTCGGCGTTTCTTTGACGACGATTTTCTGGGTTTACACCGGAATCAGCATTCTGCGCGTTTTTCTGATTACGGCCGGCATGTTCGCCGCGATGAGCCTGTACGGATACACGACAAAACGCGATTTAACAAAATTCGGTTCTTTCCTGATGATGGGGCTGTTCGGCATTATCATCGCGATGATCGTCAACATCTTTTTGAAAAGTCCGGCCTTATACCTGACGGTATCGGTTCTGGGAGTGGTTATTTTTGTCGGCTTAACCGCTTGGGATACATGGAAAATCCGGCAGATTTACAACGGTTCCGATTCCGATAACGTCGTCGCCAGCAAAGCGATTTACGGCGCGTTGATGCTGTATATGGACTTTATCAATCTGTTTCTTTATCTGCTGCGCTTTTTCGGCGACCGCAGAAATTAAAAAACGCAGACAAAACGGGGTTTCGGCCCCGTTTTTTTTACGCCTTGTTTTTAATTTAATTTTTTGATAGTTTAATTTTGCGTTTGTAAAGGAAACAAACGCAGGGCGTCAGAAACCCTTACAATAATAGTCGCCTTGTGTGTGGCGACTGAAAAATTATACGCCAATTCTGCTCTGTATGGGCGGATCAACCCAGTTAAAAAGTATCATTTTTAAGATCGTCTTTTAATCGA
>URSF01000050.1 GCA_900550445.1 uncultured Rhodospirillaceae bacterium | reverse complement strand
CAGCGGTAAGAAAGTAAAAAAACTGATGCCCGTACGGCTAGTACCCGTGCGGGGGAAACATTAGGCCGTGCCAATGGTGAAAAAACAAAAAAAAAGAGCGCTGAAAGCGCTCTTTTTCTTACTCATAAGCATTAGCGGGACTTTTGCGCCACTTTCTGCATAACCTGCGGGCTCATTTCACGACGATGTCCTTTCTTGCCGCCGCGGCCGCCGCGACCACCCTTGCCGCCTTTGGAATTTTTACGATCGTTTTTGGAAACCAAAATCTTTTCGTATTCAATTTCCTTAACGTCTTCCCATTTCTTCGCAACAGGGTTAAACGCCTGCTTGATGTAACGGAAATCAGGATCCATAAAGTTATCGTTATCGTCAATAACAGCTATGCGGCTGGCTTTGCCGATCGTCGGAGAAACCTGAACTTCACCCTTGGAAACGATCACTTTCTGCGCATTCGTAATATGTTCGACTTTCTGGCCTTTTCCTTTAAAGATTTCTTCCGTTGCCTGCGTCTGAATTTCATCGCCGTGAATACCGATAAACGTGCAGGGACGATCCTTCGGCTGGTTCTTGGCGGCTAAATCGGCAACCTTTTCCATATCGCCGGCACGACCGTGACCGGAAACATAATAGGTTTCACCTTCGACAAACGGAGCGCCGCGTTCCGGAATCATGGTCTGCCAACCCTGAGCGCGCAGCGCGCCCATCATTTCATCAACAATCGCCTGATTGTTGCCGGACGGAATAACCGCCTGCTGGTTGACACACAGGTTCGGACAGCTTTTCGACGGGCGGATATTTCTGTTTTCGCCGCGCGCCACACGAGCCATAGACGCCATTTCTTCACCCTGCGTCCCCGTAACCATGTAAATACGTTCCTGCGGGGGAACAGATCTGGCTTCCGGTGATTTCGCATCAATAATGTTAACCCGTACGCCCGTGCGTTCATAGCAGGCTTTGCTCATGCTCATGTCGGATTTGTTCAAACAGTTGTTGACCTGAACCAAAGAAGCGCCGTCCAAAATAAACGTGCGGGGCTTTGTTCCCGTTTCCTTGGCGTATTCAGCAACGGCAATAACGTCGGCCATCATCTGCTGGGCGGAACGGGCAATCGTGCCGACCATCATCTGTGCGTTCGGATTGTCATACAAAATTTTCTTAAAGCCTTTGGTCACCGCATCATAAGACGGCGTTACTTCCTTAGACGTCGTGGACGTGGAATCGCAAAAACAAACGTCAACACCTTTGGCAAACACTTCAGCGATGCGCTTGTCTTCCCACCCTTTGCCCAGTTCGGCCGGAGTCGTTTTGAAATCGCCCATGTCCATCAGGCGCGTGCCGTCCGGAGATTCAACGACAAAAGCAATCGCGCCGGGCGCGGAATGTGTTACAGGAACAGGTTCGACTTCAAATCCGTTGACCGTGAATTTTTCACCGTCTTTGACGTCATGGAACTTCGGCATTTTATCCAGCGGCAGTCCCTGCTTGGCCATTTCGGCAAACATGAACTGATGGGTAAATTTGTCGGCATAAATGTTCAACGGTTTTTCAGGGTTCATCTGAATGTGATGGATAATCCCCGCAATATGGTCGGCATGAGCGTGCGTCACCAGCAGGTCATCACATTCCAGCGGCGCGATGTAATTATCCACGCCCGTTAAGGCTTTATCGGAAAACTTCATACCGCAGTCGATTTGAATCGACTTTTTGCTTCCGTCTTCGGCCGTATACGTGATCTTTTTAGCGTTTCCGCCGATACCGTCCAAGTTATTACCGCCGAGAGATTCGAACTCTGTTCTTTTTTCAGCCATAACTGTACCTTTCTATATAAAAAATCTGATTAACCTTCGGGATAAGCGACATACACCCAGCGATTCCAAATCGCCCCCAACACCGTTTCATCGGGGTCGGACGCATCATCAAAATCAGGCAGAGATTTTACCAGACGAATCAATTCTTCGTCCTTCATGTCGGTCAAAGCCTTGTCGGGATAAGCTTCATTCAGCGCGTCTGCAATATCGCAGTAATCTTTCCAACGTAATGCCATAACTTAACTCTCCTTTATCTAAGACTTTATCCCTTTAAGTCTGTTAAAATCATATTACACCTATTTTTTTACTTTTTGCAAATACTTTTTTAAAAATTTTGCAAATTTTTTGACAAAAATAAAAAATTGCGCAAAAACTCAAAAAATATTTAATTTCTATATAGTTATGGGGTGCATTCAGTCGGAACGCACCCCCAAAAACTTATCTTTTTTCGCAAATATTTGTTATAAAGCTTGAAAAAACGTCACATCGGCGGAATGTTCAGCAAAGCTATATATCCCGGCGGAATCCGCATCGTCGCATAACGAATATTTGCCGTTTCGATCTGGAATTTCGGCACCCCGAGCACGTCGGAAGCCATAGAGAAAAATTCCTTTGCTTCGATTTCCCGGCGCTGAGCGTTCATCAAATACAAAACACAGCCCTGTCCTTTTTGGGCAATACCGCAGCGCGGGCGACCTTTGGGAATTTCCGCATTATAAACGACGCCCGGCATCTCGCCGTCCGAACGGTTTTGCATCTTGCCGACAACAAAACCCATTACCCCGCCGCAGATGATAAAAAGGAAAAACAACGGCAGCAACACTTTTGTTTTAATAAAAGCCGGCGGCAACCCCAGATCGGAAGCCATGTTATGTTCGTACGGACTGGCTTCAAACAACGGTTCTTCTTCATCTTCGGTCGCGGGCTGTTCTTCCGGTTTTTCGGGTTCGTCTGGCGCCAAGTCGTCAATAAAGCCGTTTTCGTCAACTTCCGGCTGCTGTTCTTCAACCGGTTCCGCCTCTGTTTGTTCCGATTCGGATTCTTCACCCCACAATTCTTCGACGTCTGCTTCGCCGGTATCGGGAACGGAAACCGGAGGCAGCGCATCTGCAGCCGGAGCCGCAGGAGGAACGGCAACGCCGGCCGGCGGCATACCCATCGGCGGAACGCCCGCGGGACGCGGCGGCATTTTCATGCCCGCCGGCATCGGATATCCCATCGGGCGCGGCGGCATTTTCATGCCCGCCGGTATTTTCATGCCGGGACCGGGCATATGCGGCGGCATACCCATCGGCGGAACGCCTGCCGGGCGCGGCGGCACTCCCTGAACCGGTCCCTGCGGATAAGGCGGAGCCGGCGGATAAGGCGGGTGTTGTTGATCTGCCATCGTTTCCTCCCTTAATTAAATTCTTTGACCAGTTTAATAATACTGGGCGTCAGAATGACAACTGTTTCATAGCCGTTCAAAGAATCGCTGAACGACGCCGAAGGAATCCCGATTAAAACAATATTGTCGCCCAAACGGCTTTTAGTCGTAAAAGCGGTAATTTCGCCCTGATCCGAATCCAACGTCACAGCCGTATTCATGCGCCGTTCGCCGTACAATTCCGTCTGCGCCATAATAGACAGCTGCGCTTCGGGCATCGACATATACCCGCAGCGCCCGACGTCAAAGCGCGCGCGCCATTTGTTCGCGGCAATGAACATGCCTTCCGACACCTGCGTTACGGAACCGCGGGCGTTTAAAAAATTCCTCAGGCTTTTCGGGTTGATGTCATAGTCCGTGACCAAAGCGCGGCCCATGACGCCTTTCAGCATAAACTTGATTCTGTCCGCGCCGAAAATATCAACCAATTCCTGCCAGACGATTTCTTTTGTCGCCCCGTACGGTTTGACACGCAGCACCTGAACGTCAAAAACAATCAGTTTCGGTTCCGTGTCAAACAGTTCGATCAGTTTTTTTACTTTTTCCTCAATCTGCTTGTCGCCTTTGAAAGAAATAACACTTTCTTCCCAGTTGACGATCAAATCGTGAATCCCCGCCCCGCGCAGAGAATCCAAAACGGCGATCATGACTTCGCGTTTGTCGGGAATGTAAAAATTCCAGTTAACTTCGCGGCTGATAATCAAAACCTTCTGCTGGTCATTATAGCGGTAATAGATGTCGGCGGCATCGGCGATCATATTCATGACTTCGGACAATTCGCCGGTGATGTTTTCAGCCGCCAGTTCGGGAAAAGGCCCGCCTTCGGCAACGACTTTAATTTTCGCTTCGTTCAGCAGTTTATAAAAAACGCGTTCCGCCGTCTGGCCGTCAAAAGAAAAACCTGTCACCTCATAACGCGGCAGAGGGTCGCTTTTATCCGCCCGTTCAAGTTTAAAAGCTTCCTGCTTAAACGGAATGACCGTCATAATATTCTGCTGTGTTTCGTGCACCGTGCAGCGCATCGGCGATTCAAGGCTGACCATTTCCGCCGACCGAGTCGTTTTCGGTTCCGTCGGCAAAGACGTCGGACGAACCATCTGCACCATCGGACGGCCGGCGCGGATATCCCCCTGGCAGGCGGCCAAAATTCCCCCGGCGCACAAAGCGGCGGCACAAAAAACATATTTCTTTAATTGTCGAAAAAGCATCAGTCTGTTAACCCCATTTTTAACCTGCCGGCGCCGGACGTTTTATCGGCATTTTTACCGGCTGCGCCGGCGCTTTGACCGGCATTTTCTGCGGCGCTTTCATCATCGGCGCGGCGGCCGGCCTGGGCTGAGGCCGGGCCTGCTGCGGCCGGACGGGTTCGTCCGCCGTATCGGGAGATTCAAAACCGTCGGGCGCCGGTCCGATCTCTTCTTCCACTTCGTTCGCATCAGCCAGCGATCCCAAGCGGTCTTTGATATCGTCCATGGATTCATCGTCCGTCAGCATTTCCGGCGGCGCATTATTTTCAAATTCCGTTTTAAATTCCATCAGCATCTTTTTCAATGCCGGCTCGCCGCCCTTGTAACGTTCACGAACGATTTGAGCATACGGCGGCGTAATAATTTCCATGCCGAACGTCAGTATTTCGTCCAGCAAATCCAGAATGTACCCGAAATACGGATACTGGCTGAGCTCCAGCCCGCCCAGATGAACGCACCGGGCGCTGGTTCTGGAAATCGTCTGATCGTAATACGTTTTCAAACGCATGAAATGATCAAAATTCCACAACTGTTCAACCGTCAGTCCGTAATTCCCCGCAATAACGGAACTGCCCGCCGCGGGATTGGCCTCCGTCTGCGCCAGTTTGTTTTGCAGTTTGGCGATCAAATCCTGTCCGGCTTTGCCGAAAATCGACAGCCAGCGCTGCATTTCCGGCAGCTGAGCTTTCACCTGCGCGGCGTCAATCTGGCGCCGGGGATCCAGCATACGGGAAACTTCGGCCCAGACCGAACCGGCCTTTTCATACGTCAGCGCCCGGTCAATGTTCGTTTTGACCTGCGCTTGTATATTTTCCGGGCAGTCGGTTAAAATACCGCCGATTTGTTCACGCCATTTTTCACCGAAAACAGACTGCGCCACCGAACGAACGCGGGCCAGCCCTTCCTGCGTATCCTGATACGCCAGAACGGCTTCAAACAGCGATGATAAAGCTTCGGGTATTTCTTTTTCAGCCATTTTCTTTTCCGCGTTTCCTGTCCTTATATTTTCATATATATTATGTTTTAGCCTAAAAAAGCAATATTATCCTTTGAAATAAGGGTCATCGCTTTCTTTAATCAAAGAAACGACCACATTGTCCGGCGGGACAGACGGTTCCCTGTCATAATCCTGCGGACGAAAATGTACCGCCGATCCGAAAACAAAAGGAACGGAAGAAATCAGAATTGCTTTAAGCGGTTTTTCCGAAGCGAAATCGTCTAAACGCAGCAAAGAACGCACGTCCGGCAATTGAACCGGAACCGGTTCGGATATTTGCGCCGGTGTTTCCGATGTTTCTTCTTCGGTGCTTTCTTCTTGCGCCGGCGTTTCCGATGTTTCTTCTTCGGTGCTTTCTTCTTGCGCCGGCGTTTCCGATGTTTCTTCTTCGGTGCTTTCTTCTTGCGCCGGTGTTTCCGATGTTTCTTCTTCGGATTTATTAACTTCGTCCAGAATCTGCTGTGTTTCCTCGTCTATAGCCGCATAATAAACCCGTTCGCCTTCGGGCGTAACATAATACGGATTACCGTCTTCACCCGTATAATAAGCATTGCCTAATCCGTCCGAATAATAAACGTTCCCTTCCGCATCGCGGTAATATGGCGTACCGGTATCGTCAAAATAGTAAAATTTTCCTTCTTCATCTTGATAACAGCGGTCGCCTTTTTCGTCCAGCCAGTAAACGCTGCCGTCTTCTGCCGTATAAGCCGTCGGGACAAAAATCGGTTTTGGTTCCGGCTCTTCGGAAGAAGTCTCTTCTTCTGCCTGTTCGGCAGGCGCCGCCGCCTGTTCTTCGTTCTGAACCGCATCAGAATCGAAGTAAACCGCCTGACCGTTTTCATCAATATAATAAGCCCGGCCGTTTTCATCGACATAATAGGCTTGCCCGTTTTCATTAACATAGTATGGCACACCGTTTTCGTCGATATAATAAGCCTGTCCGTTCTCATCGACATAATACGGAGTACCGTTCGCATCTAAATAATACGGATTGCCGTTCTCGTCAGTGTAATACGCCGGCGCTTCCTGTTCCGAAGTCTGTTCAGACGCGTTCG
>URSF01000049.1 GCA_900550445.1 uncultured Rhodospirillaceae bacterium | reverse complement strand
CGCCCCCCCCCCCCCCATATTTTTATAGAAGAGAATTTGGGTTCGCCGAATAATAGCAAGGCCTGTAACTTAATATAAGGAGGACTTAATCGTGAAAAAAATATTTTCTATGATTGCAATAACACTGGCGCTTATTCCTTTTTCCGAAGCGCTGGCTGCAAACTGTAGCGGCTATTGCCCGAATTATCCTGACCAATCGTCCTGTCAAATAAACGGATGCCTTTGGTCCGGCGGAGGCTGCGACGATCCTTATGAATGCAGCGGAGGTTCCAGTTCTTCCAGTTCATCTGGATCTTCAAATTCTTCTTCATACCGCTGTCCTTCCAACTGTAAAACATGTTCGGGCGGAAAATGTTCGGCATGCAAGGACGGTTATTATCATTATACAAGCAATGCTGATTTATGTGTACCCGTTGATTACACTCTTGCCGACGGAACAAAAATCACCCACCCGATTGTCGCATATCCGAATTACTGCGCGCGGGTCGGACAAAAATGGGTATCAAGCGGAGCAAATTCATCAAGAGCCACAGCAGCATGCGTCGATATTAACTGCGAACCCGGAAAAACACTGACACAGGCAAACGGGTATGCTTTGTGCAAACAGTGCAAAGCAGGGTACGAATTGCAAAACAACAGATGCATTGCCCGAGAAAACACGGTCAGCGGATCCTGCCCCGACGGGTTGTCCAAATCGGCCGACGGCTGTTGCTGTGTTAAATAAAAGGAGAAAACATCATGAAAAAACTGGCTTTTATTTTTGCAATGTTGACTTTTCTGCCTTTTATCGCCCGCGCGGAAAACGTTTTGAATGAAACAGACGCGTTTACGGTTGCCAAAGCCGTTAAACTGGGACGCGGTTCCAGCGTCGGCGCTTATTCTTCCGGAACGTTCGGCAATTCAGGTTCCGGAACGAAATTAGCAAAAGACTGCGATAAAAACTGCGCTTCCTGCGATACGGGCACAGGAACATGTTCCGCCTGCAAATCAGGTTACTATCTGACAAACAACGCCTGTTCAACCTGTCCGGCCAATGCGACTTGTTCCAACGGAATCGCTTTTATCTGCAACGACAAATATTATAAATCGTCCGATAAATGCGTCGGTATCTGCACGGGCGTCAGCTGCATCAGCGGCACAAGCGCAAAAGCGGAAAATAACAGTTGCTGCTGTTCTTAAAAAGATATCTTTTTACACAAAAAGCCCCCGATTGCAGGGGGCTTTTCATTTTTAACCAAAGCTTAAAGCCGGCTATTCCACAGCGGCAAAGCCAAATCTGTCCGATCTGGCCGGCGAAGCTTCGTACGTTCCCAGAACCTGAACGCTCAACGTCGCGGCGCGCAACTCTTCCAGCGTTTTTTTCCCCGTTTCGTCAAACCGGTTCATCGCCAGATCAACATAGAAAACCGGTTCGGAATGATGCACGCCCGTCATATAGGTTTCAAGCTTTGTCATATTGATGTTATGGGCCTGAAAAACCTTTAACGCTTCAACCAGCGCGCCGGCGACATGGCGCGTGCGAAAAACCAGCGTCGTAATCGGGTGGGCGTGAATTTCGTCCGCCGTCAGGGGCGTTTTTCGCAAAAACAAAAACCGCGTCGTATTGCCGGAATTGTCTTCGATATTTTCCTTTAAAATCGTCATGCCGTAACGCGCCGCGCCCGCCGGAGCGATAACGGCGACGTTCGGCGTCATTTCCTGCGCCAGATCACGCGCCGCGCCCGCCGTATCCCAAGCTTCGCGCAGCCGAGCGTTCGGCAGATTGCGCAATAAAAACTTCTGACACTGCGCCAATCCCTGCGGGTGGGAACGGACTTCGGAAATCATCGTTACGGCGCGGTTGATTTCTTCGGCGCTGGGCGCGGAACGTTTCCATTCCAGCAATTCTTCTTCCGTCACATTCTGCGGCGGCAAACCGCGGACAAACTTCGTCGGCATCATCAGGCAGTGATGTATCGGCAGAAAATATTCCCCGATAATGGATAAAGAAGCCTCGGGCAAAATGCCGTAAACCTCTGTTACGCGTCCTGCCGTCGAATTTTCAACGGGAATAACCGCTATGTCGGCTTCCCCGTTGACAACCGATTGCATCGCGTCGCCGAACGACAGGCAACTGCGGTGTATCGCGTCGGGAAAACAGTGTTCGCACGTCATGGACGAAAAACAGCCGATAACCCCCTGATATGTTACTTTTGTCATGCTTTTATCCTTTATTCTGCATCAATAATTTTTCATTTTCGGGACGATCCTGACGCGCGTCAATGACTTCGCGGCGAATGGCGCGCGTCCGCGCAAACCAATTTTGCAAGGTTTTTCCGTCTTTTTGGCGAATTGCTTTTTGCAAAACGGTCAAGTCTTCGGAAAAACGTTGCAAGCATTCCAACACTGCTTCGGTATTGTTCAGGAAAATATCGCGCCACATCACGGGATCCGATCCGGCAATCCGGGTAAAGTCCCGAAACCCGCCGGCGGCATACTTAATCACGTCTTCGCGCGTTTCCGTTTCCAGATCAGCGGCCGTTCCGACAATCGTATAGGCGATTAAATGAGGCAGATGCGACATCAAAGCCATGACTTTATCATGGCGCGCGGCGGACATTTCCTCCACTTTCATGCCCGCGGCCTCCCAGACGGCGCGCACGGCGGACAATGCCGCTTCATTTGTTTGATCTAAAGGCGTCAGAATGCACCAGCGTCCTTCAAACAGTTCGGCGAAACCGTTTTCCGGCCCCGATTTTTCCGTACCGGCGACAGGGTGAGCCGGCACAAAGCGGATATCCGGACGCAAAAGCGGCAGCGTTTCCCGAATAATTGACGATTTAACGGACCCCACGTCCGTCACGATCGCCCCCGGTTTCAAATCCGCCATAAATCCGCCGATCGTTTCCGCGATTGCCCCGACGGGCGTACAGACGAAAACGATATCGGCGTTTTTAACCGCCTCGCACGGGTTTTCAAAGGCTTCGTCCACAACCCCCAGCGCCACGGCGGTTTCACGCGTTTTTGCCGACCGCGCGGCCCCCGCGATGCGTTCGGCGATTCCCCGGCGGCGCAGCACACGGGCCAAAGACGATCCGATCAATCCGACGCCGACAATCGCCGCTTTTTGAAAATAAACAGTCATCACGACTCCTGTTAAAATTTTTTTTATTATAGGCGGAAGAAATATGCTTTCCGAAACAAATTTTTGCGTTAATCTTAAAAAAATGTTTTTACCAAGAGGATTTCCATGACAACGGCAGAAGTTTTATGTACCGCAAGCGCCGTCGCGTTTATTTTGTTTTTCCCCGTTCCTTTCTTTGCCCGCCGGTTCGGCAAGTTTCTGCCTGCCGACGCGGGAACGGCTCTGGTGCGGTCGTTTCATATTCCCCGACTGGCCAAATCGCAGTCGCCCGAACGGATAAAACGGCGCAGGCAGTTATGGAAAAAATTATTCGCCGCCGGCCTGTTTTGGGGAATCGTCGGGATTTTGGGATTGTTTTTGCTGATTTTTTCAAATTATCCTCTGACGCTTGTCGTTTTATTATGGCTTTGTTCCTTAATGGCCTGTATTGACGAAAAACTGCATGTCCTGCCCGACGTATTGACGATTCCCCTGCTGATTTGCGGATTTTATTTTGCAACGCTGGATCTGGGAATCGTAACCCCGCTTGATTCCGCGTCCGGAGCTTTGGCCGGTTTTTTGCTGCCGACCGTCACGGCCGCCGTCATGACGCCGTTTTTTCCCAGATCTCTGGGCGGCGGAGATTTCAAAATGCTGACCGCGCTGGGCGCCTGGCTGGGTTTTCCCGGCCTGATCGCCGTTATCCTGTCGTCCGTAATCTTTTTTGCCCTGATCGCGCTGATTCGCAGACAAAAAGAAGGCCCCTACGGCACGTCGCTGTTTTTAGGCGTTTTAACCGTTTTGATTTTACAGCAGTTTGACTGTCTGCGTTTTTTATTCGTCGTCGTCTAATTCTTCAAACACGGCAATTCGTTCAAAAACCAGCGGTTCGTCGCCGGCGGGCGGATTTTCCTGATCCGTTTTCTGCGAATCGGGCGTCGCATCGTTCAGAATATCGTCCAGCCAGTTTTTGTTCTTTTCCAGTTCCTTTTCCGTGCGCGCCAGGACTTTTTCCGCGCGTTTCAAATTATTGTCGGCAACCGTCGCCATTTGATGCGCGCCGGCTTTGTCGTACACCTGCAGCGCATCGGAAAACACTTCCACGGCGCGGCGGAGCAAAGCCGGATTTCCGCCCTCTCTGTCGGCCAGCAAAAACAAAGCCGACGCCAGATTATTGCACGCCCTGCCCCACAGTAAAGGCTGAGCGTCCCTGTTTAAAACGCTTAATTCTTTTTCATACAGTTCGACCGCTTTTTTCAATAAAGTCGTTTTCGTACTGTACGAAGAAAACAGCTGCATCGTGCGCGCCAGCCCGTTGACCGTATCCGCCCAGCGTTCGGTATGCAGTCCCGGCTTCAACGTTTTTAAGGCGTCGCGGTAAGCCGTCATCGCCGCGGCGAAATCTTCGCCCGCCCCCGTCTGCATCGCAATTTTCTGACGCACGTTGCCGATCCGCAGATTTAAATCGCCGTAAGCTTCGGGCTGATATTTTTCCGATACGGCCTCCAACCCTTTTTTAAAGGTTTCTTCCGCTACTTTATAAGCTTCCACACTGTCCCGGCGTTCGCCTTCCATTTGATGCAGCAGCCCGACCTGCCGGTTAACGAAAACATATTCCGGCGCATACGGGGGCAGCAGCTTCAATGCCTGTTCATAAATCGCCGCCGCCTGAGTCTGCCTGTTTTCCCCGGGGGTAATCAGGCTGACCCACGACAGCACATTGGCAAACGCCGTCAGATTGACGGCCTGTTCCTCGTTTGCCAACCCGACCATCGGTTTTGACGCATAAGCCGTCACTTCGTTAAGCAAAGACGGCAGAAACAAACGCAACAGCTGTTCATGTTCCAACCGGGTCGGGGTCATCGCGCAGATCGTAAAAATCTTTAATAACGTTTTTTGTTCATCAGTCATCTGCACGGGCAGGAAAAAACGCGATCCGGCGGTAAAAGGCTGCGTTTCATAATTTAAAACGGGACGGACCGTATGAAATTCCAGCACGCGTCCCGCGTTATCCAAAGCAGCATACAGCCCGACGTCAGCATTGTGCTGTTCCAGCCAGGCGCGCATCTGCATCGCCCCACGCTGCGCATTAGCGTCGGTAACCGCCTTATCGACGACTTTCACCTGCAGATTCGGCACCTGACGCAAAGTACGATATAACTCGTCGCGCACGGCGCCGTTGTCGTCGCCGGCAACGGAAGCCATTAAAACGACGGGGCCGAAAGCGATTGTTTCGTCACTGCCTTCGCGCAGCCATTCTTTGATCGGAAAACGTTTGATTTCCGCAGGCAAAACGACCGGTTTTTGAACAACCGGCGCCGGCCGCGGTTTTTCCACGCGCACCAGAGCCGACGAAGAATCATTGACGTTTTTTTCTTCTTCGTCATCATCGTCCGCGGCCGTTCCCTTGCGCGTCAGTGCCGTTGACCGGCCGGCGCGCCGCGCGGACGGACGGGCCGTTTTTTTTACGGCAGGCTTTTCTTCTTCTTCGTCGTCGCCGCCAAAGCTGAAACTGAAATCATCATCGTCGTCGTCAAAGGAATCAGATACTTTGGTTTGCGGTTTAGCGGCGGGCGACAATTCCCCCGACCGCTGCAGCCCTTCGATATATTCGTCGGCGCTTTGCACCGAAACGGTCAGATCGGTTACCGCGCGCGCCGAAGTATCGTAACTGCCCTCTAAAACGCTGTTGGCGCCCAACAGGTCGTCTTCGCCCTTTCGCCCCAGAATGCGCGCTTTGCCGTTGATTTCATAGAACAGCTCCGCTTTACCGCTGATAATCGTAAAAACCGAAGAACAAGGATCGCCTTGTTTAAACAGGATATCGCCTGCGGAAAAAGTTTTTTCTTTTTTTGGCATTTGCGCCTCTGTCGTGATAAAACCGTTTTATGCAGTTTAAAAGAGGTTGAACATAAACGCCATGAAAAATACAAATTATCCCGCCGTAAAATTAAAACAAGGCTGTGCCAAACGCGTAAAAGCAGGCAGTCCCTGGGTTTTTTCCAACGAAATCGACATGACAGCCGAAACCAAAAACATTCCCGCCGGCACACTGGCCCGCTTGTACGACGCAAACGGCACGTTTATCGGAGTCGGTTCGTTTAACCCGCATTCCCTGATTTCTTTTCGCAAAATGGCGTCCGACCCGCAAACGGAAATCAACGCCGCCTTTTTTGCCAAAAAACTCCGCCGCTGCGTTGATTTAAGAAACGCTTTGGTCAATTCGCCGTTTTACCGCCTGGTTCATTCCGAAGGCGACGGCCTGCCCGGTCTGATCATCGACCGGTTTGACGACATCGTCGCCTGCCAGCTGAACACGGCGGGAACAGACGCGCTGAAACAGGAAATTGTCGACGCGCTGGACGCAGTCCTTCACCCGTCCTGCATTGTTCTGCGCGCCGAAAGTTCCGCCCGCGCTTTGGAAGGGCTGGATCCGTTATACGAAGTTGCCAAAGGAACCCTGCCCGACGTCGTATCCGTGCGCGAAAACGGCATTTACTTTTTTGCCGATTTAAAAGAAGGACAAAAAACCGGCTGGTTTTACGACCAGCGTGAAAACCGTTCCTTTGTCGGCCGGTTGGCGCCGAACAAGCGCTGTATCGACTTTTATACTTACGCGGGCGGCTTCGCCCTGCACATGGGCATCGGACACGCCAAAGAAATCATCGGCGTCGACCGTTCCGAATCCGCTTTGGCTCTGGCGCGGAAAGCTGCTGAAAAAAATGAATTAGGCAATAAATGCTCATGGATCAAAGACAATGCTTTCGACGTATTGGAAAGCATGAATAAAGATAAAGAAAAATTCGGCATCGTCGTGTGCGACCCGCCGGCCTTTGCCAAAGTCAAAAAAGATATCGCCGCCGGGCTGCGCGGATATCGAAAAGTGGCACGTCTGGCTGCCGGACTGGTGGAAAAAGACGGTATTCTGGCGCTCGGGTCGTGTTCACATCACGTCAGGCCGGACGAATTTTTCGCGGAATGCATACGCGGTTTAACCGAAGCCGGAAAAACCGGCCGCGTTATTTTACAGGCCGGCGCGGGACCGGATCACCCGGTACACCCGCTGTTACCGGAAACCGCTTATCTGAAAATGCTGGTTTGCCAGATTGATTAGTTTTCAATCCGCAAAAATAAAAGGAGGAGCTTTCCTCCTTTTTTTTTGTTTTCTCTTTTTACGTGCTAAACTGCATTGCGTTCTTTTTTTGCCCCCATCTTCTTCAGAAAGCTTTTTTCCTTTATTTCTGCTTTCTTTCAAATGTTTCACTTTTGTGAAAAATATACCCCCCCCCCC
>URSF01000048.1 GCA_900550445.1 uncultured Rhodospirillaceae bacterium | reverse complement strand
TACCGGCAGTAGAACCGCAGCCCGCCTCTCCGGTTTCCGAATCGGCCGCAGTTGAAGCAGAACCCGAATTACCGCCGGAAGAAAATCCGGTCGTCGGTTTTGAAGAATTAGAAGCCGTTTCAGAATCTCGCGTTAACGAAGAATATGAAAATGTGGAAAATGCTGTTTCTGCGGAAGAGCTGGAAACACTTGAACCGCCCGCGCAAGAATTCGCCACGGCGGAAGAACTGCCGCAGACAGAAAATGAACCGGTGGAAAATACGGCCGCCATTGATGCTTTGGCGGACGAAACAATCAAAGAAGAAAGCCACCCCGTTGACGATGCTCAGGTTGTTGCCGAAGAAACGCAGGAAGAACACGACCCGCAGGACGCTTCAGATATGATTGCCGCGACAGGTGCTTTTTCGTTTGACGGTACGATGACACAGTCGTTTACCGGATCGGAAACAATGGATACGGTTGTTTTAACAAACGTTATGCATGCTTTTGATCATATTTCGGAATGGTATCTGCTGATCAGCGAATTTTCCGTCACGCCGCTGGCAGGACAAAGCGGTGCTGAAATTCCTTTATCTGACGACATTTTCTGTCAAGGAGCTTTTATTAACGCAGACGGGTCGGCTGTTTCTTTTGCAAACAGTTCTTCCTTAAATGTTCCGGCGGATCAGACAAATCTGGCGCTGTGCGGAATGAAAGTCATACCTTTGACCGGACAGGAAAATTCAACGATTGAGCTGGAAAATTCGGCAGGTATGCTGATCGGTCCCGGCGGTATTCAGCTGATGTTCAGCCATTTGAACAAATTGACCGTCCCCGCCGTTGCCGGACAAACGGCTTCGGCAAAGCCGCAGGACGGCCCTGTCACCTATGCTCTGCCCCGTTTGCAAAAACAGGAACAGGACATTTTTACATTTACGGCCGACAGCGGTACGGCTGAAACGGATCAGACGGTTATTCTGGTTAAAACGGGCTACAGCCTGTACGGCTGGAACGTTGTTTTTGCCAACGGCCAAACCATGAGTCTGGCCGACGTCCGTACATACCAGAGCAAACACGGCGTTTTGCCTGACAACAGCGGTGTTATCACCTATAAACAGGCACAACTGACATTTAAAAACGCACAAGGTATCCGCATTTATGAAAAACCGTCTTATTGCGGTTACGGAAAACAGCCTGAAGAATAAAATTTAAAAAGATACCCACCCGCCAGACGGGTGGGTTTTCATCTGACAGGTGCAGCCAGCCCTCTTTTATTGGCAACACATAAACGGCATACGGCAATCCGGTGAATGTTTTTATACTTATTCTACGTAAACGGGCCGAACAGATTTGATGCCCATTGCTCTGATCAAGCGCTTTTTTTCAATTGATTTTATATATGTCTGTAATTTTACGGGAATTTTTATCCGCTGTATTTGCAAGCAACTTTTACATCAAAACTTTTTGTCGTAGGAATTATTTTACTTTGCTCCGGCATTTATAAACCTCAATTTCAATGATATTTACATTTTTCCATTTATATGATTCTTTAGGCGGTTTTTTGATTTTATACTTTTTTTATCGGTATTTCGGGGCAAACAGTTTGCGGTATTTGCAATTTCATATCGCATATAATTTTTTTTAATCAGTTAGACTACTCTTTCGACTTTAATATCCGCCGGTCCCCGCAAAGTTTTTCGAACACTGCCGAAAATTCTTTAGAAAGCCGTATTTCTTATAAAAAAACAGACTCCGGTTTCCCGGAGCCTGTTCCTTAGAAAGTACCTTTAAAGGGGTTAAACGGTACCTTCGTAAGCTTTGATATAAATTTCTTTGATTTCCGACATCAGCGGATAACGCGGGTTGGCGCCGGTGCACTGATCGTCGAAAGCCATTTCGGTCAATTCGTCCAGTTTGGCATAGAAATCTTTTTCCGAAATGCCGTAATCTTTGATCGACAAAGGAATATTGACTTCTTTTTTCAGATCCTGAATGGCATTGATCAGCAATTCGACTTTTTCATCATCGTTCTTGCCGCCCAGTTTCAGCTGGTTAGCGATCTGACCGTATTTTTCCTTAGCATTCGGATATCTGTACTGCGAGAAAGCAGCCTGCTTCGTCGGCGAATCTGACGAGTTGAAACGAATCACCTGACAAATCAGCAAAGCATTCGCAACGCCGTGCGGCACATTAAACGCCGCCCCCAGTTTATGCGCCATAGAATGGCACAATCCCAGGAAAGCATTTGCGAAAGCCATACCGGCAATCGTTGCGGCATAGTGCATTTTTTCACGCGCCAGCGGATCGTTTCTGCCTTCATGATATGAACGCGGCAGATATTTGAAGACTTTCTTCGCGGCTTCCAAGGCCATGGAATTCGTGAAGTTTGTCGCCATAACGGAAACATAAGCTTCAATCGCATGGACCAAAGCGTCAATACCGCCCGCCGCGCACAGTCCCGGCGGCATGGAATCGACCAGATCCGGATCGACGATCGCCATCGTCGGGGTCAGCGCATAGTCCGCGATCGGGTATTTGATATGCGTTTTGTCGTCTGTAATAACGGCGAACGGCGTGACTTCGGATCCGGTGCCGGACGTCGTCGGAATAGCGACCATATCGGCCTTTTTGCCCAAAGCCGGCAGATCGCAAATTCTCTTGCGGATATCCAGGAAGCGCATGGCGACGTCTTCAAATTTAATATCCGGCTGTTCATACATCAGCCACAAAATCTTGGCCGCGTCCATCGGCGAACCGCCGCCCATGGAAATAAAGACGTCGGGTTCATATGTTTTAACCATCGTAAACGCCGTATTGATCGTCGACAGATCGGGATCGGGTTTGACGTCAAAGAAGATCTGGAAATCTGTTCCGATGTCTTCCAGAACATTGGTGATTTTCGTTACCATACCGGAATCGAACAGGAATCTGTCGGTAACGATGAAGGCTTTCTTTTTGCCTTTCAGTTCGCGCAGAGCCAGATCAATCGCCCCGCGTTTGAAGTATACTTTAGGCGGAACTTTGAACCAGAGCATATTTTCTCTCCTTTCTGCGACGGTTTTAATGTTCAGCAAATGTTTCGGTCCGACGTTTTCGCTGGTAGCGTTGCCGCCCCACGAACCGCACCCGATTGTCAGCGTCGGTTCCAGCCTGAAGTTGTACAAATCACCGATTGCCCCATGCGCCGCCGGCGTATTGATCAAAATGCGCCCCGTATGAATTTTGTTTCCGAAAGCTTTGATCCGGTCGTCTTTTCTGGGATCGGTGTATAAAACGGACGTATGGCCCGCCCCGCCGTGATCGACCAGCGTATAGGCTTTTTCCATAGCGTCTTCAAAATTTTCGGCGCGGTACAAAGCCAGAACCGGCGATAATTTTTCATGCGCGAACGGTTCGGCCGTCGTAACATCTTCGACTTCGCCGATCAAAACCTTAGCGTCTTCGGGAACCTGCAATCCAGCCAAAGCGGCGATTTTATAAGCCGGCTGACCGACGATTTCGGGATTAACGCCGCGCGGCGTCAGCAAAATATCGGCCACTTTTTTCTTTTCGTCCGCATTCAGGATATAAGCCCCGCGGTAACGCAGTTCGTTTTTGACTTCGTCATAAACGTCGGAAACGGCGATAATCGACTGTTCGGACGCGCAGATCACACCGTTGTCAAACGTTTTGCTGAGCAAAACGGAAGACACGGCCATTTTAATATCTGCCGTTTCGTCAATGACGGCGGGCGTATTGCCGGGACCGACGCCCAAAGCGGGCTTTCCGGAAGAATAAGCCGCCTTGACCATTCCGGGGCCGCCGGTTGCCAGAATCATATCGACATGCGGGTGTTTCATCAGTTGGTCGGACAATTCAATGGACGGTTCGTCAATCCAGGCGATAATGCCTTTGGGTGCGCCGGCCTTCACAGCGGCGTCCAAACAGATTTTCGCGGCTTCAATCGTGCATTTTTTAGCACGGGGATGAGGCGAAAAGATAATGGCATTACGTGTTTTCAAAGCGATCAGCGTTTTAAAAATAGCCGTAGACGTCGGGTTTGTCGTCGGAATAACCCCGGCGATCACGCCGACGGGTTCGGCGATCTTTTTGATGCCGTTTCCTTTGTCTTCCTCAATGACGCCGCAGGTTTTCATATTGCGGTATTTGTTATAAATGTATTCAGAGGCAAAATGGTTTTTAATCACTTTGTCTTCGACAACGCCCATACCCGTTTCTTCAACGGCCATTTTGGCCAGAGGAATACGCATTTTGTTGGCGGCCAGAGACACTGCCCTGAAAATCTTGTCCACCTGTTCCTGCGAATAGGTCGCATAAACGGCCTGCGCTTCGTGCGCCTTAGCGATGATCCGCTCTAAATCTTCTGCTGTTTTAACTTCGCTTACCATGATCCTTACCTTCTTAAAGCTTCATGCGAGTTGATTTGGCAAAATCCGGCGCCGAAAGGCGGGGATTTTCTAATCGTGATTTATTTCACAGTTAAGTATATAGAACGGTTAGACACAAAAAGCAAGCATTTTCTACAAACGGCGGTAAATTTTTTTACACTGTTCCTGAAAAAGCCGGAAAGCGCCGTTTTGCTGGGATAAATCTTCAATCGTTCTTTTTTTGGTGAAAAAAATCACGATAAAAAAGATCGCGATACCAAATTAAATAATGAAAAAAAGAGGGCTTTCCCAAAATTTTTCCGTTCAGTGTATTTTGTCAAAAGGTCCGATTCCCGTATCATTTTTATCTCCGGCTGACGACTGCTTTGTTTTATACTCCAGACAGAACCGATTCAGCCCTTTTCGTATTTGCAATACAGACAAACCGCCGTGATAAAGAATGCCTTATTCAACAGGAATTATCTTTTCAATCTTCTGAGCCGCATGCAGCTGAAGCTTTGCATCGACAATCAAAGAAAAACAATATAATCCTTTTTTACGTGTTGACTCGAACGATTGTTTTTTATTTTCAATTCTTATTTTTAAATATCAATTTCCCTTCATTTCAGCCGATTTTCAAATGTTACAGTTTTGTTAAAAATATGCCCCCCCCCCCCATATTTTCATAGAAAGACTTTCTTATTCGTCAAATAATAGAAAAAAAACAGAAAACCGCTTTATATTTAAAGGAGGGCACTATGAATAAAATCTTTCTTTTGTTTCTTTTTTTAATCCTGCCGGCATCTGCCGACGCCGCGGATATTTTTAACACCGCGAGCTCTTTTAATATTGCCAAAGCCGTCAAGCTGGGACGCGGAAAAGCTTATTCCATCGCAGCAGACTCAAGCCTGAACACAGGCGCGGGCGGAACTCAAATTAAAAATTGCCCGGCGAACTGCGCCGACTGTGAGGATTCTACCCACTGTATCGTATGCAAATCCGGATACGGCAAACACAGATCCGGAGAATGCGTCGCTTGTCCGGATAATTGCAGCGAGTGTATATACAATGCAAATATTGGAGCAATGACTTGCAGCGGCGGCTGCGCTTCCGGGTATCACTTAGAATATAACTCTACAGGATCGTATTCCGACTGCTGTCCGACGGGAAGAATATTAAGCGATTCTTATCCCTATCCATGCGTTCCGGAAACATGCGAAGCCGGGACTTACCGCAGCGGTTCCAATCTGTGCGAATCCTGTCCGTCCGGAACCTATTCCTCCGGCAGCAATCAGGGATCATGCCGTCCCTGTTCGGATATACGAGTTAACATCGGCAGCAATCAATATGTTAACTGTTCGGCTTGTTCTTCAACAGGAAGCTGTACTTCTTATTCATGCCCGGCGGGATATTATTTGAAGAAAAGCGGCTCCGGCTGCGAAAAATGTCCGGACGGCTGTTCTGCCTGTTCCGATTCTTCTATGGGCGTTTACTGCACCGCCTGCTCTTCGGGCTATACGATGGGAAGCAATTCCTATGGATTGGGAAAATGTAATAAATCCAGCTGTTCAGCAGGATATTACCTCAGCGGCTCAAACTGCGTCGCCTGCGCTTCGGGAACGTACTCCAAAGGCGGTACGGCCACCTCCTGTTCCAGCTGCAGCACTCTGTACACCAGCGCGGGCAGCAATACCTGCACCAGCTGTACGACAACGGGAACATGCACCGGATCTAATTCGGGATCATCTTCCTCAGGCGGAAGCAGAAGTTGTCCAAGCGGCACAACATATAAAACAAATGTCAGAGCATGCAGCTCCAATACAACCACATACTCCGGCTGTGTTCCTGATGATTTCG
The DNA here is from genome assembly GCA_900550445.1 of uncultured Rhodospirillaceae bacterium. Classification (GTDB taxonomy): domain Bacteria; phylum Pseudomonadota; class Alphaproteobacteria; order CAAGCB01; family CAG-977; genus UBA11549. The sequence continues at coordinate 1,668 of URSF01000048.1, read as the reverse complement.
GAAGGTCGTGCACCAACAGTTCTCAATGTTCAAGAAGACTGTGCGCTCCGTGCTATACTTCTTCCGGACAATACATAGCGCAGGGATCAACCTGCAGATAACCACCTCTAAAACAAAACAGCCTCTGAAAAGAGGCTGTTTTTCTATGTCCGCTTTGACAGATTATTTTTATCCAAACAATCTGTTACAATAATTTGTTTTCGTTGCTGCGGGATAATATAATGACACAAAATCACCGGGAATTTCTGGGCCACCCCAAAGGGCTTTTTCTGCTTTTCAGTTCGGAATTATGGGAACGTTTTTCTTTTTATGCCCTGCGCGCCATTTTAATTCTATATGTCACGGATCTGACAATTAACGGCGGACTGGGCTGGGACAAAGCGGACGCCCTGCGTCTGTACGGCATTTATACGGGATTGATTTATATCACTCCGCTGATCGGCGGGTGGCTGGCGGATAATCTTTGCGGCCAGCGCAAAGCTGTCATTTCGGGGGCGTTTTTTATGGCGGCGGGGCAGTTTATCCTGTCTTTGCCAAACGGGTTTCTGCCGGTATCGGCCAATATTAACTTATATATCGGACTGGCTTTTTTAATCTGCGGCAACGGTTTGTTTAAACCGAACATTTCAACAATGGTCGGTGATTTATATGATCCTGCGGATACCCGGCGCGACAGCGCTTTTACAATCTTTTACATGGGCATTAATATCGGTTCGTTTCTGGCCGGAATTATCGCCGGATTCGTTTCTACTCAGTATTCGTTCAAAGCCGCGTTTGCCGTTGCCGGCATCGGCATGTTGATCGCTTTGTTTTTACAGCTCTTTTTATCCGAACGTTATTTGGGCGGAATCGGACTGCCGCCTAATGCTAAAGCCGTATCTGAAAAGCGATCGGCCGGCCAGAAATTAACCGCGGAAGAAATCAATCGCTTAAAAGTTATTTTTATCTTGGGATTTTTTACCGTTATTTTCTGGGCAGGATTTGAACAGGCGGGCGGATTGATGAATCTGTATACGGCGGAACATACCGACAGAACGATCGGAAGCTACACAATCCCGGCGGCCTTTTTTCAATCTTTAAATCCGATGTTTATTATTTTGCTGGCGCCGGTGTTCGCCTGGTTTTGGGTTAAACTGGGAAAAAAAGACCCGAATTTTGTTACTAAATTTGTCTTTGCCCTGATATTTCTGGGGGCAGGATTTTTGTTCATGGCCGGCGCGGTACTGCAGGCCGAGTCAAATCCGGAGCGGCAGGCGTCCATGTTATGGCTGATCGGCACGTATCTGTTCCATACGATCGGAGAACTGTGTTTATCCCCGACAGGACTGTCCATGGTGACCCGGCTGGCGCCGGCAAAATACTTGTCTTTGATGATGGGAGTCTGGTTCGGATTTACGGCGCTGGCTAATTTTATTGCCGGTTTGGTCGGATCCTTTGTCGAAGATTTCGGCGCGCTGGCAATCTTTACGGGAATTTCCGCCGCGTCCCTGATCTCCGCAGGAATTCTGTGGGCTGTTTCCGGCCGGCTGATCAAATGGATTGTCGCTTAATTACCGTTTTAAGGCACTTATTAAAACCCTTTTTTGTTTGCCGTTAATAACTCCGCTTTTACGTCCGTTTTGTCCTGCTTTTAAATGTTGCAGTTTTATGACAAAAATGCCCCCCCCC
>URSF01000047.1 GCA_900550445.1 uncultured Rhodospirillaceae bacterium | reverse complement strand
CGCAGGGGCGTCAGTTTTTTACTTTCTTATTGCCAGCACGACCTAATGTTTCCCCCGCACGGGTAGTGCCCGCCGGGAGGGCGTTATGCCCGTGGCGCCGCCACCCCTAAGGGCAGTAGCTTTCGGCTATTTTCTGCGCCGTAATATAATCAAACTTACCCGACCCCAAGACCGGCGGTTCCTTGACATAAATAAACTGCGACGGCGATCCCAGTTCGTTAAAGCCCTGTTCTTTGATATAAGCGCGGATTTCCGATAAATCAGCGTCCTGCTTTGTCGTAATCAAAACCAGCCTTTCGCCTTTCTTCGGATCGGGAACCGCAACAATTCCCTGCACCGCGTCGGGATATAATTTCGACAATACCTGTTCTACGGCCGTCAGAGAAATCATTTCTCCGCCGATTTTTGCAAAACGTTTCGCCCGTCCCTGAATAAAGACAAAACCGTCTTTGTCAATCGTAACAATGTCGCCCGTATCGTGCCAGCCGTCTTTCGGCGGAACCAAAACGCCCGGATTGTCCGCGAACATATACCCCTGCATGACATTATCGCCGGATACCAGCAGCTTTTTGCCTTCTTTGATTCCGGGGACTTCTTCCAGTCTGGCCGTCATTTTGGGGAACAGACGGCCGACGGAACCTTCGCGGATATACATCGGCGTATTGATCGAAATGACGGGACTGGTTTCAGTCGCGCCATAGCCTTCCAAAATACGAATGCCGAATTTGCGCATCCATAATTCGGCCGTACTGGCTTTCAGCTTTTCGGCCCCGACAATCGCATAGCGCAGCGCGAAAAAGTCATACGGGTGCGCCATCGCGCCGTAACCGGCAAAAAACGTATCCGTCCCGCATAGTACCGTCGCATTGGTTTCATATACCAGTTCGGGAACAATGCGGTAATGCAGCGGCGACGGATAAAAAAACGTCCGTACGCCGGTCAAAATCATCAAAAGCGTGCCGACCCCCAGCCCGAACGCATGGAACATGGGCAAAGCGTTAAACGATACGTCCGCAGAGGTCAAAGCAATCACGCTTAACGCCTGATAACGGTTCGCCTGAAAATTTCTGTGCGACAGGAAAACGGCTTTCGGCAATCCTTCGGAACCCGACGTAAACATAACGGCGGCCGTGTGTTCCGCGTTATTTTTCGGCTTGGCGGAAAAAAGATATGACACGACGCCTTTTAACTTGTCAGTCAGCAGGATTTGCGCGGCGAAGTCTTCCAAATAAACGATATTAAGGCCGTTTTCCTTTAAAGCTTCTTCCAGTTTTTCCAGATGAGCGTTTTCAATAAACTTTTTTGAGGTCAGGACGGTTTTCAGCTGAACGGTTTTAACGCACGACAAAACTTGCGCCACGCCCGTTGAAAAATTCAGCATGGCAGGAACTTTATCAACACTCTGCAGCGCAAAAAAAGCGACGACGTTCGCCAAAACGTTTGGCATCAAAATGCCCAGCCTTTCGTCTTCGGGAAAAGAACGTTCGATCGCTTTGCCTAAAACATAGCTTTTTAAAATCAAAGTCTTGTATTTGATCGGCTTGCGGCTGATATCTTCGGCAATCACGTGATTTCTGCCGTTGATCTTGGCCGCGTTCAACAATGAAACAAACAGGTTTTCATTGATCTTTGACGATTCATAAAGCATTTCAACCATCATGTCATACAGCTGGTTGGATACTTCGTGCGATCTTTGCCGCCCCGTCCATGACGGATCAATGTCAAATTTTTTCGGCGGCAGAATATTCATCGTAATCTTGGGAAAATACTGTGTACGGACTTTGTTTTTCAGCAAAGACAGTTTTGAATACTGCGCGCCGTTGATCCGGATCGGCAAAATATTGGCGTTGGCTTTTTCAGCGACCAGTCCCGCCCCTTCGTATATTTTCATCAAAGCGCCCGTCACGCTGACGCGCCGTTCGGGAAAGATCATGACTTTTTTGTTCTTCCTGATCAAATCGACCAAAGAACGCAAAGACATCGGATTGTTTAAATCCAGCGGATACACGTCAACCATCAGGCTGAAAAACCGGGCGAACCATTTATTTTCCCATTCCGGTTTGATGACAAAGGTAATTTTTTCGGGCATAAAGGCAGCGATTAAAAGCCCGTCAAGCAAAGACGTGTGATTGGCGATAATCAGCACCCTTTTCCCCGCCGCCTGGAAATTCGGCAACCCTTTAACGGTAACGCGGTAGAAAAATTCCAGCACTGTCTGCGCGATTGAACGCAGCAACGCCGCCGGCAGAACGGAACAGTTATAAATCGATACGAAAAAGCTGGCAACCGCCGCGAATAAAAACAGATCGGCGATATCCAGCCCGGCACGGCGCAGCCCGATAAAAATCAAGGCGATAACGGCAATACCGACAGCATTGATCAAATTGGACGCGGCAAAAACGGTCGATCTGTTTGCCGCCGAAGCTTTAAACCGGATCAGTGCCGTCAGCGGCACAACGTACATGCCGCAGAAAAAAGCCAGCAAAAACAGGAAAACCGCGAACAAAATAACCCGCAGACGCAAGATAAACATGACAAACGGCACGGCGTCAACCGGCGCTGAATATCCTTTTGTCAGGAAAAACAGCACCAGAAAACACACGCCCATGCCGATTGTGCTGATCGGCACAAACGTCGTATGCGCAATGCCTTTTAACAACCGGTGGCAATACGCCGCGCCGGTTCCGACGCCGGCGGCATAAATAATCAGCAAAAACGCCGCCGAAAAATTATCGGTATTAAACACCCGTTCGGTCAGCGGATAAATTTGCAGCATAATCAGCAGCCCGATCGACCAAAACCAGGTCGTTCCCAAAATACTGCGGAAAATCAGCGGATATCTGCGCACGGTGCGCAGCGTTTTCCAAATGCCGGCCAACATATCTTTGGGAGTATTCCGGGAAATATTCTTTTCTTCGGGATCAGGATCGGCAGAACGGGTCGTCAGAAAACCGACCAAAGCAAACACGATTAAAAAAGAAGCCGCCAGCCGCACGGGCAGCAAAACGCCGAACAACAGCGCCAAAATAATACTGACATAAGTCGATTTTTCAACATAAGCGTCCCCGGCGCTTAAATCGCTGTCTTCCAACTGATCGGGTTGAAAAGCGTACCGCATCGGCCCGAAAAAGGCGGACAGAGCGCCGAACAAAAACGGCAAAAGGATCAACAGTCCGATATTTTCCGTAAACAGCACGCCGCCCGCCAGCAGCATCAGCGCCAGATCCATTAATTTCAAAGAACGGGTCAGCTTTGTGCGGTTATATTTTTTGGCCAGTTGCCCCGCGCGGGCGGAAAACAAAAAAAACGGCAGGATCAGAAGTCCCGCGACAATATTCGACGGATCGGCCGTTTGCTGAGTAATACGCACGGCGATCAGCGTCAACAGGGTCGTTTTAAACAAATTATCATTCAAAGCGTTTAAAATACGGGGAAAAACCAGCGTGTTTAATTTGGAAAGCGGCATAAAAGCTCCTTAAAATACAGTTTTTATTAATTTACATTTTTAATGTTCTTTCGTCTACTGCATTTTCCTGAAAAATCAAACAGTAGAACCGATAATAAAAGATTGTTTCCGGTTCTTTTTTCTGTTAAAAGAATAATCGTTCATTTTAACGGAGGTATAAACCCATGCGGAAATAAGCAAACAGTTCATTGATGTTTGTTTTATTTTTTACGCGGAGGTTTTATGCCTGAAAACTTTCTTTCGTTTAACGACGTATCCTATGTCCTGCCAAACGGCGAAACGCTGTTTTCCGGGATTTCTTTTGACGTTTCCCGCGGTGAAAAGGTCGCTTTGACCGGTCCGAACGGCATTGGAAAAACAACGCTGCTTCAGCTGGCCGAAAAAGTCTTGCTCCCGTCCGGCGGCAGTATTGTCCGCGGTGAAGCGCCCGCTTTTCTGCCGCAGGAAACGGAATTAAACCAAACCGTCGCCGACGCTTTGGGCGTGCAGCCTGTCTTGGAGGCAATCGAAAAAGTCAATGCGGGATTTTGTACCGAAGACTTATTTGACCTGATCGGATCGCGCTGGAATATCCGAGCGGAAACCGAACGGGTTCTGGCCGACTTCGGATTAAGTTTTGTCGACCTCTCCTGTTCTTTCAGCCGTCTGAGCGGCGGAGAACGCGAAAAAATCCTGCTGTTGAACGTCTTTTTATCCGACGCGGGCATTTTAATGTTTGACGAACCGACGAACAATCTGGACACGCCGTCCAAAAACGTTTTCTACGATTATATCCGTGCAACGCCGAAAACCGTTTTTATCATTTCGCATGACCGCGATTTGCTGGAACGCATGGATTGTATTTTAGAGTTATCCGAAAACGGATTAAAAAAGTACGGTGGGAATTATACTTTTTACCAAGAGGAAAAAAGGCGCGAAAAACAGCGGCTGCAAGATCAAAAATCCTGCCTGCAAAATGAAACGGGCCGTTTAACCGCAGCCCGGCGGGAAATCGAAAATTCAACGGGGAAGCAGGCGCGCGCGGCGCAAAAGAAAATCAATTCAAAAAAATTCACAAAAATCCAGGCTAACGCCATGGGCAGCGCCGCTCAGGAGACAAAGGCCAAAAAAATCAGAAAAATCGAAGAAAAACTGACCCGGCGGCAAGGCGAACTTTATAAAGTAAAGCTGTCATTACGCGAAGACTCCGTCAAAATTCCCCTGCCCGCCAAACCGTTTTTAAAAGACACCGTTTTGGAAATTTCGGATTTGTCATTCGGATTTGAAAACCGGCAGCTGTTCCGCCGGTTCAATCTGACTTTAAAAGGAGGAGAAAAGCTCCATTTGCAAGGCGGTAACGGCAGCGGAAAAACGACTTTGATCCGCCTGATGCTGGGGGATTTAAAGCCGGCGCGGGGATCCGTCAGGCTGAAAGGGCAAGCGGCTTATTTATCTCAGGATCTTTCTTTGCTGACGGCGGAAAAAACGGTTTTAGACAACATCACTGACTTAAATCCGGGAATTTCCGTAAACGAAGCGTACGCCGCAGCCGCCAATTTTCAGTTTCGCGGCAAAGACGCGCTGAAAACAGTTAAAAACCTGAGCGGCGGAGAAAAGCTGAAAGCCGCTCTGGCCGCCGTTCTGGGAACAAAAAACCAGCCCGACCTTTTGATTTTGGACGAACCGACAAACAATCTGGATATCCGGTCTGCGGAAATTCTGGAAAACGCTCTGCGCGAATATCAGGGATCAGTCATCATTGTTTCGCACGATCGGATCTTTACGCAGAATATCGGCATTGACCGGACGGTCTTTTTATAACCGACACACAAAAGCAGCCTGTTGACAAAGGCTGCTTTTATAAAATTCCGCGGCGTTTTTCTTAACCTTCTTTTTTCGGTTCGCGCAAAACGTAGCCGCGTCCCCAAACGGTTTCGATATAATCGTCCCCGCCGGTCGCTTCGGCAATTTTTTTGCGCAGTTTGCAAATAAACACGTCAATAATTTTCAATTCCGGTTCGTCCATGCCGTTATACAAATGATTCAGGAACTGTTCTTTCGACAACGTTGTTCCTTTTGACAACGACAAGCGTTCCAAAATACCGTATTCCCGCCCCGTCAAATGCAAAGGCTTGCCGTTGACGAAAGCCGTTCTGGTATCCAGATTGACTTCGATTGCCCCGGTGCGGATTACCGATTCCGGGTGCCCCTTCGACCGGCGGACCAAAGCGCGGATACGGGCGACCAGTTCCGCTTTGTCAAACGGTTTCGTCAGATAATCGTCCGCGCCCGTGGACAATCCTTTAACCTTTTTGTCCGCGCCGGACAAACCGGACAAAATCAAAACGGGCGTGCTGATCTTTGAAGCGCGCAACCGTTTTAAAACCTCGTATCCGTCCATGTCGGGCAGCATTAAATCCAGTATGATAATATCGTAATCGTACAGTTTGCCGATTTCCAAACCGTCTTCGCCTAAAACCGTCGTATCGACGACCATGCCTTCCTTATGCAAAACAGCCTCTATCGTCTGGGCTGTTGCTTTATCATCTTCAACCAACAAAACGCGCATTGGGTTTTCCTTCTTCAGGCAGAATAATTAATAACTTATTAACTTTATGTTGTATGAATCGCAAATACAAGTACCTAATTTGCTCAAAAATAAAAAAATTTCATTTTTATAAATTTTTTTTGATAAAAAGGCGACAAAGCCTTGATGAAAGACTATATTAAATAAAAAAATCGGAAAGAACGCATGAACGGTTATGTAAAAAACCTGATTAACGACATCGGCGCGTTGCCGGAATACCGCTGTTACGGCTCTGTCTGCGCCGTCAAGGGCATGCTGGTGGAAATATCGGGCATACGCGCGGAACTGTCCGTCGGCGACAGGTGCCGTATTTGCGCGCGCGGCGGAAAAAAAGTCGTCTGCGAAGTCGTCGGATTCAACAATGACAAAGTGCTGGCCATGCCGTTTATGAATCTGGACGGCGTCGGACCGGGCAATCAGGTAGACGTCAGCAACGCCATGCCCGTTTTGTTTCCGGACGTTTCCTGGCTGGGGCGCGTCATCAACGCGATGGGGGAACCCGTCGACGGCAAAGGGCCGCTGATCAAGGGAAAAACGCCCTGCCTGATTCATAATTCGCCGCCGCCGGCGCATTCGCGGGAACGCGTTGCCGGCAAAGCCGATCTGGGCGTGCGTGCGATCAATACGTTTTTAACCGTCTGCAAAGGGCAGCGTATGGGCATTTTCGCCGGTTCCGGCGTCGGCAAGTCGTCTTTGATGGCGATGATGGCGCGCCATACGCAGCTGGACGTGACGGTTTTGGGGCTAATCGGCGAACGCGGACGCGAAGCCCGCGAATTTATTGAAGATGATTTAGGAGAAGAAGGCATGAAGCGCAGCGTCGTCGTCGTCGCGACGTCTGACGAAAGCCCTCTGATGCGCCGCCAGGCCGCTTATGTCGCCATGACGGTCGCCGAATACTTCAGAAACTTAAAGCAAAACGTTTTATGCATGATGGACAGCATTACGCGTTTCGCCATGGCGCAGCGTGAAATCAGTCTGTCCGCCGGAGAACCGCCCGCGACCAAAGGGTATACGCCGACGGTTTTTGCCGAACTGCCGCGGTTGTTGGAACGCGCGGGTCCCGGCCCGATCGGGTTGGGATCGATCACGGGGCTGTTTACCGTGCTGGTGGACGGCGACGACCACAACGAACCGATTGCCGACGCCGTGCGCGGTATTTTGGACGGGCATATCGTTTTGGAACGCGCGATCGCCGAACGAAACCGTTATCCGGCCGTCAACCTGTTGCGCAGTATTTCGCGTACGATGCCCGGGTGTAATAACGACGAAGAAAACGCTTTGGTCAACCGGGCGCGCGCTTTGATCGCTACCTATGAAAACATGGCGGAACTGATTCGGCTGGGCGCTTATAAACGCGGTTCAAATCCGGAAGTCGACGAAGCGATCTTTTATTATGACAAGCTGGAAGCCTTTCTGGCGCAGAAGAAAAAAGACAAAGTTGATTTTGTCACGGGTTATAAAGAGTTAAAAGACATCTTATCGCAGCAGCCGCCCGGCCAAAACGCGGCAAGAAAATAAACGGTAGAACATGGCCAAAAACGAATTAAAAACGCTGATCCGCGTCCATAAATTCGAACTGGACGAAAAGCAAAGAAAACTGGGCGCTTTGCTGCGTTTTGAACAGGCTTTGCTCAATCGTAAAGTTCTGCTGGCCGAACGTTTCAAACAGGAAGAAGAAGCCGCCAACGTCAGCCCGGTCGCCGCGCTGACGTTCGGGGCGTACGTCGACTGGCACGTCGAAGAAAACAAACGCGTTGACCGCGCACTGGAAGACAACCGTCAGGAAATAATCCTGATGCGCGAAGAAATCATGGAAGCCTATCAGGAATTAAAAACACTGGAAATCACGCAGGAAAACCGGGAAAAACGCGAACTGGCCGAACTGGAACGCAAAATGAACGCCATTCTGGACGAAATCGGACTGACGCTTTACCGGCGCAGAAAAGCCGAAGAATCCGCCGACGAACCGGACGGCGCGGCCCAAAGTTCCGTTTGATGAACGGCCAGGTAATCCGTCAGATCCCGCAGGCGGCGCCTGTCCTCTTTCAAGCTTTCGCGCAAAACGGCGCGCAGAACGGCTTCGCATGTTTTCGGCGGTTTCTTGCATTTCCAGCGGTCGGCTTTTGCCCGCCGCGCAATCATGATTTCAAAAAAAAGAGCGGAATAATTATCAACGGCTTCTTTTGCCGTACCGCTGTGCTTCAGCAAATCGTCCCACGTTTCGCGCTGCAGGCCGCTGAGCCGCGTCAGTTCTGCCAGCTCCGCCCTGCCGCCTTTTTTCAAATCATCAAAACGGCGCATCAAAAACAACGATGTATTTAACAATGTCTGCTCGCCTTTAAAGTCAACGTTTTTCAGCAGTTGCGCGGTCCGTTCGATTTCTTTTGACAGTTTGTCAACGGCCTGCGACGGCGTTTTTGCCGTTTGAATAGTGTCCTTAATCGTTTCTGCGGGCAAAAAAGACAGCAAAGACAACGTTTCAATATATTCCGTATTGCCGCTTTGAATCTGCGCAAAGTTGCTCAGCAGGAATTTCTTGCTTTGCAGCAGGCGGACCTGCCTGATTGAAAGAGGCTTTTCCTTTTCCGGAACCATTTCGACATAGTATTGCGCCGGTGCATACTGCCAGTAATACTGCGGCACCAGATCTTTGACGAAAAAAACGGTCGACAGCCAAATCAGGTTAGATTCCTCTTTGATAAAAAAATTTTTAAACCGGCGACGGCAGCTTTCCGTCCAACACGGCATTGTCGTTGTCAGCGGCGCGGAAACCCCCAGATAAATCGTTCCCGCGACAGACCCCAAAGACGACCACGCGAAATCAGCTCCATAGGCCGACGTGACCCAGCGTTTTTCTTTTTCGGACGTATCCTGACGCACGGTCAGGGCAACGTCTTTCATTCCTTCTTTTTTTAAAATGAACGTCCGCTCCTCGTCCGTACATAAATTGCCATCAATGACAGGCGTCAGACCGACTTTCTGCCCGTTATAATAGACTTCCGCTTTAACGTTTGCGGAAATCTCTATTTTCTGACAGCGGAAAGCGCGCATGTCATCTTCCCGCCGATAACCGGGCAGCCCTTTCATTCTGTCCAGATCCGCCGGCGTAAAGACTTCGCACGAACACAACAGGATCAAACCGAAAAGAAAAAAACGTTTCATGCCGGCGTTTCCTTCATAATTCGTTCGATTTCCCCGACCTGCTGTAAAAGCCGCCGATTCCAGTATTCGGGTTTTTCCTTTTTGGCCGTACAAAATTCGCCGCGACATTCCCGACCGAATCCCTGATAATACAGGTTATAATACTGCCGCCCCAATTCTACCACGAACTGCCCGGGACCGGCGCTTTTCAGCGCGATCACTTTCAATTCCGTTTCGGGAATCCCCGTGCGCAAAGACAAATAAGTCAGATAAGCCGGATTTTCAGCTTTGATCTGATCAAAAATCTGATAACTGATCAAAAACAGCTGCCAATGCCGTTCTTCTATACCGGAAACGTCGGCGGAAGCTTCGTCGCTTTCAAACAAAACGGTATCCGCCGCCGTAAACGGCGTTGTAACCGGGGTGAATATATTTTCGATCACCGGTTCGGGCAGACCGGCCAGCCGGCCTAAAGCCTTTATGTATTCAGAATCTCCGCTTTTCAAACGATCGAAATTTTTAAAAACAAAATCACTGATCAGCAGACGCTTTTTCTGCTGAAACGAAAGCCGGCGTTTCACGGCGGGAATCATTTCAACATGGTAATAAGCCGGCGCGTATTCGTAATAATATCCGGGCATAACTCCGTCATACACCTGCCGGCGGTATTCTTTATCAAACGAGTTTTCTCCCGAAGTCAGAAAAAGCAGCTGAAACGGGAAAATAAAAGTAAAAGCCGGCGCCGTGTAGATTTCGCGCGAAACGGTAAAATGCCTTGTTTTGGAATCCGCCTTTTTGGAAACGGAAAAGATTAACGGCTGGCAACCTTCCGCCGTTAACAGGATTTCAGCCGTATCCGCGTAAACCAGAGAAAACTCCGCGGGTGTTTTTTTCGTTTCCAGCTTTTTTCCGCCGACAATCAAAGCCGCCTGAGCAGGCACGTCGGTGGAAACAAAAAAATTTCTGCGCGTTTCGCTCAGCGTACAGGCGTTCGTAAGAAAAATCAGACAAATACAAAAAAAAACGCGCCATTCCACTCCCCTGTCCTTTCGTACAGAGTATTTGTTTAAAATGCAAGCAAAAACGGCGCGAACACAGAATCGGAAAACAGTCTTTTATTCCCGTGCCGCCAGATGATTTTCCGGCCGCCCAATCCAGCAATCTTTATACGGCACAGAAGTCAAAACCGCCATGTGCCGCCTGCCGGAAAAATGTTTATTTACGCACCCCGAGGCAATATGGGATTTTTTTTACAAAGACCACGGAACCGCCCCGGACAATAATCTGATTCCGCTGGGGGAAGTTGAAAGCGGACTGGAATATCTTGCAACGCAAAAAAACGGCTTTACCGTCAGAATAGAAGTCCTAAATTAATTCGGCCGTCCGGTCCGAAGAAAATATAAGCGAACCATACAGAATATGATACAACCCGCTACATTTGACCATACATTGCAGAATTTTTATCTATTGTATAAAAATTATCATCAGTTTTACGGTTATAAAAAATATAAATAATATTATGAGTATCCGCACTGTAAGGATTAAAATTACCAATCACCTGTCTTGACAAAAACCTTGGAAACACTTGCCTTAAAGTATTATCTATTCTTTTGGCGAATTTGTTTTCAAAAGAAGGACTTGTAATTATATTAGCCAGCATTATGCCATTTTCTGATAAATGATCTTTAATTTTTTTAAAAAAATCCACCGTCACAAAATGTTCTGGAATATTATGCAGTGAAGAATAAACATCAACTATGATAATATCATACTGCTGTTTTGTATTTATCATATACAGATAGGCGTCTTGTGCCATAAACTGTTTATTTTCAGACAAAGGATCGGGAAGAAAAAATTCCTCCGCAATTTTTTTTAAATTTTTTTCTATATCCAAAAAAGTGTACTGATTCTTTTTATCATTCAAGCCGATGGTAAAACCGCCCGCCCCCAATACTAATATTTGATACACTTTATCATCATTCAGATTATCAATAAAATTTTTGTTGATAAAGTTCACATATTTGAACATTAAGTCAGAATTTTCAGAAATTTTTGAGGCCGGCTGTCCGTTTATCCGCATCATTACAGACTGCCCTCCGTCCTGCTGAATTATTTCCAATCTTGAAACGGCGTCATCTTTAATCAATATCCCATTCACCGCAGTACTTTCAAAATATCTGATTGTAAATGCACAAACACTACATAATATAAATATAATTGTATTTAATAATATATCTTTTTTCCTTCCCAACAGGCAAATAAGAAATGCCGTCATTATTATCAGTAAAACCACCGCATATGAAATTCCCAGGAAAGGCATAATCAATAAAGTCGTAACTAAAGAACCTATCACACTTCCTATGGTATCCGTCGCCATAAATCTTCCGGTATAATCTGAATTATAATGATGCAGCACCCTTCCCAAAACTGAAGTCAGAAAGCCTACCCCTAAAGAAGGAATAATTAAAAACAAAAAAGAGTAAGCGAAAACCAATACAAGATGTTCCCGAGTTATCTTTGAAATCAAAAAGAAAAATAAATTTGAAGAATAATAAAAACAAGAAAACATATACCACATTGTCAATAATAACAATGTAAAACAAATCATTTTTCTAATCGGATATTTTGAAAATTTAACTATTGAGCCTATATAATACCCTACCGATAAAAACATCAGTATAGTCGACATTATTACCGATATTATAAGCGTATTCGAACCGATAAAATTTACCAGTTGCCTAAGAATAATCAATTCAAAGGAGAAATTTGTATATCCGAGTATAAAAACAACAAAAAGCGCAACTATTTTTAATTTTTTTGTCATCAAAATCATTTTTCCGATAATCCTTTTAAAAATTGCTCAAAATGACAGGATTTATTCGCTTGCGCTCACCCGCTCGCTGACGCTCGGGGCCGCCGTCC
>URSF01000046.1 GCA_900550445.1 uncultured Rhodospirillaceae bacterium | reverse complement strand
CTGCGTCCCTCACCCCTGCGGGGCCGCCTGCACTTGCGTTCCGGCGTTGCCTGCGCTGCGCTTCGGCCGAACCTGTGACGTCCATTCACCGAACCACCGCCCTATCACTAAAAAAGCCACCTGAAAAAAAAGCTCTGGAAGCTGCGGGAGTGGGATTTATTCGGGACTGCGTCCCTCACCCCTGCGGGGCCGCCTGCACTTGCGTTCCGGCGTTGCCTGCGCTGCGCTTCGGCCGAACCTGTGACGTCCATTCACCGAACCCCCGCCCCATCACTAAAAAAGCCACCTGAAAAGGTGGCTTTTTTAGTGATGGGTGCGGGAGTGGGATTTGAACCTCACGACCTTCAGGTTATGAGCCTGACGAGCTACCGGACTGCTCCATCCCGCGATAAGATGTAGCCTGTATAACACCCGCAAAATAAAATGGCAACATTTTTTTTCTAAAAATTGTTGCCATTTTTCCTTATTCCAAAATCAACGGGAACTTCCCTTTTTCTGCTGTAACGCTAACGGCGTGATCATTCCGCCGGGATTGCCCAATCCTGACGCAAACAACTGCTGAACCTGTTGCTTGTAAGACGTTCCCTGCTCTTTCTGAATCGCTTTCTTGAGCTGTTTTAACGCTAACTGCGAATGCTTGACCGCAATATAATCGTCAATCTGTTTTTGCTCCGCGGCGTCCTTGGCTTCCAAACTTCTGCGAACACTCTGAACTGCCGCAACGCCGCCAACCGCAGCACCTATCCCCGCAAAACCAACAGCGACTCCGGTTAAACTGCCCTGTTCCGCCGCATTCACCAAAACAGCCAAACCGGGTAAAACAGCCATACTCGGACCAAAAAAAGAAAACATCTCTTCTTTCTTCGGTTCGATATTAAACTGATAATTCGCCTTAACCTTCAAAGAAGCCCCTTTCGCCTGCTTTTTCAGTTCGCTTTCCTTTTTTAATACATCTTCGTACTTAACCCCGGAAAGCAATTCTTTCGTAGACGGTTTGCCGAACTCCGTATTAAATTCCTGATCGTCCTTGAGCAAAAAAAACTGTGACGCCAAACGCGCATCACTTTTTGGCAAATTGTTTAAAGCCTTGCACGCGCTTTTTAAATAAGCGTCAATCAGCTTTTCCGACTTCGTTGAAGATTTGTCAGATGTTGAAAGTTCTAAAGACATTCTTTCCCCCTTTAAGAAAACTTTTTTATAGGATAAAAGAAACAAGTCTTCTTTTCAATTCCTATTCGTCTTCAACAACGTCATCACCGATCATCTTCTGCGACAACAGTCCCGCCTTTTCTCGGATCTGCTGTTCGATTTCTTCGGCTACGGCCGGATTTTCACGCAAGAATGTCCGCGCGTTTTCACGCCCCTGCCAACGTTCGCCCTTATACGAAATCCAAGCGCCCGCCTTTTCAATCAGGCCCGCTTTGATCCCCAAATCGATCAATTCGCCCGTTTTGGAAATCCCTTCGCCGTAAATAATGTCAAACTCTACCGTTCTGAACGGCGGAGCCACCTTGTTTTTCACAATCTTAACCGTCGTGTTGTTGCCGATCGTTTCGTCTTTATCCTTAATCTGCGCGCCGCGGCGGATTTCAATACGCACCGAAGCATAAAACTTTAACGCGTTACCCCCCGTCGTCGTTTCCGGATTGCCGAACATCACGCCGATTTTCATGCGCAACTGGTTGATAAAAATAATCAAGGTGTTCGAACGGGCAACGGAAGCCGTCAGTTTACGCAATGCCTGCGACATCAAACGCGCCTGCAGCCCGACATGAGAATCGCCCATCTCGCCTTCCAGTTCGGCCTTCGGTACCAAAGCCGCAACGGAATCGACCACCAGCACGTCAATCGCCCCGGAACGAACCAAAGTATCGGCGATTTCCAGCGCCTGTTCCCCCGTGTCCGGCTGGGAAATCAACAGATTGTCAATATCAACGCCCAGTTTTTTCGCATAAATCGGATCCAACGCATGTTCCGCGTCAATATAAGCGCACTTGCCGCCCGCCTTTTGCGCCTGCGCGACGACATGCTGCGCCAGCGTCGTTTTCCCGGAGCTTTCCGGACCGTAAACCTCGACAATCCTGCCCCGCGGCAGACCGCCGATCCCCAGCGCAATATCCAACCCCAAAGACCCCGTCGAAATCGCCGGAATCTCAACGGCGTTTTCACGTTGTCCCAGACGCATGATCGACCCTTTGCCAAACGCCCGTTCAATCTGACTTAAGGCGGCGGCCAATGCTTTTTCTTTATCCATCGTATCCTTATCCACTAAATGTAAAACGGTTTGATCCATATTTCGGTGCCTCTTTTATCCCACAAAAACACGTCAAGAGCAACACCGTAAAATGTACCACATTTGTTCTTTATTTCAAGACAAAAAGAACAAAAAGGAAACGTTTGTTTGAAATTTATCCGAACGTTCCGGCCGGAATCGGGCGGCGGGCAGGAAAAAGCGTTGTTTTAATCAGCGTTTTTGCCCAAACGAAATAATCCGCGGATTAACCAGTCCCGGTTTACGGTATGTCAAAACGGTATTGTTTTCCGCGTTATAAACTTCTCCGCCGGCGGCTGTCAAAACGGCATGCGCCGCCGCCGTATCCCATTCCTTTGTCTGATGACAGCACGGATACACGTCGGCCTGTCCGGCCGCGATCAGGCAGAATTTCAATGAACTGCCGCAGCGGCGCCGTTCGGCGATTTTTAACCCTTCCAGCATTTTGGAAACAATCGTTTCATTACAATGCGTCCGGCTGTTTAACACCGTGTATCCCTGGTCCGGAACGTCACGGGTTTTCAATTCCGCCGTTATGTCGTCCTTTTCCATACACGCCCGGCCGGGCGCCGCCGTATAATAAACCGTTTCCGTCACGGGAACGTATACGGCGCCGAAAACGGGCGTTTCATTTTCAATCAAAGCGATATTGACCGTAAATTCGCCGTTCTTTTTCACAAAATCCGCCGTTCCGTCAACAGGATCGACCAGCCAGAAATACCGTTGAGTCAAATCGGCCGGTTCGCCGGCGGCCATATGTTCTTCACCGACAACGGGGATATCCGGCGTTAATTTTTTGAGTCCGTCAAAAATAATTTTTTCGGCGCTCATGTCGGCTTCGGTTACGGGAGAAGCGTCTTCTTTTTCATAAACGGCGAAATCCTGGCGGTAAATATCCATAACGGCCGATCCGGCTTGTTTGATCAGTTCGATGACAGCTGCGGCGTTAAAAAAATAAGCGTTCATTTATCCCCCAGAATTTGTTTCACTTTTTCGCCCAGCTCTTTCAAAGTAAACGGTTTAGCCAGAAAATAAAAATCCGGCATGGCTTTGATTTCGCCGCGGGCGGCTTCTTCGGAAAATCCGGAAATCAACAGAATTTTACTGTACTTCCCTTTCTGACGCAAGGTCGAGGCCAACGTCACCCCGTCCATACCCGGCATCACCATGTCGGTAATCAGCAGGTCAAACACGGCGCCGTCTTCCGCTTTTTCCAGCGCTTCTTCGGCGCAGGTGCAGTCCGTAACCGTATAACCTTTTGCCGTCAAAGCCTTGCGGGTAACGGCGCGCACGCCGTCTTCGTCTTCAACCAGCAGAATGTTGCCCGACCCGCTGAGGTCGTTTGAGGGCAGCAGAGGCGGCGGCAGCGACGGTTTGTCTTCGGCAAAGAAAAATTGCAGCTGGTCGCCGGTTTTGGGCACGTTCGGCTTCACGCGGACCAGCTGAGAAACTGCCTGCGCATTATAATCCGCCGGCAAAGCGGCCGATTCGGCCTCTTCGGTCAGGCGGCGCACGTCTTCCGGTGCGTGACGCGGCAAATAAAGGCTGAACGTCGTTCCGGCGCCCGGCGTGCTTTTCACATTAATATAACCGCCGGACTGGCGCATATTGCCGTACACCATTGCCAGCCCCAGTCCCGTTCCCGAATCAACGCCGCCGGATTTCGTCGAAAAAAACGGTTCAAAAATACGCTGCAGATTTTCTTCGCTGATGCCGCAGCCCGTATCCGAAACGTCAATGACGACATATTCGCCGGGAACGACTTCTTCGGACCCGATATACTGTCCGGCCGGAAATTTCTGCTGACGTGTCGAAATGCTGAACGTTCCGCCGTCCGGCATCGCGTCGCGGGCGTTGACCGCCAGATTGACAAACACCTGATCAAACTGCGTTTTATCCACGCGGATAAATCCCAAATTCCGTCCGTTTTCGATTTGAACGGTGATCTTTGTGCCCAACAGGCGTTTCAACATATGATGCAGTTCCGCGAAAACGTCCGTAACGTCCAGATATTTCGGACGCAGCGGCTGTTTACGGGAATAAGACAGCAGCTGTCCAACCAGACTGGCGGCGCGTGTCGCGCTGTAATGCACATTCATCAATTCGGTAAAATCCGGATCCGACGCCGGGTGCGTTTGCAGCAGCAAATCCGTCGAACCGATGATCGCCGTCAAAAGGTTGTTAAAATCGTGGGCGATTCCGCCGGCCAGCTGTCCGATCGCCTGCATTTTCTGCGCCTGAGAAAACTGCAAAGCCAGCGTACGCCGTTCCGTATTGTCGATAAAATGCGCGATAAAGCCGAAAACGTCCGGCTTCCCGTCTTCGTCTTCTTCGGTCATCGGCGTAATATAGACGGCGGCAAATTTTTCCTGCGGCGTTTTCAGGCGGACTTCAGCGTGGGCGCGGGTCAGCTTTGCCGTCATGACCTTAGCCATTTTGTCCTTTAATTCCGCCCAGTCGTCCGGGTCAATGCAGTCGTCCAAAGACGTGCCGATCATTTCTTCGCGCTGGCGGGAAAACATTTGAAACAAAGTCGAATTGGCTTCCGTAATAATGTTTTCCTTATCCAAAAAAGCGATCCCGACAGGGGCTTCGGCGAACAAACGGGAAAAGCCCAACTCGGCTTCTTTGGCCGATCCGTCATGTTCGCGCCGGCTCATCACGTCGCGCACGACCGAAGCGCGCAGCATCGTTTCTCCGTTTTCATCATAAACCGCATGGCTGACAAAGGCCGTAAAAAAAGTCCCCGTCTGTGTGCGGAAAGTCAGTTCACCATGCCAAAAGCCGTCCAATTCCGGAACATGTGCGCCGGCCAGAATATCGACCAGCTTTTTGCCTTTTAATTCGCGGATATTTGTATATCCCAGCCAATCGCACAGCCTTTGATTGACGAAATGGATCACGCCGCCCGCGTCAATCTGGTACAGTCCGATCGGCAGAATATCCAGAAATTCGGCCAATTCCTGCGTTTCCTGGCGCATTACCGCGTCCAAAGCGCGCGCCGCCGTCATATCGCGTACCCGCCACAACGTCCCGACGTCCAGCTGGCGGATCGAAATATGGTACCATTCCCAGAAATCCGCATCGTTTTCGGCCGGACGCATTAACAGTTCGACGGACGTTTCGGCTTTATTTTTAACGGCAGCCTCCAGCTTTGCCAGAGCCAGCCGGTTGGATTCGTCGTCCAGAACGCGGTTTAATACGGATTGCAGCAAAGAAGGCGCTTTGAAAAACTTTTTTCCGGCCGCATTGATATAGACCGGCGCGCCGTCCCCGGATACCAGCGCCAGCGCGTCGGCTTCGCTGTCCATCAAAGCTTTGACGGTATCCCAGTCCCTGACGAAACTGCCAAGCCCCAAAATACCGGCCAGTTTTTTAAAAAACGGGTACGCCATTTAGCTTTCCTCTCTTTGCGGCAGCGTTTTTCCTTTAAGCTGATAAACATATTTAATGACTTCCGCCACAGCAGCATAATGCTCCGTCGGAATCGGTTCGTCAATCTCCACCGACGCGAACAAAGCGCGGGCCAAAGGCGGATTTTCAACAATCGGCACGGCGTTCGCTTCGGCGATTTCGCGGATTTTCAACGCGATAAAGTCCTGTCCCTTGGCAACGACGACCGGCGCTTCCATTCCTTCTTCGGGTTCATAACGCAGCGCGACGGCAAAATGGGTCGGGTTGGTGACGACAACGGACGCTTTGGGCACGTTTGCCATCATGCGTTTGCGCAGCCGTTCCATGCGGATCGACCGCAGACGCATTTTAACTTGCGGGTCCCCTTCCATTTGTTTGTATTCGTCTTTGACTTCTTGCTTTGTCATGCGCTGACGCTTTAAATAAGAAAACTTTTGATAAAAATAGTCCGCAAACGCAATGACGAAAATAATCATCACCATCGTCAGCAGTATCAGCAGCAACAGTTTGTAAACCAGCGCCAAAATCGACGCAACGTCAAAAGACGACGTGTTTAAAATATCCAAAATCCGCGGCTTGACAATCAGCCAGCCGGCATAACCGACAGCCGTGATTTTAAAAATGCCTTTGAGCATATCGACAATTTTGGCTTTGGTGATAAATTCTTTGGCATTGGCGAACAGGTTAATTCTTTCCCATTTGATTTCCATGCGTTTCGGCGCGTACAGAAACCCGATCTGAACCAAAGCCGAAGCCGCCGCCAAAACTAAAAACAAAGACAAAGGCAACAACAACGTCACAAACAATTCAAACGACGTTTCTCTTAACAAATCGCGCAGCCCCAGCGGATCAACCGGCAATTCAGCCGGGCGTTCGATAAATTTAAACGCGATCGCCGTCGTTCTTTCCATGACAAAGGGCGCCAGCCCCCACAGCATCATCAGGGCGGCAAACAGCATAAACCAGCTTTTGACTTCCATGGAAAGAGGAACGTTCCCTTCTTCCCTTGCGCGTTCCAGTTTTCGCTCGGAAGCCTCTTCGGTCTTTGAAGACTCGTCTTGTTCGTCGGCCATTTTTTCCTACAAAGCAAACAAACGCAGATTATCCCGGAAAAACTCCAGAAACCACCACATCATCATCGGCAAAGACACCATTAACAGCGCCAATCCCAAGTATACCTGCAAAGGCATCACAATGAAAATAATATTCAGCTGCGGCATTAAACGCGACATCACCCCCATGGACGAATACATCAGGATAATCATCACAATGAACGGCGATCCGATCTGAAAACCGTATGTAAACGCCGCGCCCAGCGTTTTAGCCAGCATTTGCGACATATCGCCCGTCAGCAGCGGCTGGCCGGCGGGAAAAGTCCGGTAACTGGCCAATACCGCCCCCAGCATGACATGATGCAGATTTGTCACGACAATCAGCAAAACGGCGCACAGCGTCAGAAAACCGGTCAGAACGGTTGATTGGACATTCGTCTGCGGATCAAGCAGAGTCGCGTTTGAAAAGCTGGTCGCCATTGCCGCATTAACGCCGGCCAGATCAATCGCCGTCATCAGGAAATAAGGAAAAATTCCCAGAAAAACGCCGACAGTTACTTCAATCAGCAGCAGCCGGAACAGCTCCGGCACATTTGTCGGCGGCGCAGGCAGTTCCGCCCCCAGAACCGGCGTCAGCATTACGGCGATTGCCAGAACAAAAATCAGCCGGATTCGCCTCGGGATATAAACGGAAGCGTAAAACGGCATAAATAAAAACGCGCCGCCCAGGCGCGCAAAAACAAACAAAAAATGATACAATTCCAACGATACCAGACGTTCCCAGTCCATATCACGCCCCCAAAGCGATGATACGGTCAAACAATCCGTTGGTAAACGTGCGCAGCTGTTCAATCATGAACGGCAGCAGAAAAATCAGAGAAATAAAAACGACCAGAATTTTAGGAACAAAGACCAGCGTCATTTCCTGGATTTGCGTCAATGTCTGGAACAAACTGATCAAAAGGCCGATCACCATGGCGATCAGCAGCAAAGGACCGACGATCAGCAGCAACGTAAAGATCGCGTTTTTACCGATTTCAATGACCATTACTTCCGTCATAACGCCGCCCCTTTTTCCTAAATAGGCATCTGCATGATTTCCTGATAGGCGGAAACGACTTTATCACGTACGGCGACGACAGTCTGCAAAGCGACTTCGGCATTTGAAACGGCCATAACGACTTCCTGCATGTCGGCGGTGCCTTTAATGGCTTTCATGCTCATCAATTCGGCCTGTTTATTGTCTTCTTCCGCCTGCAGAACGGCCGTTTTGACCATTGAGGCAAACGACCCCGCCGGCGACGCCTGTTCCGTTTGTCCGACCGACGGCGCGACCTGTCTGGACACGGCCGCCTGATAAGCGGAAAGGGCTTTGGAAACATCGCTGACCATACTTGTTTTTCCTTATGTTAACGGATTAAATCCAGCGTTTTGGACATCATTTCTTTGGACGTTGAAATAACGTTCAGGTTGGCTTCGTAAGTTCTCTGCGCTTCTTTCATATCCATTGTTTCGACCAAAGGATTAACGTTGGGCAGCAGCACATAGCCGTCCGCGCCGGCGGCTTCGTGGCCGGGATCGTATTTGCGTTCCAGCTGTCCTCTGTCGCGGGAAACGCGCCCGACTTTGACCAGTTCGGCGCCGGTCGCCCGGTCCAGTTCATTGCGGAACGTCACCGTTTTGCGCCGGTAAGGCTGCCCGCCCGGCGTTTTGGACAAAGAATCCGCATTCGCCAGATTTTCTGAAATGACGCGCAACCGCTGCGCCTGCGCTTTCATGCCCGAAGCGGCGATTGTTTTACTGAGAGTCAAATCGTCCATTTAATTTCTCCGTCCTCGGTTATTTCAATCCCAAAGCCGTTCCCAACAGAGCGGCGTTCTTTTTAAACAAAGCCGTTACGCGTTCATGCTGGCCGCGCGTATCGTCAATTTTTGCCATTTGTTCTTCCAGCACGATTCCGTTTTCGTCAATACTGGTTTCAAACGGACGGCGGTTTTCTTTGACGCGGGCCTTTCCGTCGGCAATCGGCGACAAATGCGCGGCGTTCGTTTTGGCGATTTTCGTTTCCCCCGACGCGCGCGTCCTGTGTGCGGGATCCGTGCGCATCATGGCGACGTGTTTGCTTTCCCCGACAAATTCTTTAAACGTCAGCGGTTCCAGATCCGACGGCAGAAAATCCGGCGTGTCCGCGTTTGCGATATTATGGGCCAAAACAGATTGACGCTGTGCCAGCCAGCGCATTTTTTCCTCGCTCATCTGATAAAGCGTTAAATTCTGCAGATCCATTTGTGACTCCCTTTTGCCTGATTGTGCGTTTATTTCTTTAAAAAAACGTGAATCCCAACGTCATTAAACAATATGCAAAAATCGTGCCGTTTTTTTGGTTATTTTCCCTTTGCAGCCTGCCGCCTTTTGGCGTATGACCTGTCTGACATTATTCTGATACAGGAGATTTTTTATCATGCATGCCGTTATTCCCGTTATTTTGCTGGTTTGTTCCAACGTGTTTATGACATTTGCCTGGTACGGACATCTGAAATTTAAATCAACGGCGCTGTGGGTCGTCATTCTGGCCAGCTGGGGGATCGCTTTTTTTGAATACTGCCTGCAAGTTCCGGCCAACCGCATCGGCCATGAGTATTATTCCGCCGCCCAGCTGAAAGGGCTGCAGGAAATTATCACGCTGAGCGTTTTTGCTTTGTTTTCCATTTACTATTTAGGCGAAAACCTGCGCTGGAACCATATAGCGGGCTTTGTTCTTTTGGTTATCGCAGGCATTTTGATCTTTAAAAAATAAGCCTTTTAAAGAATAGCCAAAGCCTTTTTTTTCCGTTATGATAAATGAACTGTTTATTTTTACGGAGGCACACGCTTATGAACGTATTTGTCATATTTTTAATTGTTCTTGCCTTATTTGCAATTTCCGCCGGCGTCAAAACGGTTCCGCAGGGAATGGAATATACCGTCGAACGTTTCGGCAAATATACGCATACTTTAAAACCGGGATTGAACCTGATTATTCCCTTTGTCGATTCCATCGGCGCAAAGGTCAATATGATGGAACAGGTGCTGGACGTTCCCTCGCAGGAAGTCATTACCAAAGATAACGCCATGGTTACCGTTGACGGCGTTGTTTTCTTTCAGGTTCTGGACGCCGCCCACGCCGTTTACGAAGTCCGCCAGCTGCAGGTCGCCATTTTAAATCTGGTGATGACCAATATCCGTACGGTCATGGGATCAATGGATCTGGACGAACTGCTCAGCCAGCGCGACGTGATCAACCACCGTCTGTTGGACGTCGTTGATCAGGCGACGGAACCCTGGGGAGTAAAAGTCACCCGTATTGAAATCAAAGACATTACGCCGCCGCGCGATCTGGTTGACGCCATGGCGCGCCAGATGAAGGCCGAACGTGACAAACGCGCGCAGATTCTGGAAGCCGAAGGGTTAAGACAGGCGCAGATTCTGCGTGCCGAAGGGGAAAAGCAGTCCGCCGTACTGCAGGCCGAAGGACGCAAAGAAGCCGCCTATCGCGACGCGGAAGCCCGTGAACGTCAGGCCGAAGCCGAGGCCAAAGCGACCGCTTTTGTTTCCGAAGCGATCGGCAAAGGCAACATCAACGCGATCAATTACTTTTTGGGTCAGAAATATCTGGACGCTTTAAAAGAAATCGGTACGGCCGACAATTCCAAAATGGTTCTGCTGCCGATCGAAGCGACGAATATTCTGGGATCCATTGCGGGAATCGGTGAAATCGCCAAAGAAAGCCTGAAAAAAGAAAACGGTAAACCGTCAAAAGACGTTTGGTAACAGGCGGGAGGATTTCGCATGATGGCAGTAGCAGATTACTGGTGGTGGCTGTCGGCCGGCATGGTGCTGATGGTTTTGGAAATCGTCACGCCGGGCATTTTTTTCCTGTGGATCGGCATCGGCGCTTTTATTACCGGCGCGGTCGCTGCCGTATTTCCGTCGGCGCCACCGGCGGTTTTGGGGGGAATTTTTGCGATTCTAAGCGTTATTTCCGTTTTCACCGGGCGCAAAATCATAGGCAAGCGCCAAAACGAAACGGATACAAAGCTGAACAACCGCGCGGCCCAGTATATCGGGCAAATTTATCAGGTATATGAACCGATCGTTGACGGACGCGGTAAAATTTCCGTCGGCGATACGCTGTGGCTGGCGGCGGCAAAAGCGGACATTCCCGCGAACACGGCCGTCAAAGTCACCGGCGTGCGCGGCACGATGCTTGAGGTTGAACCTGTCAATGGAAATTAAAGGCCGACTTTTTTCAAAAACAGGAATGACGGCTTTTTTTACCGGCCTCATTCTTGTTTTTGTTTTCGCGCCGCTGGTCGTCCGGTCGGTTCCCGCACCGTTCTGGTTTCAGGAATATTTCTTTAATACGCTGCAAATTGCCGAAAATTTCAAACGGCTGGGCTTTCCCACTTTTGACGGTGTAACGCCGACAAACGATTTTTCACCGGTCTGGACGGCGGTTTTGGCCGGGCTGTCGTCGCTTGTTCCTTCCGATTCCGGCGTTTTTTTTATTTTGGTCCGCGCCGTTCTGGGGCTGGCGCTGGGCGCGGCGCTGATTTTATTCAACCGGCTGGCCGGCGCGCTGCATTATCAGCCGAAACCGCAAGAACGTTTTGTCACTTTGTCGTTTTTAGCCGCGGCTTTTCTTTTCACGGGATTAACGGGTTCGGACGCCGCACTGGCAATACCGTGCCTGTTTTTAAATGCTCTGTGTTTGTTAAAAGCTTTACGTCAGCCCTGTTTTAAAACGGGAGCCTGCTACGGTTTCAGTTTATTGCTGTGCGTTCTGACCCGTTTTGATACCATTGCTTTTGCTTTAACAACCGCTTTGGTTTTTTATTTTCAATTCAACCGAAAAAATCCGATTACGACAAAACAGCTGCTGGCGTTAATTCCCGGCCTGATCATTGCTTTGATTCCGCTGATGATCTGGGCGGATACGTTGCAATCAACGTTCGGATCGCCGGCGCCGGCAGAAATAGCCAGCTGGACTAAAACGCAGGATCATTCCCCCTGGCGGCTGTTTGTCGTTTTGTTTTTTGAACCTTTGCGTTACATCAGGCAGCTTCCGGGCGCGCTGGAAGCGTGGACATTCCCTTTTTTGGTTCTGGGATTGGCCGCTTACGCTTCTTTTCCCTGGGGCGGCCGGGAACAAACGCCCGCCGATACGGTCTTTTATTCTTTGATTTGGTATCCGATTTTATATTTGACCATTTTAAGCGCCGTTACTTTTATCGCCGTGCCGGAATACGCTTTTTATCCTTTAGCCGTCGGAGGAGCCGCCGCCCTGTTATTCGTCGTCTGCAAAATTGATTCTCAGTTAAAAGAAACGGAAAGAAAACAGGCGTTGTTTGTCTGGCTGATTTTAGGGTGCTGTTTTTGTTGTTCGGCGTTTTTCCTGTCTTTCCGGGCACGATCTGCCTTCTATGAACAAGTAACGCGGGCCATCGCTGAATTTACCGTCGAAAACCCGGGTCTTTACGCCATGAGCGGCGGCGCGGGTATAACTTCTTATGTGACAAAAACGCGTTTCGTGCGGCTGGACGGCATGGCGGAAGACCAAAAAATGCTGGATTTTCTGAATACGCAAACAACATTGAACACCGTATTAAAACATTATGGCGTTGATTATCTGGTCACCGTCAATCCGTCAACCGGCGATCAAAGCTGTTATTCTGCCCGTGAACCGGCACAAAACCGTTTCGGCGGCAGCAATAAGGGAATGAGCGACTGGCTGTGCGCTTCCCCCGTGTTTGAAAAACAGGTGACGCCTAAGATTAAAATCGGCATTTTTAAAATCGACAAGAACGGGAAAGCCGTTTCCGAATAATGAAAAGCCCTCTGATCCAGAGGGCTTTTTTTTATTATTTATTCAAATTCGATTTTGACACGTTTACCGTAAAAACGAGCCAGACAGAA
>URSF01000045.1 GCA_900550445.1 uncultured Rhodospirillaceae bacterium | reverse complement strand
ATTATCATCGGCCGAAATCTGTATACAAAATACAAGGCAAAAACGTCATGACGGTATACGTCATTTTAGCGGTCAGCGGGGCAGTCATTGCTCTGCTGGCCTATAAAATCGGGCTTTTAAAGGAGCGTTTAAAGCATGCAGAAAATCAAGCGGAATACAACAAAACAGCGGCGGAAGTGGCTGCACGGCCTCATGCTTCTGCTGACACTATCTGCGAGCGGATGCGCAAAGGCGAGATGTGATTGCCCGCCGTGGCCGGTTGCCGGAGCGGCGGTCGCGCAAGAACTTGATTATTTGCCCGAAAAAGACTTCCCGGCCCTCTGGGAGTGGCTGGCAAGGCTGGATAAACTCCGCGACCAGCTGAATTAAAAAAAGCGGAGGCTTGGGCGTTTGCGCCGCCCAGAGCCGCGAGTTATCCCCTCGCACAGATTAACTGCTCCGCACCTCTGCAGAGGCGGAGTTACCTTAGGATTTAACAACAATGGAGTCAATACGTTGCCCGAAATGCAATAAACTTTTGTTCAAAGCCAATTCGGCGGAAATAGAAATCAAATGCCCCCGATGTGGTACTTTGAACACCATCAAGGTCTTGAACCACAACAACAACGAAAGCCCAGAGCCTCCTTTATATAAAGGAGTATCTTATGACGAACAAAACAAATGAACGTATCGCACCTCTTGCCCCCTATCTCGGGGGCAAGTTCCGCCTTTCTAAAAGAATTATATCTAAAATCGAACAAATCCCGCATAAAATTTACGCCGAACCATTCGTCGGCATGGGCGGAATATTCCTGCGGCGAACGCAAATCCCCAAAGCCGAAATTATCAACGACATCAACGGCGAACTGGTCAATTTGTATCGGATTGTTCAGCGGTATCCGGAAGAACTCTGCCGTTCAATCGAGTTCCGATTGGCCGCCAGACAAGAATTTGAACGGTTAAGAAAAATACCTCCAGAAACGCTAACAGATATTGAACGCGCCGCCCGTTTCCTTTACCTACAAAGTGTTGCGTTCGGCGGGAAAGTTACAGATCAGGCGTTCGGCGTATCCATTGACCGTCCGGCACGATTCGACTTCGTCAAACTGAACGACCGCATCCGCGCCGTCGGCGAACGGCTGGCGAGCGTAACCATCGAACGATTGGATTTTGAAAAGTTCATTACGCGCTACGACACTAAAGACACGCTGTTTTACCTTGACCCGCCGTACTGGGGAAACGAAACGGACTACGGCACAGGCGTGTTCACCCGCGCCGACTTTGAACGGTTAAAGAACGTTTTAACCGGCATTAAAGGCAGATTTATCCTGTCTTTAAACGACACGCCGCAAGTCAAAGAACTGTTCAAAAACTTTACCATTGAACAGACCGACGTAACCTACAGCATCAATAAAACCGGCTGTTGCATCAGATCGGAACTGATTATATCGAACTAAAAAAGAGGCGGTGAAAACACCGCCTTTTTTATTACAATAAAAAGTACATAATCAAATATGAAATTTTACACGCTATTTTAGACCGGTTACCATGCGAAACGAGTCTAAAAACAAATGTAAAAAAGAACTTTAAGAACTCTTTAAAAGTCCGTTTTTACCGGTCTAAAAATGATTGTCAAAAAGTCTAAAAATAATTGTCGCGCTACATACGTATACGGTGTTTGAACATCCGCCCGCCTTGATCGGCGGGTTTTGTTTAACCAACAAAACTAAAGGATTGTTCAGAGATGAAAAAATCAACCTTAATTTTTCTTCTGTTGTTCGGGATTCCGATTCTGATCAAAGACGCTGCCGGCGGGACTTACGATTGCCCGTTAGGCATGTTCTATAACGGAAAGGCCTGCCAGCAATGTTCTGCCGGATGCAGCAGGTGTCAGAATGCTAATACCTGGGAGTGCAGCGCCTGTTTTGACGGTTTTTATCTATACAAATATATGAGCGATATGACATATTGTAAGCTCTGTTCTTCGTCATGCAAAACCTGTTCAGACAGCAGCTTCTGTGCGTCATGTTTTGACGGCCAATATTTATCAGGCGGAAAATGCATTACCTGCCCTGCCGGAGCAATATGTGACGGTTCATCGATCGTTACTTGCATCAAAACCGGTTATATCTTTTGGGATAGCGAATGCATTAAGGACGAAGATGAAGAAGAACAGGAACCCGCTAAAACCAATACGGTCAACTCCTGCCCGTCCCGGATGAAACTATCCGCCGACGGTTGCTGCTGCATCAATAAATAAGGCAGGTGAAGATGAAATACCTGTTTTTATTCTTTCTGCTGTTTTTCAGTACGAACACGCAAGCCAGAGCCGTCAAACTGGGACGTAACATCAACGCAACAACGTCTTATCAGTCTATGATAAAGATAAACAGTTTTTCCGGCTTCTCAGAGACAACCGAACCGCCTGAAAAGGAAGACTGCGATGCGAACTCTCAGAAGTGCGATGAAACGACGGGAACATGTTTATCATGCGTTCCCGATCGGTATATTTCGGAAAATTTATGTTTAATGTGTCCGGAAAAAAATTACTGCAATGGAGAAACGGCGATACCGAACTGCACGGGCGTATCGTGTCTGGCAAATGCGGTAGCGGAAGCAACGGCGACAGGTTGCTGTTGTATGCCTTCAGGCTGCGAAGGAGTATCATGCAAAACGGGGGCAACTCCTGTTGCCAATGCTTCGGGCTGCTGCTGCGTGTAACTGCACGTTCGTCGGATTTATAAAAAAAACCGAAAAAAAGAGCCTCTTACGAGGCTCTTTTTCAAACAACTATCTTGAATTATCGTTCAGCGCCTTTTTTACCATAACCTGTTTTGGCATAGAAGGTTTCTGCTGATATTGACGTTTTTTTGCTTCAATCGCGGCACGGCGATCTTCATAAGCTTTTTTGAATTCCTCCGTTTTTTGAATATCACGCTGTTTACGTTTTTCAGAAAACTTCGCCGCAATGATATCATAAGCATACGTCTTAAAATATCCGCTGTTAGCCAGACTTTCGTACAACCGAACCACACGCTTGGAATCGCGCTGTTTGGTTTCCGTGCGTCCGGGACGCTTGAATTCGGAAATTTGCGGATCTTTTACTTTGGAATTTTCATTCCCTGCCTGACGATAACCGTTTAAAATGCCGGAAATATCTCTGAATACAGGAATTTCTTTGATTTCATTGACTTTAACGTGCATTTTCGGACGCCAGTTTTTCCACGGAATACGGCTTGCACCGCCCTGTTCAAATACTTTGTTGTCTTTTCCGCCAACCTGAGATTCCGAACGCTGGCGCGTGCCGGGAATATTTCCCATATAATTGGTACGGAACATATCCGAAAACGGGAACAACAACATTGCGGAACGTGACTGCCCCAGATAATCCGCTACGGCCTGTTCGTATTTTTCAGGACAGGAACGCGTATCATGGGCAGGATCCGTCACGGGCTGAGCCCCGACGCGCGTCCAACAGCCTTTTTCATTCAAGGCCCAGTTCAAAGCGCAGCGCTGCGATTCATATTGACGGAATTCCATATCACGCTGAGCAGAGCTTTCATAATAGCCCAGATAATCTTTCAAATGAACGTCGCGGGCCGTCCACTGGCTGGCCAAAGACGGCGTATCATGCGTAGACGGGGCCGCCGTCGAATACTGCGGATATTCTTCAGGGTGACGGAAAGCGTTATTATTTCCGCCGTTCTGATATCCCCATTCGCGTTCAAACGGCATCACGCGGTAAGACAAAATACCGTGATCCATCAGCTTATCCTGGAATCCGGGGGGCAACTGGCCTAAATCTTCACCGATCAGCATACATTTGTTACGATGAGATTCCAAAGCGGCAACCGCCATCAAATCATCAACCGGGTAATAAACGAAAGCCCCTTCTTTCGCGGATTTTCCTTCCGGGATCATATACAGACGGGCCAGCTGCAGAACATGATCCAAACGGGTGCAGCCCGCCGTTTTCATGTTGTTGCGCAACATTTCGATAAAGGGTTCGTAAGCCGTATCTTTCAGCGCTTTCGGCTTAAAGCCCATAACGTCCCAGTTTTGGCCGTTCGGCGACAACACGTCCGCAGGCGCGCCGGCAGATGCTTTCATATACAGATCCTTACAGCCCCAGCCTTCAAACCCGAACGGAGCGGAACCGACGGCGATATCCGTATAAAGACCGATTTTCATACCGCTTTCTTTGCAGATTTTCTGAACGTTTTCCATCTGGTTCAACGTTTCAAACTGCAGATACGTATAAAAACCGACACGGTCTTTATTGGCTTCGGCAAACGCTTTTACTTCCGGCGTTTTGGAATCCTGATATTCTTTGGGCCAATCACGCCAATCGGTCAGTTTCGGTTCTTCTTTGGCGAAATGTTCGCACAAAGCCTGAAACACCGCGAAATCCTGCAGACGTTCGCCGCCTTCACGTTTAAAAGCTTCAAATTTTTCCTTGCGTTCCGCGGAACCGTTTTTCACAAACTGGTCGTAACATTTTTCCAACACCGGCGTTTTTAATTCAAAAGCCGCCGTATAATCAACGTCCGAAGAATCCTGAGCTTTGCGGCGTTTTGCCGTATATTCGGCGGAATCGTACAAAGTCGTCGCTTCTTTGCTTTGTTCAAATTCGGGAACGGCCGTCACGTCCAGATAAACATGGTTGAAATATGTCCGGCTGGCCGGAGAATACGGAGAAGCTTCTTCCGCGGCTTCGGGGAACATCGCATGCAGCGGGTTGACCCCCAAAATGCCGGCGCCGCTTTTTCCGACCGTGTCGGCAATTTCCGCCAAATCCGAAAAATCGCCGATTCCCTGGTTTTCATCGGAACGCTGTTCATATAACTGAACGGGAACCCCCCATGCTTTTCCGCCGTTTTTGATATCGATCGGATCATAACATTTTGTCGGGGCATAAATCATACGGGTCGACGCTTTGGGCTGGCCGGGAATTTCCATTTCCAGACGATGATAGCCGATATCAAAATCCGCGGGCATCGTAAACGTGCGTTTTTCATACTTAACGCCGTTGATTTCACGGATCATCGGTTTGCCTTCGTCATCGTATTTCAGCCGCGTGTCGGCCATGTTGACAACGCCGGTCTGGCGGTTTCCGTTTTCTTCCTGCACGGACCAGCTCAGCTGTTCGTTTTCCTTTCCCGCCGGAACGACGAATTCGACTTCTTTTTCGCGGTCCTTGCGCATCACGCAGACAGGGCCCAAAGCGGAAGCATACTGATCGTCCATCGCCTTGTTCAGCGTGTTGCTGATTTCCCGGGCATATTCCTGATCAGACAAGTTTCCCTGCGGTTTTAAAACGTCCAAAGCAATCAGCAGCGATTGTTTGTTTTCAATCGTTGCGTGGCTGTCAATGCCTGCCATAACAGCCAAACGGTGCAGTTCGTACTCATTTAAAATAGCCATTTGTGACCCCATGATTATGAATTGTTAAATTCTGCGTTATTAAGAATAATATGATACTTTTTTGGCTTTTGCCACACTTTTTTTAGAAAAAAATTATTTTTTCGGAAACTTTTCCGGCTAACCCGGCACACGGAAAGGCAGATTTTCCGATATGTCCTTTTTTTGCTTTTTACATCAAAGAGATACGTCTTTTCTCTATGTTTTTTTATTTCCTCGGCCCTGAAAACCTTCCCTGTCCCGCAGACGTCCGGACGATAAACGAACGGGCCGTCCGGCGAAAGGTTTTACGAAAAAAAACACATTGTTTTTTCATAGATTTTTTTAAAAGAATCGATTCCGCAAAAAAGCGAAAAAGAAAAAAATCCGTTGTTTTTTTGGCTAAAAACCTAAAAAAGCGTTTTTTCCGTCTTCATGAATATCCGGGCGCACACTATATAAAAAGTCTGCGTTTCCGCCTTTGTACGGCTTTGTTTTCATTTATGACCGCAGGGTGATCGGACGACATTTTGTCAAACATATAAAAACCGACTCGAAAACCTCAGCCCTTAAAAAGATTGCTGCGCCGGACAGTCAAAACGATCCGGCGTCCGGAAACAAATTTTCCAAAAATATTGACAAAAACAATGACGGAACTTTTTCTTAAATTCTTTGATTTTTAAGCTTTTTTTTACTTTTCCGCCCTCATTTTCACACGCGCACCACACCGTCAACCGGCGGCAGAAAACGGCAGACGTCGCTCAGCACGTCATCTCTGACGGCCAGCAGACGCAGGCGGATCTTCTCATCTTTTACGGGACGCAGCACTGCGGAAAGGTGTCCCTTCCCCAGACTTTCCAGTCGGCCGATTTCATCAACGGCCAAAACGTCGCCGCTTTTTCTGGCATGAATAATTTTTTGCGCCGCCCAATCAAAAGTGTCCGGATTAAAAAACACAGAATCATTTTCCCGTCTGGCAATCCAGCGGCATTCCGTCGTTTCAAGATCCCGCGCAAAATAAACGCCGTCGTTTTCTGGCTGGCAGATACCGCCGACATGCAATCCCAAATCGGAAATACAGTCGATCAATTTCAGCAGCTTTGTCGTTTTACCGCTGCGGACGCGTCCCAAAATAATGATGGTCTTTATTTCTCCGGCGGTCAGACAGCGGACGTATTCCATCAGGCTTTCTTCGGAAAATTCCCGAATAATACGGCTGCCGGAATTTAAATCAAGCATTTCGTTCCTGCCGGCTTTTCCAGATAAAATAAACGGAAGTCAACAGTCCGAAAGCCAGCAGAACCACGGGGATCACCGTTAAAATCGTCATAACCGCGCTTTGATAACGCTGAAAAAACTCCGTATGGCTTAAAGAATAGCTTAACGACACCAGCAAACCGACCCACAAAAAGCCGCTGATCCAGTTAACAACATGAAACTGCCGGCGTTCCATTCCGGAAACACCGATAAACAACGGCATCATCGTGCGGACAAAAGCCGTAAATCTGGCCATCAGTAAGGCCAGTATACCGTATTTATGCAGCATTACTCTGGTTCTGTTATGGTATTTCCGGGGAATATGCGACAGCCAGCGCTTAACGGTTTTTGTTTCGCTTAACCATTTTCCCTGCAGATACCCCAGTTCCGACCCGATCGAAGCCCCCAGCGTCAAAACCCCCAGAATTTTCCAAAAGTCAATAATATCATGGGCCGCCAGAGTCCCCGTCAGCAGCAACAGACTGTCGCCCGGCAAAAACGTCGCCGGCAGGAATCCGTTTTCCAAAACAAGTATGACAAATAAAACCGCATACAACAGCAAAACGATTTCAGGATCAGACAACGTTTGAAAATCCTGATCCCACAAAGCGGTCAATAATTCTTCAATTCTAAGCATTTATCTGCTTTCATTCGGAAAGATGTTAATCAAGTTATAAAATAATCTTTTTAATTTCAATAGCCCGATCAGATATTTTTTATTCTGTTTTTTTCTTTTGTTCAAACAATGAAAGCAGCGTTTTGTCCGCCCGCCCGGCAGCCATCTGCGCCGCCGTCCTGCCGCCGTAAACCGGCGCGAAAGGATCCGCACCGCGTTTTAACAGCAATTTTGCGATATCGTCGTATCCTCTCAGAACCGCGTCGGCCAAAGCCTCGTCAAACGTTTCCGCGCCGGCGGTCAATAAAAAGCGCGCGTTTTCGGCGCGTCCGTGCGCCGCAGCCCCGATCAACGCCGCGTTTAAATTCCCGCCGCAGCAACGGCATAAATACCGCACGACCTTTACGGAAGCAAACGAAGCGGCCGCCACAACCGCCCAATCATCGCGAACGCCCGCCCGCACCAGGCATTTGACCAAAGGTAAAAGCCCCAGTTCGGCAGCGTTACGCAAAGCGCCTCTTAAATCTTCATCGGAATTATCGTGTTTCAGAGCTTCTTTCAACGTTTTCAGATCGTTATTTTTGACCGCTTCAAAAACCAGACACATTTTATTTTTCTCCGCAACAAGGGATACGCTAGCCGAAAAATACGAAAATTCAATAAAAATGTATTGACTTAAAGTTAACCTTAAGATTTAGACTCCGAAAATTATACAGTGAACTGATCAAAAGGGGGGTAATTCAATGGACAGACGTGAATTTTTAAAAACAAACGCGACGCTTGCCGCCGCGGCAGCCGTCATCGGAACACTGCCGTCCTTGCCGGCCGCGGCGCAGGAGCGCAACGTAACGACGCGCAATCATAATCAAAAGCAGATTTCTCTGCTGGGATTCGGGTGTATGCGTCTGCCGATGAAAAATGGCGAAGTCGATATGGAATTAACCGGAGAGCTGTTCGATTATGCCGTCCGTCACGGTGTGAATTATTTCGACACGGCCTGGCCTTATCTGGGCGGAAAATCGGAAACGGCGACCGGCGCCTTATTAAAAAAATATCCGCGCGACAGTTTTTATCTGGCCGACAAATGTCCGACATGGCTGATCGAATCGCCTGACGACGTTGACCGTATTTTTGACGAACAGCTTAAAAAATGTCAGACAGACTACTTTGACTATTATCTTGTTCATTCTTTGGACGAAGCTCGTTATGCTAACGCCGTCAAACATGACGTTTACGGCAGGCTGTTAAAGAAAAAAGAAGAAGGAAAAATTAAAAATCTGGGATTTTCCTTTCACGATACGCCGGACGTTTTGGAAAAAATCCTGAATAATCACAAATGGGATTTTGTTCAGCTGCAGATCAACTATGTTGACTGGACTTTGCAAAATGCCAAACGTCAATATGAGCTGGCCGTACAGCACAATCTGCCCGTCATTGTCATGGAACCTCTGCGCGGCGGCAATCTGGCCGTGTTGAACGAAAATGCCGTAAAAGTGTTAAAAACGGCGGATCCGAACGCAACAGCGGCGGCATGGGGATTACGGTATGTCGCTTCGCTGCCGAACGTCCTGACCGTTTTAAGCGGCATGAACGTCATGGATCATTTAAAAGACAATATCAACGCCCTGACGGATTTCCGCCCTTTGACGGACAAAGAACGTGAAACGCTGGAACGCGCCCGTCAGATTTACATGTCCGCGGGAGCCATTCCCTGCACGGGCTGCGATTACTGTAAAGACTGTCCGATGGGGATTCCCATTTCGGCGATGTTTGCGGCATACAATACTTATAAGACAACGGACGAAGGCAGAAAAGGTCTTGTCTTTACACGTAATTACAAGCTGGCGACGCCGACGGGAAACACGCCGGACAAGTGCATTGAATGCGGTCTGTGCGAACAACACTGCCCGCAGCATCTGCCCATTCGCGAAAAACTGAAAGAAATTGCGGCATTATATAAAGAAACTTCACAGGCATAAAAAATGAAAAAGAAAAAACTTCCCCTGCCTTATCTGCTGCGTCTGGCAGCGGCCGGCATTATTTTCGCGGCCGTCTGTCTGACGTTTGCCGGATTTCAGGAATTTGCTCCGTCGGTCAAAGGCCAGCTGCTTGCCGCTTTTGACAGAAAAGCCTTTATCGTTACGGGCGTTATTTTGCTCTTAACGGTTTTGTTCGGCCGATTCTATTGTTCCGTCATTTGCCCCTTCGGCATTCTGCAGGACATAATCGCTTTTGCGGCACGGCGCAAATCAAAACCGGACGCGAACCGGGCAAAGCTGCGGTACGCCATTGCGGGCTTTGTTTTGGCTGCAGCCGGGGTCGGCAGCATTACCGCCGCCGCATGGCTTGACCCGTATTCCAATTTCGGACGTATCGCTGCTTTTTTCAAAAACCCGCATTACGTTGCCGGCAGCATAATCTTTGCCCTGATCGTATTGCTGTCCGTTTGGAAAAAACGTGTTTTTTGCACCTCCGTCTGCCCTGTCGGAACGATCTTGGGACTGTGCGCCAAAATCAGTCCGTTTAAAATGCGCCTGTCAGATAAGTGCGTTAAATGCGGGAAATGCGTTTCCGTCTGTCCGTCCGGTTGCATCAATCCCGCTGAAAAAACTTTGGACAACGAACGTTGCGTGCGCTGTTTAAAGTGTACCGCCTTTTGTCCGGTTCAGGCGGTCGGTTTTAAGAAAAAAGAAGCCCTACCGCAAAAGACGGACTTGTCCCGCCGCGGATTTTTAACAGGAACGTTTACAACGGCGGCGGCAGTCGGAGCGGGAGTTGTCTTTGCCAATCATATCAATGCCGAAGAAACAGACTCTCAGGCCCTTCGTCCGATTTGCCCTCCGGGAGCTTCGACACCGCAAGAATTTGCGGCGAAATGTACGAATTGCCAATTATGTGTTTCGGTTTGCAAAGGAAAAGTTTTGCGCCCGAAATCAAAAGAATACTCGACGGTTCATCTGGAATACGGCAAAGACTACTGTTTATATGATTGTCACGCCTGTTGCGATGTTTGTCCGACAGGAGCTTTGGCATCATTGACTTTGGCGGAAAAGCAAAAACGCCGGATTGCAATGGCTCAATTTTTCAAAGACAAATGTGCCGGTTGCGGATCATGCGTCAGAAAATGCCCCAGAGGAGCGGTTGAAATCAAAGAGATTGACGGCAAACGAAAAGCCGTTTTATCCGCACAGTACTGCATCGGTTGCGGTGCTTGTGTTGCGGCGTGTCCTTTGCCCGAAAAAGCCGTCCGAGCCGTCCCGATCGTTATTCAGAGCACAGCGTTAAAGTCAAGAACAGGAGAATAAAACATGCATATGGCAGATGCTTTGGTTTCCCCCGCCGTCGGCGGCGTCATGACAGTCGTTTCGACCGGAATTTTAGGATATTCTCTGTATCGCATACGCCGCGAAAACGACAACGGGACGGCCTCTTTGGCCGGCGTTCTGGGAGCGTTCGTTTTCGCCGCCCAGATGATTAATTTTACCATTCCCGCAACGGGATCCAGCGGCCATTTGGGCGGCGCGCTGCTGTTGACCGTGCTTCTTAAACCTTTCCGCGCTTTTACGGTAATGGCGGCAATCCTGCTGCTGCAGGCGCTTTTATTTGCCGACGGCGGGCTGCTGGCTTACGGCTGCAACGTTTTCAATATGGCTTTCTTTGCCTGCTTTATTGCCTATCCGTTGATTTTCAAGCCGCTGACAGCCAAAGGATTTAACAAAAAAAGACTGATGACGGCCAGTATTTTATCCGCTCTGGCCGGCGTCGAACTGGGCGCTTTCGGTGTTGTCGCGGAAACGTTTCTTTCCGGCGTAACGCAGCTGCCTTTCAGCGTTTTTGCCGCCCTGATGCTGCCGATTCATCTGGCAATCGGACTGGTTGAAGGAATTACTACGGGATTAATTCTGGCTTTTTTATATCAATACCGTCCCGAATTGTTTGCGGAAAACGGCCGCGACGCCGAACCGCAAGCCTGCTTCGGATTGGGGCTGGCCGCGTTAATAATCGGCGGCGCATTGTCTTTGACGGCTTCTGAACTGCCGGACGGTTTGGAATGGAGCATTTTAAAAACGGCCGGAGAATCTTTTGAACTACCGGCTTCACTGCAAGCCGTTTTTGCGGACTACAATATTGCGGACAGTACGGCTTTGGCCGGTATTGCCGGCGTTGTCATCACGGCGGTATTCATCTTTGCACTGATCAGAATAACCGGCAGAAAAAAGGCGCAGTCAGCTTGATTTCCCCTTTTTCCAAGCTGGTTTTTACCGTGTCATACCTGATTGCCGCCGCCGGGCTGCCGCAGGACGCGCTGACGGCGGCCTGCGTTTTTGCCTTTTTCCCCGCGGTGTCCCTGATTAAAATCAGAATTCCCGCCCGTTTGTTCGTTCCGGCCATGACGCCTGTTTTCTGTCTGGCCGCGGGCAACTTGTTTTTTGCGCCGCCTGTCTTTACGGCGGTTCTGCTGCTGAAAGCCGCGGCCTGCTGCCTGACGGCCTTAATTTTTGCCTCCGTTACCCGTATAGAAGACGTTCTGGCTGTTTTTAACACTTTAAAATGTCCGCGTTTTTTTATATTTCAATTATTTTTCATCTGCAGATATCTGGATCTGATTTCATATGAAGCCGTTAACTTGAAGCGGGCTTTTCAGCTGCGTTCGCGTCGCCATATTCCCAAAATCGCGGAATGGAAATATCTGGCGGGAAATTTACTGCTGCGCTGTCTGGACCGCGCCGACGGAATACATCAGGCAATGACCTGCCGAAACTTTAATTTACAGACGGCTTCTTTCCCTTCGGCCCGTATCGGCTTTAAAGATATCGCCGTTTCTCTGGCCGCCGTTTTTTGCTGCTTGCTGCTCAGGAAAGGACTGTCATGATTACGCTGCAGGGAATTTGTCTGACTTATCCGACGGGACGCAAAGCGTTGTCCGATATTTCTTTGACATTGCAGTCCGGTGCAAAAACCGCACTGTTGGGAGCCAACGGCGCAGGTAAATCAACTCTGCTGGCCGTTCTGGCCGGACTGATCCGCCCCGACACCGGAAACATCGCCGGATTAACGGGACGCACGGGATTTATTTTTCAAAATGCGGACGACCAGCTGTTCATGCCGACAGTTGCCGACGACATTCGTTTCGGTTTAATCAACGCCGGCTTAAACGCAGAGGAAATCGAGACGGAAATGACGGCCGTTTTAAAACAATTCCGCATTTCTCACTTAAAAGACGTTCCTTGCCGAGAACTATCCGGCGGAGAAAAGAAACGCGCCGCGCTGGCCGGCGTATTGGCGTTACATCCGGATATTTTGCTGCTGGACGAACCGACCAGTCAGCTGGATCCCCGCGGAAAGCGCGAATTTGCCGAGATTTTAAATTCGCTGCCGCAGACTTGCATTATTGCGACCCACGATCTGTTTTTGGCGCAGAAAATCTGTCAGAATGCCGTCATTCTGGATCAAGGCGCCATTGCCGCCGCGGGAGCTGTCAATACCATCATAAATAATGATGAACTGCTGCTGCGTTGCGGATTAAAATAAACGAGCATGATTTCTTTTGTTTTATCAACGTATTTATGGCGCGGTTCCTTCTATTTTCATTGACAAAGTTAACAAAACGTGAGAAGATTTTTAAAGGAAAATGAAGTCTTTTAAAGGTGGATAGAAATGTCATCTGCAAAGGTCACATCAGGTGCGCCAGTAGGGCACACGACCTCGGTAGTCAAGCTGAACGGCGTCCGCGCGGCATCGCCGGCGTCGGTAAGTGCTTCTATTTCCGCCGTTAACGACTCGACAAACATCGGATCCGCGACAGAGCAATATTTACCGGGCGGGGACGATTCTCCGGTTTTTGTTCCCAAACAGGATTCTCAGGAAACTTCTGTTTCCATTCCTTATTCGGCATTGAACGGCGAAATGTCCACAGAAATTCAGCTGCAGTTTCAGGAAAAATACATTCCTTTCATTTCTGTTCAGGAAGTGGAAAAACGTATTGAAACATACGAACGCACGATCGAACAATCCGAAGATCCCTTGAAAAAGAAAACGCAGGGATTCGGATAAGCGGAGGATATCGGCATGATGATTACGCGTGCAGCTTTATCTGGAATACAGTCGGCTCAAATCCGCTTTGAAAAAAGCGCGGATAAAATTATTAATGCTTTCAGTGTTCCCGAGCAACAGGAACAAAGCGGCGTTGCGCCGATCAACGGCGTTCAGGCCATCGGCGTTCAGTCAACGGCTTTTACCGCCAGCGAAGATGTTTTTATAGAAGAAACCGTCAATATGATGACGGCTTCTTTTGCTTATAAAGCCAACATAGACGTTTTTAAAACGTGGAATGAAACGACGGAAAACGCCCTTGCCGAACTGACGGCATAATTTTTTTCAAAAAAAGAAAAAAAACTATTGACCTCAGACCGATAGGTCTATATGTTGTCGTTCTGTTAAGGGCGTGTAGCTCAGCCGGTAGAGCACTTGACTTTTAATCAAGTGGCCCCGGGTTCGAATCCCGGCACGCTCACCAAATAAAAACCCTCTGCGAATTTTTTGCAGGGGGTTTTTATTTGGTTTTGAGCTGCCCGATTGGAACCCGAAAGGGTTCGG
>URSF01000044.1 GCA_900550445.1 uncultured Rhodospirillaceae bacterium | reverse complement strand
CCCCGCCGTTGTTATATCTGAAAAAAACAATGCCGCCCCTGTTCGGAACGGCATTGCAAAGTATTAAAAAAATAGAATTACGAAGCAGATCCGGTTTCGGATTCAATCTCTTCTTTGATTTTCAATTTCTGACGTTTCAAATTGGAAATAGTCGTTTCATCGGGCAGCGGACGCGCCATTTCTTTTGCAATTTCTTCGTCCAAAGCAGCATGTTTTGCTTTTAACGCCTGCAAATGAGCTGTTTCTTCCTTCATGCAATACCTCCACAGGATAGAATTTTAAAGACTGAATTTAGTATATCTCTTTTCAAAACTATTTGAAAGAAAAATAAAAATCGGGGAAGAAAGGTTTTCTTCCCCGATAAAAAGAAACACGGTATTCGTTTATTCGCCGATATACATTCCCAGACCGCGGGCGGTTTTAACAACCATACCGTTCGGATCAACTTTTGCCGTTCCGATCGCGGCGACTTCGTCCAATCCGACGTCCGTAATCGTCCCGCTTTTCCACACAACCATGCGGTCCGTTTTCCCCTGAGCCAGCACGTCGACGGCATGAACGCCGAAACAGGACGCCGCCAAACGGTCATGAGCCGCAGGAACGCCGCCGCGCTGCACGTGCCCCAAAACAGTGACGCGCGTTGAAAACCGCGGATCAATTTCATTTAACCGGGCGCTTAAATACTGACCGATACCGCCGTAACGCACGCCGTCAACCTGTGCGACGGAAATATTCTGTCCGTCAGGTGTTTTTACCCCTTCGGCAACGACGACCAAAGCATGATCACGGCCCTGTTCGCGCACTAAATGCAGCTTGCGGACAACACCTTCCAACGTATAAGGAACTTCGGGAATCAGGCAGACGTCGGCGCCGCCGGCAATCGCCGAATGCAGCGCGACATGTCCGGCGTCGCGTCCCATAACTTCGCAGATCATGACACGGTGATGCGAAGAAGCCGTCGAATCCAAGCGGTCCAAAGCTTCGACACAAACGTCGCGCGCCGTTGAAAAGCCGACGGAATGTTCCGTAATCGGGGTATCGTTATCAATCGTTTTGGGAATACCGACCATTGTGACGCCCGCGCCGCGGCACAGACGGGAAACAATCGCCATAGACCCGTCGCCGCCGATCACGGCCAAAGCGTCCAATCCCAATTCACGGCACCCTGCCCCGAAATCTTCGGTCA
Source organism: uncultured Rhodospirillaceae bacterium (assembly GCA_900550445.1). Classification (GTDB taxonomy): domain Bacteria; phylum Pseudomonadota; class Alphaproteobacteria; order CAAGCB01; family CAG-977; genus UBA11549. The sequence continues at coordinate 12,725 of URSF01000044.1, read as the reverse complement.
GATCTTTTGTCGTTCCGTCCGGCATCGGGTGAGCAAAGGGGCTGCCTTTGTTAATCGTTCCCAGCATTGTGCCGCCCAGACGGGCATACGGCGCATGAAAATCGGCAATCGACATTTTGCGGTAACGCAGCGGACGGAAAGTCAAACCGTCGGTTCCGTCAAGGATCCCGTAAACTTCCCACCCATACGTCCAGATCGCACGATGAACAACGGCGCGAATGACGGCGTTCAGGCCGGCACAGTCGCCGCCGCTTGTTAAAACACCAATTCTCTTGATTTGCGGCATTTTTAAAACTCCTAAGAATGAACCCAGTGATTCTTTTTTCATTGAAAGCAATACCTTTTTTCTTACTTTTCTGCTAGTCTAAAATGAATATTTTGGAGATTTTTTTATTAACAGGCCCCGTAACACTATGGAATCTCTTACTCAAGACCGGATTAAACAACAGCTGGCTGCGTTAAAAACAGAGCATCGAGATTTGGATTTTCTGATCGAAAATATTATTTCCCAACCGGGAATCGACCAGATTCGCATTCAGCGGCTGAAAAAACGCAAATTAGCGCTGAAAGACGAAATCGCCCGGCTGGAAAACATGCTGCTGCCTGATATTATCGCTTAGAATAAAGGAAAAAAAGATGACTTTACGTTTTGGCATCGACTTGGGCGGCACAAAAACGGAAATTGCCGCGCTCAGACAGAACAGCTCTGAAATCATTTACAAACGGCGTATTTCGACGGAACGTACCTATGAAGGAGTCATTCGCAGCATTTGTTCTTTGGTTTCAACGGCCGAAAAGGAATTAAATGAAACGGGAACCGTCGGAATAGGACTGCCGGGCGCTTTATCTCCGGCAACGGGCCTGATTAAAAACGCCAATTCGACCTGGCTGAACGGCAAACCTTTTGACAAAGATCTGGTTCAGGCAATGGGACGGCCGATTCGTCTGGCGAATGACGCCGATTGTCTGGCTTTGTCTGAAGCCACTGACGGAGCCGGCGCGGATAAAGACATTGTCTGGGGCGTTATTTTGGGAACGGGCGTCGGTTCGGGAATCGTTGTCAACGGCCGTCTGCTGCAGGGGGCAAATGCGATCTGCGGCGAATGGGGGCATAACCCGCAGCCGGGGCTGAATTCCGAAGAATCCGGCAATCTGCCCTGCTACTGCGGTCGCAACGGCTGCATTGAAACCGTTTTGTCCGGCCCGGCTTTGGCCAAAGAATATCTGCGCATTACCGGACAAGCAAAATCCACTCCCGAAATCATTGACGATATGATCAAAGGCGACAGAACAGCCGAAAAAATCTTTCAGATTTACGAAGACCGTCTGGCCAGAGCCACTGCCGCCGTTATTAACATTCTTGACCCGCATGTCATTGTTTTGGGCGGCGGTATGTCAAATGTCGACAGGCTTTACACGACGCTGCCGAAATTATGGCCGAAGTACGTCTTTTCCGATACGGTTCTGACTCAGTTAAAAAAAGCGGTTTACGGCGATTCCAGCGGAGTCAGAGGCGCCGCGTGGCTGTGGAACAAATAACTTCCCGAATTCTTGAATATGGCATATCCGAAATTCAGATACGCTTTTGTTTTTTCAGTTCTTCTTTTATTTCCGAAATCTCTGCCGGATTAAGCTTCTTCGTGTTTTCTGGCTTTGAACTGCGCCTCATACAATCCGGCATATTCGCCGTCCATTGCCAGCAGCTCTTCATGCGTTCCCTGTTCCACGATCCGCCCGTGATTGATCACAACGATCATATCCGCGTTCTGCACTGTTGACAAACGGTGCGCAATCACCAAAACGGTTCTGTCCGCCATTAAATTATCAATCGCTTTTTGAACGATCGCTTCGGATTTATTATCCAAAGCCGAAGTCGCTTCGTCTAAAATAACAATCGGCGCATTCTTTAAAAATGCTCTGGCAATAGCCACGCGCTGTTTTTGCCCGCCAGACAGCAAAATGCCGCGTTCGCCGATATCGGTCATCAGCCCTTTATCCAGTTCGGAAACAAATTCGTCCAGACAGGCATTTTTAACGGCCTGCTGCAACTGTTCTTCCGTATAATTCGTCATGCCCAGCGTAATATTGTCCAGAATTGTCCCGGAAAATAAAAAGTTATCCTGAAAAACGACGGCGATATTATCACGCAAAGAACGCAGATCAATCTGCCGGATTTCATGCCCGTCAATTAAAATCGACCCGCTGTCAATATCGTAAAAACGCGGCAGCAAGTTGACGAACGTCGTTTTTCCGCCGCCGGAATTACCGACGAAAGCAACCATTTGCCCGACTTTGATTTTTAAATTGATATTTTCCAAAACAGGTTTTCCGGGCAAATAGGAAAAGCAGACGTCTTTATATTCAATCCCCTGATGAACGCCGTTTAAAACGACGGGATTGTCCGGATTATGTATTTTCGGCTGTTCGTTTAAAATTTCAAAAACGCGGTCCATCGCCAGAAAAGACATCTGCACGGCCGTAAAATTGGTTCCCAGCCCTTTAATCGGCGTATACAGCATCAGCAAAGCGGCAATAAAAGAAACAAAATTCCCGCTGGAAATCTGCCCGTGTACGATCAAATAACTGCCCAACCAGATAACGCCCGCGATTCCCAAAGATACGATAAAATGAATCAACGGAGACAACAGGCCGGTTTTTTGCACCATTTTCATGCTGATTTTAAAAATAAACCGCAGACTCTCCCTGAATTTTTTCATTTGATAATCATGCAGGTTATAAGACGTGATTACCCTGTTTCCGCCGAACGTTTCAATATAATGAGTTGTAATCAGCCCTCCGGCAGAAACTTGCCGGCTCATCAATTCTTTAATTTTTTTGCGCACGCGCGTCAACGGCAGCAGCGCTCCGAATAAAAAGATCAAAGCAACGATTGTCAGCTGCCAGGAGTTATACAATAAAACACAGATCAGTGAAATTGACGAAAAAATACGTGTCGTAAACAGCTTCAGGTTTGCCAGCAGGCCGCTGCACGCCATATCGGCGTCATTATTAAAACGCATTTGAACCAAGCCGGAAGAAGATCTGTCAAAAAACGTCGTATCTTCCTGCATCAGTTTTTTATACATATCGGTTTTTAAATCACTGGTGATTTTCTGTCCGACCCATGTGTTCAAATAAACGGCGGCATAATTGCACAGGCTTTGAAACGCGCTGGCAACAACGATCAGCAAAGGCATAAAAGAAGCAGCCTGAATGTTTTTTTCAACAAGAACGACGTCCATATAAGGTTTTAAAATCCACGCCGTCAAAGCGTCAAAAGACCCGATCGGAATTGTGATCAAAACCGCGATCAGCGCCCTGCCCCAATACGGACGGACATAAGGATAAATTTTCAAATAATTTTTAACGACCGCCAAAGTTAAGAACTTGGCCTTTATTTTTTGAAACACATTCACCTGCCGGTCTGGACATTATAAATGCAGGCACTATACGACACGCGCGCTTTCCTTGCAAACATAATCACAGCGAAATCAGCCGTTTTTATCCGGAGAAAGACGCAGCAGTATGTGGTTAATCAACACATTCAGCGCCGTTCCGACAACAACGGCCAGCACAATGCTGTTAGACAGCAGCAAACGTGCGAACATCGGCAGATTTTCAATGAAATATGCATGTTCGGGTGCGTTAAAATACATCGGAGTCCCCAATGCGAACAACAGCGTCAATCCGATCAGCATTTTATTTCCGTCCGTCTGCGGCACCGTATGCAGCAGTTCTAACCCGGCGATTGTAATGGAACAGCAGACCAGTACAAAAACGCCGCCCTGCACCGCCTGAGGAATAATAGCCAGCAAAGCCGCGAATTTCGGACACAGCCCGTATAAAATAATAAAACAGGCGCCGATTTGTATGACAAAGCGGCTGGCGATGCGCGTATTGGCAATCAGGCCCGAATTCTGGCTGTAACTGGTTACGCTGACGGATCCCAGCAGCGGTGCGATCATATTGCAGATTCCGATAGTTCTGACCCCTTTATTCATGTGCGAAACACGGTAAGGTATGCCGCAGACAGCCGAAGTCGCGGCGAAATCTCCTAACATTTCGACAACGGACCCCAAAATAGCCACCAACAATCCCAATATCGCTCCGTGCATAAAAGTCCAACCTTTAAACGGGTGTCCGAACGGGAAAAAATCCGGCAGAGCGAACCAGGGGCGCACGGCAACTTCATGCCAGTTCATTTCTCTGACAAAAGGAGCGATTCCCAAGCCGACAATTAAAATGGAAAATAAAATCGCGCCGCGGGACAAAACGCCTTTCAGCACATTCGGCATCAGGAATCTGAAAATACAGGTTACCAAAATAACGGTTGTTCCCAAAAACAAATTGACCATATCGGCACCTTCAACGATCCAGCTGACCCCCATGACTCCCAGGTTCAGGCCGATGCACGTAATAACCAGCCCCGCGACAGTCATCGGGAACAGGACACGGATATATTTTAACAATCCGAGAGCGCCGACTAAAAATTCTATAAAACCGCAAAAGAATATGGCCGCCCATATGGCCGAAGCCGGGAAAAGCGTTGTCATTGAAATAATCGTCGCCCCGGTCGTGCTGCACGGCCCCTGAATGACCGGCAGACGATTGCCGAAAGTCGATTGCAGCAGCGTGCTGATCCCCATAACGAACAGCGTAGCGCTGATCATCGCAATGCTTTGTTCTGCGGACAGCTGCAACGCCGCGGCGACGGCAATCGGCAGAACCAAAGGCGTCCCCATATCTATCAGCGTGTGCTGCCAACCGTACAGCAGGGCTTCCCACATTTTATCAGGGCGTTCGTCAACTTTGTAAATCGGTTCTATTAAATGCGGAACTTCATTCCACACCAGTTCATCGCGGCATTCGGCCTTAGTCTTATCAGCCATATGTCTCTCCCTGTCAATTAGTCTAATTCATAAAAGTGTAACGTTTTTTTCGACAGATTGAAACACCGATTTGACGGTCTGTTATCAGGAACATTTTTTACAAAACAAAAAAGCATGAAAACAATCTTTGATAATTCCCGTTTCAGCGAAAGAAACAAAGCGTCACATTTTATTTCTGCCGGATAAAAAGATCAGCCTGTGCAATCTAAAGATTGCACAGGCCTTTCATTATTTTGATTCCAAATATGTCACGCGGCCGGTAAAATAAATTACCGCTTTCGTTTCCTAAAATCCCTCTTAATTCGAATTCAACAAAGTTCATGTAAGAAACAAAAACGACGTTTACGATTTATTATTATCTCCTTTACCGTCCCAATATTTCATGATAGAAACAGTCTTATGAAAAACATCAGTACTTTTTGTATTCCCTCTAATAAACTTAAAATTGTTTATTCAATCGGAATACACTTTTAAGATATATATTCGATACATTACAGGTCAATATAGACATTAAGCTATAGCCCTATGACTAGAGCACTTTTTAGGTGTGAATTTGATGTCGTTGATTTTTGATGTCATTTCATTTTTTTAAAACAATAAATTTTTAATCAATTCAACTAATATGATATTATTTTCATGCGCTTACCGGCATTTCGCCGCCAAAACGGCTTTGAATGCGTAAATACCGGACGCCGCCAGAAAACAAAATTATGAAGCCCTTAATTCCCGAAAAACCGAAAGTTCGCAGCCTTTATTTTTAGCGCAGACAGCGATTTTATAACTTTGTTTCGATTGACCATAAAACGGTTCAAAGACATGCTTGACGACAAAAGTCTGTTTTATATTGCGCATAAATTATGGTACGGTCAAACGGTAAAAACAATCAGCGGAATACAGCCTTATGCCGGAAAAAGAAATAAAAAAAATAGTTATGGGAATTAAAAACAACGAATATGTCCTTCCGGTTATTCAAAGAGAACTGGTATGGAATTACGAACAAATAGAACAACTGTTTGATTCGGTCATGTCCGGTTATCCTTTCGGATCCATGCTATTTTGGAATTACGAACACGATTCGGATTGCAAATACAAATTTTATGAGTTTTTAAAAAAATATGACGAATATGCGCCGCAATCCTGCCATAATCCGGAATATAATCCGGCCGGCGAAAAAAAACTGACTGCCGTTCTGGACGGTCAGCAGCGTTTGACCGCTTTGTATCTGGGGCTGCTTGGCTGGCTGAATCTGCATAAACCGAGAACCAAGTACAATAAAGCCGAAAATTATGAAAAAAAATACTTATATATCAATCTTTTTTATCAAAAAGACCCCTGTTTGGAAAATACTTCCGACAATTACGAATTTAAATTTAAAACCGTTGAAGAAGTTCAAAAAGAAAACGACAGTCAAAAATTCCTCTGGTTCAAAGTCGGCGATATTTTGGATTTTGAAACAGATAAAGATTACCGTAAAAAATTAGGCGATATTTATTCGCGGGCGTCTGAGGAAATGAAAGACAGGCTGGGCGATATTTTCAGCGATCTATATAAAAACTTCGTTGAAAAAAAGGTTGTCAGCTATTTTGAAGAAGACACAAAATCATTTGACCGGGTACTGCAGATATTCGTCCGCATCAATTCCGGCGGCACGCCCCTGGGGTACACGGATCTGCTGATGTCGGTCATTATCAACCAATGGGGTGACGGCCGGGATAAAATCAATCAGGCGATCGACACGATTAATGACGAATGCCGCTTTAATATCCCCAAAGACATTTTTCTGCGCGGCTGCCTGTTTTTGACAGGGCTGCCGCTGATTTTCAAAGCCGATAATTTTGAACGCCACAACGTCGGCCTGATTGAAAAATCTTTCAACGACATCGTTAAATACATAAAGGCCGCCTGTCATGTTTTCAAAGAACTGGGATATTCCAGGGACAATCTGCGTTCTAATTTAATCGTGCTGCCTTTGGCTTTATTTTTATATCAAAACCGGCAGCCAAATCCGGACGTCGAAAACAAAAAAAAGATACTGCGGTGGATACAGCTGTCCATCATCAACCGGGTTTTCGGCGCGCAGACGACGGCTTATCTGAACAAGCTGAGAAATATTATTGAAAAGGCCGGCCGTTATTTCCCGCTGAATGAAATCAGGCAGGAATCCCGTTTAATGAACAGAAACATGGACACAAACGAAGAAAGCTTGGAACAATTGATCGAAAATGCCCAGTACGGATCGCAGGATTCATGGTCACTGCTGACTTTGCTGCAGCCCGGTCTGGCTTTTGAAGACAAAAACTATCATGAAGATCACATTTATCCCGCTTCGTCGCTGACGAAAGAACAGTTGAACGACGGCGGAAATTATCTGGCGAACCTGCAGCTGCTGGAAGCCGGCGAAAATCAGGAAAAACAAGACAAAAACCCGGAAAAATGGCTGGATTCGTACTGTCTGCGGAAAGGAAAAGACAAAGAAGAATATAAAAAAGAACGCTGTATTCCCTTAATCGAACTCAGCGAGGAAAATTTCAGCCTCTTTTTACAGGAAAGAAAACGCCTGATCAAACAGGCGCTGATGCTGAAATTAGCCGAAGATTTATAATGTTTCCGCTCTGCCCGGCCGCTTGAATTATCCGCGAAACGCCGTATAATTCACACGCCGCAAAGCAAAATACCGGCAACGATCAAACTAAACAGGCGTTTTTCCATGCAGAACAGCAAAAAATCACAACCCGATAAAATCTTTGTCCGCGGAGCAAACGTTCACAATTTGAAAAATATTGACGTTGATATTCCCTTAAATCAAATTGTCGGCATTGCGGGAATCTCGGGATCGGGAAAATCTTCTCTCGCGCTCGGCGTCTTATACGCGGAAGGATCCAGACGCTACCTTGAAGCTTTGTCAACATATACAAGACGCCGCATGACGCAAAGCGCAAAAGCGCAGGTTGATGAAATTTTATACGTTCCGGCGGCCCTTGCTTTGCACCAGCGCCCCGGAATCCCCGGCATACGCAGCACCTTTGGAACAGGCAGCGAATTGCTCAACAGCCTCAGACTGATGTATTCCAGGTTGGCCAATCACCGTTGCCCGAACGGCCATTATCTGAAACCGACGCTTTTGGTCGCCGCCGGCAAAGAACTGACATGTCCCGAATGCGGACAGCATTTTTATGCTCCCGGCGCGGAAGAACTGGCTTTTAACAGTCAGGGCGCCTGTCATCGTTGCGGCGGCGTCGGCACAGTCCGAACGGTTGACGAATCAGCGCTTATTGCCGACGATTCTTTAAGTATTGACGAAGGCGCCGTTCTGCCGTGGAAATCCCTGATGTGGTCGCTGATGACCGACGTATGCCGCGCAATGGGCGTACGCACGGATATTCCGTTCCGCATGCTGACAAAAGAAGAAAAAGACATTGTTTTCCACGGCCCGGCCGTTAAAAAGCATATTTTTTACAAATCAAAAAACACCAATCAGGCCGGCGAAATAGATTTTACTTATTACAACGCCGTATACACCGTTGAAAACGCTCTGGCAAAAGTCAAAGACGAAAAAGGCATGAAACGCGTTGAAAAGTTTTTAAAGGAAGACGTCTGCCCCGACTGCGGCGGCGCCCGTCTGTCCGAAGCCGCCAGAGCCCCCAGAATACAGGGAATATCGCTGGACGCCGCCTGCGAAATGCCTTTGTCCGAATTAACGCGATGGGTTGAAAAAGTACCGTCTTCACTGCCTGAAACAATGCGCCCGATGGCGGAATCCATCTGCGATTCCTTTCAGTCGGCAGCCAAACGCCTGACAGACTTGGGGTTGGGTTATCTTTCGCTTGACCGCGCCGCGTCAACTCTGTCTACCGGCGAAAGACAGAGAATGCAGCTGGCGCGTTCCGTCAGAAATCGCACGACAGGCGTCCTTTACGTACTTGACGAACCCTCAATCGGCCTGCACCCTTCAAATATTACGGGACTAAATACCGTTATGCATGATCTGGTTTCCGACGGCAACTCTGTCGTTCTTGTCGATCACGATACGCAGATTTTATCACAGTCGGACTGGATTATCGAAATGGGTCCGGATTCGGGCGCCGACGGCGGCGAAGTCATTGCGCTTGGAACGATCTCCGACATGATAAAAAATCCGGCTTCCAAAATCGGCCCGTTTTTATCCGGTCAGGCCGACAGCCGCGTTCGGCCGCGCATAAAAAGCGCGGATATATTCGGTAAAGGCGAAATCAGCCTTTCCACTTCGGAAATTCATACCGTAAAACCGCTTGACGTCCGCTTTCCCAAAGGCAGATTAAGCGTTATTACCGGCGTTTCGGGTTCGGGCAAAACAACGCTGGTTTTAGAAAGTCTGATTCCCGCGCTGGAAAATATGATTGCGGGAAAGAAACTGCCGGCGCACGTTAAAAACATCAGCGCGCCGGGAATTAAACAAATCAAATTGATTGACGCCGCCCCTATCGGCATAAATGTCCGTTCGACGGTTGCCACGTATGCAAATGTCCATGACGAACTGCGAAAAGTATTTGCCAAAACGGACGACGCCCGAAAACTGGGTTACGAAGCCGGCGATTTTTCCTACAACACGGGAAAACTGCGCTGCCCGGAATGCGACGGCACAGGCAGTATCAGTCTTGACGTGCAATTCCTGCCGGACGTGGAAATTCCCTGCCCGGAATGCAGAGGCGCGCGATATTCAAAGCAGGCGGCAGAAATCAGGTATATTTCCAAAACGAAACAAACCTGTTCCTTGCCGGAGTTAATGGCTATGGATATTACCCATGCGTTGACGGCCTGCCGGGATTTGAACATTGTCCGTCAACGGCTTCAGGTTTTAAAAGATCTGGGACTAGGCTATCTGACTTTGGGTGAAGCGACGCCGAGTCTTTCGGGCGGAGAAGCACAGCGGTTAAAACTGGCTTCCGAAATGGGACGCCGACAGGAAGATTCCGTTTTCGTCTTTGACGAACCGACAATCGGCCTGCACCCGCTTGACGTTCGGTCTTTACTCGGCGTTTTTCAAAGACTGATTGAAAACAACGCGACCGTTATTGTGATTGAACACGATCTTGACGTGATCGGCAATGCGGATTATGTCGTCGATATGGGCCCCGGCGGCGGCAAAGACGGCGGCAGAATCGTCGCGGCGGGCAGCCCAGAAGAAATATCGTTATGCCCCGACAGTTTTACCGGTCAGTATCTTAAAAAATATTTTAATTAATCCGCTCCGTTTTTCTCCGGTTGAAGCGGATCAAGGGGAAAACAGAAACCGGCGTTTTAAAAAGGCCGGCATTGTTTTTTTGCGTGTTTAAAGTTCAAATGATCCCGTATTTTACAAAAAAAGTTAAAACCATCTCGCGCAAAAAAATTAAAAGCAGCATCATTGCCGCCTGAAAACTAAGGTTTCCTACTGTTTTTATCCCGTTATATCCCTGTAGCGCGCAAGATGATTTTAACTAAAGCGCAGAATGGTTTTAACTTTTTGAGAATCAGATTCAAAAGGAGAAACGCAGGATAGATTTAATTTAAAACTATCCTGCGCCTACTTGACATTAGAATATATTGACCTAAATAAAGTCTATCTTATTTAGGAGGAAAATATGACCTTAGATGAAGTTAAACAGATATTATCAAATAACAATCTTCAAATTCTTTCTGAACAAAATTTACAAAATGGACTTGGCGTTCAAATTAAATTAGTCAATGGAGGGGTAGTTAATGTGTATAATACAGGAACAGTGGATGTTCAAGGAAAAGAGCCGGCGAAGTCTCAGCTTCGCAGCCTTTTGCCTACAAAAAATGCAGAAGTAATACAACCTCACACCAAAGCATCTTGCGCGCCCCCTAAAAATGTATTTATTGTTTATGGACATGATGAGCATACACGAAATGAATGGGAGGCTTGTTTGCGTAAATGGGAGCTAAACCCCATTATTTTTGAGCAAGAAACAAGTCAAGGGAACACCATTATAGAAAAACTTTTTAGGTTAAAGGAAACCGCGGATTTCGCTGTCGTTTTAGCGACTCCGGATGATTTTCGTTATGAAAATGGACATGAAGATGATAAAAAACCATGCGTCCGACAAAATGTTGCACTTGAATTAGGAATGATGCTAGCTACATTTGGTGCAGAAAAAGTCGCGATTCTTCTTAAAGATCCTGACCGTATAGAAAAACCTTCTGATATTAACGGTTTAATATACATTCCCTTAAATAATGCTTCCCAAGCAAGAATTGATTTGGCTAAAGAAATGAACAAGCAAGGATTTAAAATTGATATAGGGAAATTATAATGTAATAAAAAAGGCGGTGTTTTACCGCCTCTTTTTTTAGTTCGTTATAATCACCTCTGTTCGTTGACAACAGCCTGTTTTGCTGATGCTGTAAGTCACATCAACCTGTTCAATGATGAAGTCTTTGAACAGTTCTCTGACTCGCGGCGTATCATTTAAAGACAAGATAAATTTGCCTTTAATGCCGGTTAAACAGTCGCGCAAACGTTCAAAGTCCGATCTGCAAAAGATGCCTTTGCCGTAGTCCGTTTCATTCCCCCAATACGGCGGGTCAAGATAAAACAGTGTGTCTTTTGTGTCGTAGCGTGTGATGAACTTTTCAAAATCCATTCGTTCAATGGTAACACTCGCCAATCGTTCGGCGACGGCGCGAATCCGTTCCTGCATTTTTACAAAGTTAAACCGAGCGGGTCTGTCAATAGATACGCCGAAAACCTGTCCACTGACTTTACCGCCAAAGGCAACGCTTTGAAGGTAAAGAAATCGAGTGGCGCGTTCAATGTCTGTCAGTGTTTCCGGAGGTATTTTTCTTAACCGTTCAAATTCCTGTCTGGCAGTCAAACGAAACTTAATTGATCGGCAGAGTTCTTCCGGATACCGCTGAACAATACGATATAAATTGACTAGATCGCCGTTGATATCGTTAATGACTTCGGCTTTTGGTATTTTCGTTCGTCTGAGAAGTATTCCGCCCATGCCGACGAATGGTTCAGCATAAATTTTATGTGGGATTTGTTCGATTTTTGCAACGATCCGTTTTGAAAGGCGGAACTTGCCCCCCAAATAGGGGGCAAGAGGTGCTACGCGCACGCTTTCAATTTTCTTTTTCATAAAGCTTCTCCTTAATTAAAGGAGGCTCAGGGCTTTCTTGGTTGGTGTGGTTCTTGACCGTAAAATTGTTTAAGCTTCCACAGCGTGGGCATTTTATAGATACTTTCCCTTCGCTAATTTCTGCCAGTTTTTTGTTACATTTGATGCAACGTATTGACTCCATAATTGTTAATCCGTATTTTGACTCCGCCTCTGCAGAGGTGCGGAGCAGTTAATCTGTGGTTGTTCGTGCAACCGGCTTAGGTGTTCTGAGCACCGAAAGCCTCCGCTTTTTTTAATTCAGCTGGTCGCGGAGGTACTAGCCGTACGGGCGTTTTCGCTCCGCGAGGGCTAGAAAGGGAAACTAATTTAACTGATCCCTTAATTTTTCCAGCCTTGCCAGCCACTCCCAGAGGGCCGGGAAGTCTTTTTCAGGCAAGTAATCAAGTTCTCGAGCAACCGCCGCTCCGGCAACCGGCCACGGCGGGCTGTCACATATCGCCTTTGCGCATCCGTTCACGAATAGCATCAGCAGAAGCATGAGGACGCGCGGCCACTTCCGCCACAGTCTTGTTGTGTTCCGCTTGATTTTCTGCATGGTTTAAACGCTCCTTTAAAAGCCCGATTTTGTAGGCCAGAGCGGCGATGACAACCGCTCCGACCAAGGCGATGACATACACCGTCATGACGTTTTTGCCTTGTATTTTGTATACAGATTTCGGCCGATGATAAT
>URSF01000043.1 GCA_900550445.1 uncultured Rhodospirillaceae bacterium | reverse complement strand
GGGCTTTCCCGTAGGGTGGCGGCGCGGCCGGCGGCCGAGGGCACTACCCGTGCGGGGGAAACGTCCTCCGGACAGGAGATTAGGCCGTGCCAGTAGCAAGAAAACAAAAAACTGACGCCCGTACGGCCAGTACCCGTGCGGGGGTGGCGGCGCCACGGGCATAACGTCCTCCCGACGGGGGATTAGGTCGTGCCAGCGGTAAGAAAGTAAAAAAACTGATGCCCGTACGGCTAGTACCCGTGCGGGGGTGGCAGCGCCACGGGCATAACGTCTTCCAGACAGGGGGGTGGGTTGTGCCGGTGGCAAGGAAACAAAAAACTGACGCTACGGCCGGCACACCTTGCGTCCAGCCGTTCGCACGGTTAGCAGCGATTTTGGATATACTGCGTCATTTTTTCAATAGCGCGGTTTTCAATCTGGCGGACACGTTCGCGGGAAATGCCCAGGCGTTCGCCCAAAGCGTCCAGCGTATCCGGATTTTCGGACAACCGTCTGGCCTGAACAATGATCTTTTCACGCTCATTCAGCTTATTCATCGCCTGCGCCAGCAGCTGCAGACGAATATTGCTTTCCTGACGGTCGGCCAGATCGTCTTCAATGTTTGTTTCGTCCGTTAAAAAATCCTGACGTTCGGCATAACCGTCGTCAAATACGGGCGTATTTAATGAAACGTCGCCGTTTAAACGCATGTCCATCGCAGTGACGTCTTCTTCGGAAACGTTCAGATCCTGCGATATTTCTTTGATGCTGTCGGCGTCCAAAGACGAATCGCCGTATAATCCCAGCCGGGCCTTGATCTTGCGCAGATTGTAAAATAAACGTTTTTGCGCCGCGATCGTACCGATCCGCACCAGCGACCAGGATTTTAATATAAATTCGTTGACCGCAGCCTTGATCCACCAAACCGCATAGGTCGATAAACGGTTGCCTTTGTCCGGTTCAAACCGTTTGACCGCTTGCATCAGGCCGATGTTGGCTTCGGATATCAGGTCTTCCAGCGGCAGACCATAAAAACGGTAGGAAAAAGCAATCTTTGCCGCCAAACGCAAATGTGCCGAAATCAGCTTTTTCGCAGCCGTCAAATCGCCGTGATCGCGAAATCTGTTCGCCAGCATGTATTCTTCTTCCGCTGATAAAACCGGAATGCGCCGTATGGACGCTAAATAAGATTGTACGCCGTTTTGAACGACAGGCAGTAAAGTTGTTGTCATCGTCATATCCTTTCGTAAGCAACATGACATTGCTGTGTTTAAAGAACCTCTCCTGAGCATTCTTACCGAAATCATAATATGAGAAAATATATTAAAAAGCAAGTAGCAAAATGATTATTTTAAATAATTCTAAACTTTATTAACCCTGCGGACAGCTCTCCACCCGTTTATAAAAAAGGGCGCTTTTTCGCATAAGCTCCGCGCCGCTATTTGATCAGCTCGGTCAGCTTTTCCATATAGAGAGCGGCTTTTTCTTTCATTTCTTCGCTCAGCGGGTAATGACGGGCGATTTCTTCGGTATAAAACAGGCCGATCAGATTGACCTGCATCGCGTCGTGCAAAACGCTGAAATATTCGTCAACAGTTAAATCCTTTGCCCCCAGCAGGCAGAAAAAAGCGTCCGTTTTGGCCAGTTCGGTAACAGTCGTTTCGATTCTGTCGCGGCCGTTTTGGCCTAAAGAATTGCCGTTTTCGTCGGTCAGATCAATTTGCGATATGATATCGAACATATGTTTGAACGCCGGGCGTTCCTTTAACGGCATTTGCGCCAGAACACTGATTTTATCAATGTTTTTTTCAATTAATTCCGCCGGCAGAGATTCCAGCCCGGCCAAACCGTAACGTCTGTCAAAATCGTTTAGTTGTTGCTGCAGTTTTTTGCGCGCCTGTTTGATTTTTTCGTGCAGACCGTCAAAGACTGCCGCTTTTTGCAGCAACATTAATAATTCGGGCGCCGCGTCGGTTTCAAAAATGATCTCGTCTGCCAGATACTCATTTAAAAAAGTGTCCGTCCTGCGGGAAAGCTGTTCTTTTTTTCCGTCGTCAAAGGCAGCGGGATTCTTTTTGTATCGCTGTAATTCCGCATATAAAAAAGAAACGTCTTCCATAAACAGCCTGCCTTATCGGACTTTATTTGCGGCAGAACGCAACAAAATATCCGCGGTCTGAATTTGTTTTTCCGTCGCATCGACCTGACAGGCGTTTCCCTGTGCGTCAATACGGTTGCACATGATTTCCCGAGCGGAATTGGCAATTTTATCGGCCTGTTGCGTACCGATATTGCGGACACGGTCCGCGGCGTTTTCACCGCCTTTGTTCAAACCGTCCGCCGGGCCGTCGTATCTAGTCGTGCCGGTATTTTGTTCTGATTTGACGGCATAGATGTTATCGCCGTTATACAACTTTGCTTCTTCGTTTAATTCCGTCATGACGACATTGCGCGCTTCCTGTTCGGACAAAACGGTCTGCAACGACGCTTCGCGCTTTGCCGCCCAGTTCCGTATTTCACGGTCAGATAAATGGCTGTCCCCGTTCGCGTCGGGCATGGCGTGCCAATCCGGCAGCTGCGTTACTTTGCCGTCTGCGTTAATGTGCATGGTCGGAATGTCGGAATACCGGCCGTCATTGTGAACGGACATAGACATCAGTTTCGCTTCGGATCCCTTAATATCCTGTACTTCGACAAACAAAGAAGAACTGTCATGGTTGTTGATCATGTGGTTATTGTCGGAAATATCCAGACTGACGGTGTTGGCCGTCGGTGAAACCATTTGAGTATAGGAAACAAAGGTATCTTTTTCAACATTGATCGGCCTTTGATCCGCCGGCGTGCGAATTTCCGGCAAAGCAGGTTCGGGCTGAGGCGGCCGGATTTCCGGCAACGGTTGCAGACGCGGCAGGTCTTCTCTGGAAATAATGGGAGCTTCGGGCTGCGGCGTATGTTCGGGGGCCGGAGCCGTCACGACTACTTCAGGCAAGGCGCCGCCGTCATAAGTTTGTTCGGGGGCCGGGGCAGTCACAACCACTTCGGGCAGAACTCCGCCGTTGTAAATCGGTTCGGGGGCGGGCGTCGGAGCGGTTTCGGACTGAACAGTCTGATCGGGTGAAGGCGTTTGAGGCTGCGCCTGATTCTCCGGTCCGGCGTTTGTATTCATCTGTGATGAAATTCCCGAAACCGCCAGCAGGCCCGTCAAATTCCCCGCCAGTTCGGCATATTGTTCTTTCTTGGCCTGTTTTGCTTGTTCGGCAGTGATTTTACCGTCTTTTTCCTCAGAATTGATTTTATGAATTTTTGTGGCAGTCGACGTTGCCATCATGCCGCCGACGGCAGCCTGTCTGGCAGACGAAATAACAGAAATGGCGGCTTGATTTTCAATCACGCCGGCAGTCACGCCCGCGGCGGACATACCGATGGAAACGGCGGCCAATCCGACGGCCATTTTGTTTTTGGCGGCAAAGTCCGAAAAACCGGCAGTTTTTCCTTCCTGTCTGGCTTTTTCCGCCTGTGCCAGCAGACTGCCCGCGGCACGCACGGCATTAACCGCGGCATAGGCCGTGGCGACTTCCGCCCCCGCGGCGGCCAGACCGACACCGATAGCCGTACCGATGACGGCACCTTTGGCAAATTTATAGGCCGCGCCGTGTTTCTGCGTCATTTTTTGATCCCAGGCCTTGACGTTTTTAACGATCTTGTCCAAAACGGGAACGCTTTTGACCTTTTGCTTAATACGGCTGCTGATATTCATATACTTACGGCCGGCGGCCGCAGCGTAGTTATCCAAAGTGTTCGCGGAAAGTTTTATTGTCGGTGCGTAATCCAGAGAAGTTGTCATCCTAAGTCTCCAAAATACAAAAGCCTTCTTCTTTGTAAGATAAACAAAAGCGGCACTTTTGTCTATTTTTTTGTAACAGTTTCATAAAACAATCACAATTTCCGTGCGTCAGCTTTCTTTATTAAACACGCGCGACAAAAGCATGTATAGCCGTCCGGCTTCCGATCCCAAAAGAACGCCCGTCAGCACGTCGGCGCGTTCGTTTTCCTGCGCGCGCGCCAAAATGCCGTCAAATTCGGACACATAGCGTGACACGCATTCCCTGAATTCGGCGTTTTCCGTAAACAGATCCGTCATTTTGCGCACCTGATGCTTGTCTACGGCACGGGATAAATGTCGGATAAAGGCGCTTCTGTCGCCGGAATAATAGCGTTTCCACAGGTCTTCTTCGACATTCGGCGTATAAATGCGCGCCATGTCGACGCCCAAAGACTGCAGCTTTTCTATAATAAAAGACGCTTCGCGCATAAAGCGTTCCGTATCGGCTTCTTCTTTTTTCTTGTCCAAAGCGGAAATATATTCTTCCGCCGATCGGGACGCGGAAATCAACGCCTGAACCTGGCGGTTGAACGCGCCGCCCAGCTTGATGGACTGCGCGGAAATCTTTTCGCCGGATTCCTGAATTTCTTTGGCGTTGTCGCGCATGACGGTCAATAAATCCTGTAAACGTTTCAACGCGTCCTCCGCGGCGATTGACAACAAATCGGACTGATCGACAAACTGTTCGCCGGATTTGCGGACTTCAACCGCAATGCGTTCGGAATTGCCTGCGACTTCGCTGATCATGGCGCGCAGACGCTGGCCGGCCAGATCAATCTGAATAACGCCTTTGTTGGACATTTCTTCAAATTCTTTGCCGATCTGCTGAACGGTTTCGTTCAAAGCATGAACGCGCGCGCCGGCATTTTCCGCCGTTTTGTTGAAATCAACCGCGCGTTCGCGCATGACAACGCTGAAATTCTTGATGGCTTTTTGCGCTTCTTCGGAAATACGGGTCAGCTGATGAGACTGCACCAGGAAAGTTTCCCCGGTCGTTTCGATTTGTTCGCGCGCAATTTCTCCGGCGGCTTCAATCCTGTTCGCTTGTGCCGAAAATTCGCTGCCGGCGTTATTCAGTCCGTTGACGACCTGATCGGTCATATCGGCCAGCAAATGCGCTTTTTCTTCCAGGAATTGAGCGGCCGTCTGCGAACGCGACAGGCTGTCTTCCGCGGCTTTGGACGCTTCTTCGTTTCTGCGGCGCAGGTTTTCACCCATGGCGTCCAGTTCAAAGCCGATCCGCGACGAAGCCGTCAGCAGGTCGTTTGTGTTTTTGCGCACGGCTTCGTTGATGTTGCGGATATGCGTCATAACGTCTTCGGCCGCTTCTTTTAAATAATTGATCTGATTGCTCAAAGACGCTTCGCCCATGCGCGATTGAGTGGCGACGATGTTTGCCACGTCGCCCAGGTCAATGATATGGCGCTGCATCGAATCGCGGATCATGACGGCCTGCTGCGTTGATTTCGCGGATTGTTTCTGCAGCCCGTCCGTTTGTTCTTCGATTTCGCTTTGCAGTTCCGCAATGCGCTGCATCAGTTCGTCGGCGGACTGCTTGAATTCGTTTTGTTTGTTTTCCAAAGCTGTCGTCGACTGGATATTGCGGGTGCATGAATCCTGCGTTACCGACGTTAATTTCTGCGCTGCCTGCATCATAACGTTTCCGGTTTCCGTAATTTTCGTTTTTGCCGTTTCGCTTAACGTGTTCAGATTGTCCGTCTGCCGGGTCAAAGCCGCGCCGACGGTTTCCAACTGGGATACCGTCATTTCCGATGCGTTTGCCAGCTCTTTTGTTTGAACGCTTAAGCCTTCTTCAATCAGATGAATACGGGAAACCAGACGTTCCAGATCTTTGTCGGCCTGTTCGGACTGTTCGCGCAGCATGGCGGCGACCTGTGCGCTTTGTTCGGCCAGTTTGTCCGAAACGGCGGACAAAGTTGTATTCTGCCGGTTAAACAGCGTTTCGACCTTTTCCGACTGATCGGCCAGAACGGTTGAAGCGTTCTGCGTGCTGTCAAGCATGTTTTGCGCGTCTTCGGCCAGTTTTCTGAACTGTTCGTCAATTTGCAGGACGGCTTTTTCCGAACGCGATTTGATCAGTTCGGAAGAAATGTCCATCTGTGTTGTCTGGCGCGTAATTTCGGCGCTGAGTTCTTCGGCGTATGTCGATACCCGTTGCGCCGAAGCGTCCAGCAGCGCTTTGTGGCGTTCCAGTTCTTCGCGCAAAGTGTTGTTGGCCACGACCGTGCGCTGTGAAGACAGGTCAAGCGCATTGATTTTATTGGACAGCGAAGTGTCTATTTCGCTGATCTGGTCGGTGACTTTGCCGGCTTGACTGATTGTGTCTTCCAGCAGACGGGACAGGCGCAGAACCGTTTCCGCCGCGCGCGAATCCAGCAGTTCGGCGATACCGGTCAGATCATCGGCCTGTTCTTTCAGGGCCGCTTTGGTTTCTTCCAGCTTGGCGGAAGCGTTTGACACGTATTTCTGCTGCTGGGCCAGCGACGTTTCTGTCACAATCGCCTGAGAAACCAGCGCGCCGGTCAGATCGGACAGCTCGCCGGCCTGTTTGATCAGTTTCTGACAGGCTGTTTCCGATTTTTCCTCTGCCGTTAAGATATTGCCGTCAATCTCTGAAATGCCCGTGCGGATATTTTCCTGCATGACGGCCAGTTTTTCAGACGCTTCGTCCAAAGCCGTCGTCAGTTTCCGTGTATGTTCGGCCAACGCGCCGGATACGGATTCCGCGTCCGAACGCAGCCGCGACGCCGCGGCGTTTAACAGGCCGGCCCGGTTTTCGATTTCTTCGTCGACAGAGGAAATTTCCGTTCGCGCCTGCGTTCCGGCTTTGGCGATTTGTTCGGCCTTGCCGTCCAGAGAAACGGAAACGGAGGAAATCTGTTCCACCGCGGTGGCCGAAGCGGCGTTGATTTCATTGATATAAGTGTCCAGCGTCGTTTCAATCGTTTTGAAACGGGCGACGATTTTTTCCGCCTCCTGATCCAGCAGGGCGTTTTGTTCTTTAAACGTTGTCTGCAGTTTTTCCGACGTCTGTGTCAGCAAAGCGTCTTTGTCGGAAATGACGCCGTTTTGACGTTCAAAAATTTCCTCCAGCGTTTCAATGCGCCGTTCCAGTCCGCTGAGCATTTTTTCCGCGTTTGTCCGCGCTGTTTCGGCCGCTTCACTTAGTAAAGCGGTTTGTTCTTCCAAATCGGCGGTGATAACGGATATATTGTCACGCGCTTCTTTGCCGGAATCGGAAATCAACGCGACCTGCGTCTGAATGTCCCGCTTGATCCGGCCGGATTGTTCGTCCAGAGTTTCAAAAACGTCGTTGCCGGCTTTGACGATCATTTCCGTCTGCGCCGTCAAAGCCGCTGCGGCCGCCGCCGTCTGACGCGTTAAAATATCGCATGCGTTTTCGGACGCGCCGCGCAGCAAAGCGTTTTGTTCCCGCAGTTCGGCGGACAGCCGCATCGCCTTGTCCGTCAAAACGCTGCCGGTTTCCTTTAAAGCGGCGGTGTCGGACTGCAGTGACGACGTAACGGCGGATAAAGTGTCCGTCGTTGTGTCCGCGGCCTGACGGACGGCGTTTAAATTCGTTTCCAGTAATTCGATGTTCCGCGCGGTCTGGCCGTCAACCAGATCGGCGGAAGCTTTTAAATCGTCGGTCCGGTTTTTAATTTTTTGAACGGATTCGTCCACGCGTTGTTCCAGACTGCGGGCGATTTCCGTTAAATCGCCGACGCGTTCGGATAAAACGGTTCCGGTGTCGGCGGTACATTCTTTAAGCTGCGCGTAAACCGTATTTAAATCGGCCGTCTGCTGGCGGATATCGTCCAGCAGGGATTTAACGTACAGTTTGTTTTTGGCGTTCGGGTGCATGAATTCGGAAATGTAGGCGCGCAGTTTTCCGGCTTCGCGGACGTACTTTCTTTGCGCGGAAAAATAGGCCGCCGCCACCCATATGAAAGCAAACGGCGACAAGGCGCCGGCAACAAAACTCATGAATTCCGGCGGAGTCATGTCGAACCGCGCCGACCACCAACCCGTCGTCAGGACGTAATCGACAACGACAAAGCCCCATGCCGCGCTGAGGATCAAACCGGCGGTAATGCTGAAATCTTCATACCATTTGGGCTGTTTTACGGAAAGGTCGTTTTCGGAAAATATCATCTTGCCGTCGTCGGAAGAAGAATCCGGCCCGTTTTCTAAATCGGTATCCTGCGCCATGTTTGTTTCCTGTTCGCTTTAGAGAATCAAATTCCTTTAAGAATCACGTAAAATATCTTTGCCGTCAAGGATTCTATTGACAATATTTGCTATCCGTTTAAAAAGCTTTATATAAAGTAGAGTTAACTGCAACTGAAGTGGAAAACGATGACGGAAAAAACAAAATACTATCCCGAAATTCAGGCGAAAGCCGACTTTCCCGCACTGGAACAGGAAATCCTGAATTACTGGCGTGCGGACGACACGTTTAAAAAATCCGTTGCCAACCGCGCAGCCGGTGAAAGAGGGGCAAATGAATACGTCTTTTACGACGGCCCTCCGTTCGCCAACGGCCTGCCGCATTACGGGCATCTGGTAACGGGATATGTCAAGGATATTATTCCCCGTTATCAGACAATGCGCGGCCGGCGGGTTGAACGCCGCTTCGGTTGGGACTGCCACGGGCTGCCCGCCGAAATGGATACGGAAAAATTCCTGGGCATTTCCGGGCGCGCTGCCATTTCCGAATTCGGAATCGGCAAATTTAACGAAACATGTCGCCAACGCGTGCTGATGTACACAAACGAATGGGAGCAAACCGTTACGCGTCAGGCCCGCTGGGTCGCGTTTGACAATGACTACAAAACTATGGATCTGCCGTATATGGAATCCATTATCTGGGCTTTTAAGGAATTATATAAAAAAGGCCTGATGTACGAAGGCGTCCGTATTCTGCCCTACAGCTGGGCGGCCGAAACGCCGGTGTCGAACTTTGAAACGCGCATGGACAATTCTTACCGCGAACGCGAAGATCCGTCCGTCACCGTTATGTTTACTCTGAATCCCGTCGAAGGCGAAACAAAACCCGTCAAAGTTTTGGCTTGGACGACGACGCCGTGGACTTTGCCGTCAAATCTGGCTTTGTGCGTCAATAAGGAATTTGATTACGACGTTTATGAAGAAGACGGCGTTCAGTACATTCTAGCTTCTGCTTTGGCGGGGCGGTACAAACGCGAACTGGCCAAAGCCGAAAAAATCAAAACGGTCAAAGGCGCGGAACTGGTCGGGCGGACGTATGAACCTTTGTTCGATTATTTCAAGGGAGCGCCGAACTGTTTCCAGATCATTCAGGCCGATTACGTTTCGACCGAAGACGGTACCGGCATTGTTCATATTGCTCCGGGATTCGGCGAAGACGACATGATCGCCTGCCAGCCGTATCATATTCCCGTAATCTGTCCGGTGGACGGCAAAGGCTGCTTTACCAAAGAAGTCCCCGATTACGAAGGAATGCAGGTCTTTGATACGAACGAACCGATTATCAAACGTCTGAAAGCGGAAGGCAAACTGGTGCGCAAGGAAATGTACAAACACAGCTATCCGCACTGCTGGCGCACGGATACGCCGCTGATTTACAAAGCGATCAACAGCTGGTTCGTCAAGGTGACGGATTTCCGCGACCGCATGGTGGCGAACAACCAAACGATCAACTGGATTCCCGAACACGTCAAAAACGGCGCGATGGGCATGTGGCTGGAAGGCGCGCGCGACTGGTCGATTTCGCGCAACCGTTTTTGGGGAACGCCGATCCCCGTGTGGAAATCCGACGATCCGAAATACCCGCGCGTGGACGTTTACGGTTCCATCGCGGAACTGGAAAAGGATTTCGGCGTAAAAATTACCGATCTGCATCGTCCGTTTATTGATACGCTGGTGCGTCCGAACCCCGACGATCCGACGGGCAAATCGATGATGCGCCGCGTCGAAGACGTGCTGGACTGCTGGTTTGAATCGGGATCCATGCCGTTCGCGCAGGTGCATTATCCGTTTGAAAACAAAGAATGGTTTGAAAACCATTCGCCCGCGGATTTCATTGTCGAATATCTGGCGCAGACGCGCGGCTGGTTCTACACCCTGATGGTGATGAGTACGGCTCTGTTCGACCGCGCGCCGTTTAAAACATGTCTGTGCCACGGCGTTGTGCTGGACGAAAATCAGCAGAAGTTGTCAAAGCGGCTGCGCAACTATCCCGATCCGGCGGACGTGTTCAATACGCTGGGGGCTGACGCTTTGCGCTGGTTTCTGGTGTCCTCGCCGATTTTGCGCGGGGGAAACCTGTCGATCGACCGCGAAGGCAAAGAAATCGCCAAATCGTCGCGCAAGGCTTTGATTCCGCTGTGGAACGCGTTTTACTTCTTTACGCTGTACGCCAATGCGGAAGGGTTGAAGGCCAAATTCACGACGACGGCGAAAGATGTGCTTGACCGCTATATTCTGGCCAAAACGCGCGATCTGGTCAAAGGGCTGACCGAAAAGCTGGACGCCTGCGACATCGTGGGCGCGTGCGCCGATGTTTCGGATTTTCTGGAACTGATGAACAACTGGTATATTCGTCGGTCGCGCGCCCGGTTCTGGGACGTGTCAAACGGTCAGGAAGCTTTTGACGTGTTGTATACGGTTTTGGTGACGCTGGTCAAAGCGATCGCGCCGCTGATGCCTTTGACGTGCGAATATATTTACCGCGCTTTGACGGGCGAAGAAAGCGTTCATCTGACGGATTATCCGGACTATACCGCTTTTGCGGCAGATGACAAACTGGTCGCTGATATGGACTTTGTCCGCGCGGTTTGTTCGACGGCAAAATCGGTGCGCGAAGACCATAAGCTGCGTAACCGTCTGCCGCTGGCGTCAATGACGGTGGCGGGAAATAACGCGGAAAGACTGACCGATTACGTCGATTTGATCAAAGACGAAGTGAACGTTAAGAAAATCGTTTTCGGCAAAGACGTATCGGATCTGGCCGACAAGACGCTGTATATCATTACGCCGCTGGTCGGCAAACGTCTGGGACGGTTTATGAAAGACATTCTGGCCGCGTCCAAGACAAACGAATGGACGCAAAATGCCGACGGAACATTGTCGATTGCGGGACAGACGTTAAATCCGGAAGAATTCGAATTGCGCCTGAATCTGAAAGACGGCAATGCAGGACAGGCTCTGCCGGACAATACGGCGGTCGTCGTTTTAGACGTGACGCTTTATCCCGAACTGGAACGCGAAGGGATTGCCCGCGACTTTGTCCGCATCATTCAGCAAAAACGCAAAGACAGCGGTTTTGATGTGTCCGATCGGATTAAGGTGGCTTATACTTCTGCCGACCGGACGGTGCTGGACGCCTTAAAGGAAAACAAGGATTACATTTCCGAACAGGTTTTGGCCGTTGCGTTTGAAGAACGGGCAGACGTTGCCGGTTTTGCCGAAGAAGTCGGCGAAGCGGAGGTTACGTTTAAAATCGAAAAAGCGTAAGGACTTTTTATAAACTGAAAAACCCCGTCAACGACGGGGTTTTTTGTATTGTCATTTTTATTGCTTTTTCATGAATTATATTGCCTGCCATATTTATAATTTTTTCTTAAATATATTAACGTAAAGCTTTTGAAAACCGGATTGTCTGAACAAGATGAATAAATCCCGGCTTAAAACAAGGTGTGATTCTGGTAACTTGCAGTTTGGGTCTGATTTCAGTAAGATAAATAAAATGGAGAACAAAATAAAGAGGCGGCCATGGATACGACTTTAACGATGCTGGTGAAAAAACTTCTTCTCGGCAACGGTATTTATCTGATCGGTTCAATTATTGCTTTATTGATCATCGGGTACGTTATTTTATGCATTCTGGCGTGG
Source organism: uncultured Rhodospirillaceae bacterium (assembly GCA_900550445.1). GTDB lineage: Bacteria > Pseudomonadota > Alphaproteobacteria > CAAGCB01 > CAG-977 > UBA11549. The sequence goes on along the minus strand of URSF01000043.1, from coordinate 3,304 downwards.
ATTTCCGATAAACAGCGAGACATTATCGGTAAATACTACCGGCCGAAAAAAATCATGAATGCTTCTGAAGAAAAGTTTTTTAACCTGTTATGCCGGGCCGTTCCCGTCGGCTGCAGCGTTTTTCCGCATGTGTCAATGCGCGCCCTGATTGAAACGAATCATTGGGATATGTGGGCGCCGTTTAATTTGAAACGCGTCGATTTCGTGATCTGCAATGCGGCGTTAAATATCGTCTGCGTCGTTGAACTGGAAGGCGAAAATGAACAAAAACGCCATCTGCGGCGTGAAAAAATGCTGCAAAACGCCGGCGTTAATATCCTGCGTTACCGGTTAAGCGAAGAACCGACGGCAGATCAAATCAGGGCGGATATTAAGGCTTTTGCCAAAGAAGAGGGCGTTTAATTTCCGGGCGGCAGAATTTTTGAATTATAAGGCATCGGTTCTTTTCCGATCCCCTGTTTTAAATTTCTTTTGCGCACAAAAATAACCATACCGTGCGGCGTCATGGCCTGCAGCCAGTCCGTTTTCGGAACATATCCCGTAATACGCAGAGTCATTTGCGCCGGCAAAAGAGAAATAATGCCGCTGTCTTCGCGCGGCGCCTGATAAGCCGGCGTCTGCGGGGCGATGGTATGATACAGCTGATTTTCATTTAACAGGTCAAACCTTAAAGGAATAACGTTTTGCGGCTTGTAATCACTGATTCGTTCGGGAGCGGGGCGGATCAGTTCATGCAAATACGGCGTCGTCAGCATGACAAGCCCGACAATCAGGCACAAAAACAACGGCAGATAAACACGCAGCGTATCAGTCCAGCGTACTTCCCAAAAATCCGGTTCCCGTCGGCGCGGCGTTTCCGGCAGGGCATTTAAAAAGATATTGATTTTAACGCGCTGATTTTGTTCTTTGGCAAATTTGCGCGCCTGTTCCGCCAGAGAACGCGCCAGATCAACGCGCTTTTCCCGCCTGAAGGCCGCGGCGTTCTGCATTAAAATGCTGTAGTTGTTTTCCGGCGGCATATGTTTGAACGAGTAATTGTTTTTTAAAGCCGACCAGCTTTGAACCGGAGCGGTAAAGATTTTTTTCCAGATTTTCGCCGCTGACCGGAACTGCTGTCTTGAAGCGCAGTCGCGGCAAAAAACGCCGCCGCGCAAAACCCCGTTTTCTTCAAACAAAACATAACGCGGCTGGCGGGCATGTTTGCCGCAGCAACAGCACGGAATGAAATCGGCGGAAGCTTCAGGCACATTGTCATAAGCTTTTCTGGCATCGGGATCGGTCAGAACCTGATAGGCTTCGTTCAGTTTTAAATAGACGTCTTTTGCTTTCGGATCAGGGTTTTTATCCGGGTGGTACAGTTTGACTTCGCGGCGAAAAGCTTCTTTGATTTCTTTTTCGCCGGCGTTTTCGGATAAATGCAGAATCGCGTAATATCCTTTTTTGTCTGTCAAACCAGAACCCCCCGTTTTATTTCATTGTCCTGATGCGGCGTAAAAACGATAAAATCGTTTGTCTGATCGACTTTGATCGTGCCGGTGTAATTCAAAGCCGATAAAGTCTGTACAAATATGCTCTGAACGCGGGCGTCAAAGGAAGACGGCAAATCGTTCTGGTGGCGCAGGATCAGATCAAATCGGCGTTCGGGGCGCCGCGCCAGCCCTTCCATTTGCAGTCTGCCCAGCTTTGTTAAGTTCAAATCCAAAACAAACCGGACGCCGCGCTGGTTTTTAAGGGACGCATTGCGCTGCAAATCGCTGTCCGACGGGCGCTGCAGGTACAAAGAAACAGGTTCGACGACTGACCCCGATAAAAACGGAATATCCCAGCCTTTCCAGGTGTTTTGACCGTCCGTCGCTTTTTTGGGCGAGGCGGAAAATTCTTTTTCCAGCCGTTTTAACAGCCGTTCCCCTTTTTCTGTCGCGCGTAAAGCCGAAACGTTGGCTTCGCCGATAAACGAAGTAAAGGAAACGCCCTGTGCGGCAGCATGCATGAATGATAACATCAGGGCCGGCAGCTTGTTCCCGGTTTGCGGCAGGATATTTTTTACGGCTTCAAAAGCCGCCTGATCCGTCTGACGCAATGTTTCCAGAGCGTTTGTCAAAACCGTCCAGGTGTTTTTGAATTCGGGCAGAGGGTCTTTGGGCATGACCGGCAACCCGTCTTTTCCCGGCAGAGGAAGAATTTTGGCGATAACCGGCGTTAAATGCGGCAGACGGATTTTTTCTTCGACGGCCAGCACGCCGATTTTGGTTACAATCAAAGGCTGATGATCCGTCTGTGAATGAAATATGATCCCCCGCACGGCGGCCGGCGCTGATAAAAAGGGCCGCTCCTGCAGAAAAGCGGGCTTTTCCGAAACGGCCGTCGTATTCGTTTCCGGCGGCCGGGATTGTGCCGAACTGTCCGTTTGCGGAATTTCTTTTATCGGAAAGGAGGAAGGGGCGGTTTGTCCGGATTCGGCCGGCGCTGTCGTCGGCGTTTTAAGGGGAAAAGAGGGAATATTTTTAACCTCGGCGGCCGCCGATTGTTGTTCTGTCGGGGCGGCGGGAAAAGGACGGGCAGGAAAAACGGCTGTTTCCCGCGTTGGCAAAACGGCGGCGGAACCAGCCTGTTCTTTTTCCGGAACAAAGAAAAAATGAGGCTGTAAGTCGGGCTCGGTTGTCTGTATCTGTGTGATGGGAAGAATCGTTTTTTCCGTTCCGGTTGCGGAAACCGCTGTCGGAATTTTTTCGGAAACAACCCGGCTGTCCGCGGAAATATCTTTCGGCAGCTCAATGATTTTGACGATTTCGTCCGCCGGCGTTTGCGGTATCGGCGTATTTTGCGGATCGGACGGCAAAACCGGCGTTTCCGGTCGTCCCAAAGCCGGCAGAGCGTTTTGATCCGGTCTTAATTCGACATTGACTTTACTGTCTGCCGTCAGGGCGGGCAAAGGCGTGCCGTCGTCTAATTCGGGCATCAGTGCGGCAATTTGTTCAGGCACGGATTTCAGGACAAAAGCCTGAACGGTGATCGGCTTTGCGGGCGATTCTATCACGGCGGACTGCGTTTCCGCAGCCGATTGCAAAGCCTGCGCCGCCTCCTTAACGTTTGGCAGGGGGGCGGAAAAATGAATTCTGAATGACAGAGCGTTTTTGATTTCCGGCGGCAGAATTTTCAGGCTGACAGGCGTTTCGATATTCGGGATATGAGGTAATTTCGCCGAAAAGGAAATTTCTTCGCCGTCGGGCAAAGTAACCGTAATAAAGGGCGGTTCCGCCGGTGTGGCGGGCGGCGTGACAACGGCGGGCAGGACTGTTCCTGC
>URSF01000042.1 GCA_900550445.1 uncultured Rhodospirillaceae bacterium | reverse complement strand
GGCTCGTTTTTACGGTAAACGTGTCAAAATCGAATTTGAATAGATAACAAAAAAAGCCCTCTGAAATCAGAGGGCTTTTCTTTTTTACGTCATCTATTGTTCAACGGCGGACATCATAAAATCCGTCACGCGCTGTGAAAACGCCGCGGGATCTTTGATCGGTTCGCCTTCAATGATTTTCGCCTGGTCAAACAACACCTGCACCAACGCTTTGTTCGTGTCGCCCGTATCGCCGGCCGCGACTTTTGCCGCCAGCTTTTTAATCAGCGGGTGGCGCGGGTTGATGTCAAAATAACGGTTGCTGACGTACAAAGACGGCTGATTATGCTGGCGCATCAGGCGTTCCAGATGAATCGACGCTTCGCCGTCGCCGGTCGAAAGGGCAACCGGGCTTTTGGTCAGACGTTCCGTCGTGCGGACTTCTTTAACTTCGTCGCCGACAATTTCTTTCATAAATTTTGTCAGCGCGTCCAAATCGGCCTGCGGCGCTTTTTCCAGCTTGTCAGACTGATCCGTAATCAGCAGCGTTTCCAGTTCCTGCGCGCCGGCGTTGACCGATTTGATCGGCTTTTCTTTGTACTGCGTCAACCCCTGCGGCCAAAATTCGTCAATCGGATCGGTTAAAAGCAAAACTTCAATTCCGCGGGCGGCGAAGCCTTCCAGCTGCGGATTGTTGCGCAGAACGCCCAAATCGTCGCCGGTAATGTAATAAATGCTCTTTTGGCCGTCTTTCATGCGGGAAATATAATCCGCAAGCGTTGTCAGGCCGTCGCCGTTCGTCGAATAAAAACGGCAGAGCTCGGCGATTTCTTCGCGGTTATAGGAATCTTCAAAAATGCCTTCTTTCAGCACGGCGCCGAAAGCGTTCCAGAACGTCAGATATTCCTGTTCGTTTTCGGAACGTTTTTTCAATTCGCCTAGAATACGGCGGACAACGCCTGTTTTGATCTTTGCCAGAACGGGCGTTTTTTGCAGCATTTCACGTGAAACGTTCAGCGGCAATTCTTTGGTGTCGATTACGCCCTGGACAAAGCGCAGGTAATTCGGCAGCATGTCGGGCACCTGATCGGTGATGAAAACACGGTTGATATACAGTTTGATCTGCGCGTTGCGGTTGGGCTGGAAAATGTCAAAAGGCGTTTTGGTCGGGATAAACATCAGGGCCGTGTATTCGATTGTTCCTTCGGCCTTGTAATGCAGAATATCCCACGGATCGTCAAAAGCGTGCGAGATATGGCGGTAAAAATCCTTGTACTGCGCGTCGGTAATGTCGGCTTTGTTGCGCGTCCACAAAGCGCTGGCCATGTTGATCGTTTCCGTTTCGCCCATGTAATGCATAATCACGGGAAAAGAAATATGATCGGAAAACTGGCGCACGATACGGCGGACTTCGGCGGCTTCGGCATACTGGTAGGCGTCCGGTTTTAAATAAAGCGTGATTTTCGTGCCGCGGGAAACGTCTTTTTCTTCGGTGATCGTAAAGGATCCTTTGCCCGTTGACGTCCACAGCCAGCCTTCTTCTTCGCCGGCTTTGCGGGAACGTACTTCGACTTTTTCCGCAACCATGAACGCCGAATAAAATCCGACGCCGAACTGACCGATAATCGTCGCGTCCTTTTGTTTGTCGCCGGTCAGGTTATTTAAAAATTCCGCCGAACCGGAACGCCCGATAGACCCCAGATCTTTGATTAAATCCTGTTTGTTCATGCCGATGCCGTTGTCGGCAATCGTTAAAGTATGAGCGTCTTTGTCAGGGGTAATGTCAATTCTGAATTCGCCGTCCCCTTTGGCGATATCCGGCTTCATAATCGCGGCATAGCGCAGTTTGTCGCAGGCGTCCGACGCGTTTGAAACCAATTCCCTTAAAAAAATGTCCGTATCCGAATAAAGCGCATTGACAACAATATCTAAAATTTTGCCGACCTCAGCTTGAAATTGCATTTTTTCTTCCGACATTATAACCTCCCAGTTAACAAACGTGCTTTAATTAGGTGCGGACACGGAAAATTTCAACCCTTCGTATGAAAGTTTTTCAGAAATGGAACAGATTTTAACAGCTTTGCTCGGCCCGACGAATACGGGGAAAACGTATCTGGCCGTTGAAAAAATGTTAACGCATAAATCAGGCATGATCGGCTTTCCTCTGCGGCTGCTGGCGCGCGAAAACTACGACAGAATCGTGCGGCTGAAAGGCATTGAAAACGTCGCTCTGATCACGGGCGAAGAAAAAATCATGCCGGACAATCCGTCTTATTTCGTCTGCACGGTTGAAGCGATGCCTTTGGACCGTCCGGTCGATTTTCTGGCGATTGACGAAATCCAAATGGCCGCCGACGTCGAACGCGGGCACATTTTTACAGACCGCCTGCTGCATGCGCGCGGTATGCGGGAAACAATGTTTCTGGGCGCGGAAACGATCAAGCCTTTGTTAAAACAGCTGATCCCGGAAACAGAAATCGAAACGCGCCCCCGGTTTTCAAAATTAAGCTACACGGGAATAAAGAAAATCACACGGTTGCCCGCGCGTTCGGCCATTATCGGATTTTCGGTGCAGGACGTGTACGCTTTGGCGGAACTGATCCGTCGGCAAAAAGGCGGCGCGGCCGTCGTTATGGGCGCGCTCAGCCCGCGGACCAGAAACGCGCAGGTCGATATGTTTCAGTCCGGTGAAGTCGATTATCTGGTCGCGACCGACGCGATCGGCATGGGACTGAATATGGATATTTCCCATGTCTGCTTTACGTCTTTGCGCAAATTCGACGGGCAGAAAATGCGCGCTTTGTCCGCCGCGGAACTGGCGCAGATTGCCGGACGCGCCGGCCGGTATATGAAGGACGGCACATTCGGCGCGGCGGCGGAAGCGTCCGCTTTGACGCAAGACGTGATTGACAGAATTGAAGAACACCGGTTTGAACCTTTATCCCATCTGTTCTGGCGCAATCCCGATTTAAAAACAACGTCTTTGGACGCGTTGATTTACAGCCTGAATGTCCGTCCGACTTTGCCCGGTCTGGTCGGCGCGCGCAAAGCCGAAGACCAGCAGGCGCTGGAATCTTTTGCACGCGATACGGGGATTGTCCGGCTGACCAATCATGCTTCGCGCGTCAGGCTGCTGTGGGAAATCTGCCAGATTCCCGATTTCCGCAAAGTAACGCCCGAAGCCCATGCCCGGCTGTTGGCGCAGATTTACCGCCTGATTTTGGATAAAGGCCGCCTGCCGCAGGATTGGTTTGAAAAACAGGTAAAAATGCTGGACAATACCAACGGAGATATTGATGTTGTTACGGGACGTATTGCAGGAATCAGAATTTGGACGTATATTGCGCAAAGAAAAGAATGGATCGACCGGTCGGCGTACTGGCGGGACATGACGAGAGCCGTTGAAGACAGATTGTCCGATGCTTTGCATCAAAAGCTGGCGCAGCGGTTCGTGGACAAGCGTACATCTGTTTTGGTAAAAGGTATGAAAACACAGGTAGAATTATTTACAAAGATCGAAGAAGACGGCTCGGTTGAAGTCGAAGGGCAATCTGTCGGAAAAATGGAAGGGCTGCGTTTCGTGCCGATTACGGGCGCCGGAAAGTTTGCCGACCGCGTTTTGATTTCCGCGGCGGAAAAAGCTTTGCAGGCCGAATTTCAAAACAGAATTACGGCGATTCTCAACGCGCCCGAAGACGCTTTTACACTGGAAAACGACGCGCAGATTTTATGGCGGGGACAGGCGCTGGGCAAAGTCGTTAAAGGACGCGACATTCTGCACCCGGCCGTTATGCTGTCCGCGCATGAATCGGTTGATCAGACGCATATTGATCAGGTTAAAGCACGTCTGAACGGCTGGCTGGAGGGATATCTGGCTAACAAAATCGCGCCGCTGTTCACGGCTTTGCGCACGCTGGACGAAGAAAACGCGTCCGGTTCCGCCCGCGGTATTTTATGGCAGGTTGCCGAACAGTTGGGAACGATGCCGCGCGAAAAAGTGTTTGATTTAATCAAAGGCCTGAACGAAACGGATAAAAAAGTATTGGCAAAAGCCGGCATGCGGCTGGGACATGATTATTTGTTTTTCCCGATGCTGCTGAAACCTGCGGCTCAGCGCGTCTGCGCGATTTTATGGAAAATCTGGTTTGACAAAACACAGTATGCGACCGGATTTGCGATTGACGGCAAGATGTCGTTCGCCGTTGAACGCGGCGTACCGCGGGCTTTGTATTTGGTTCAGGGGTATGCTCTGGCGGGAACGCGGGCGATTCGTGTCGACGTTATGGAACGCTTTACGGCAAAACTGCGTGAAATCACACGGCAGGATAAGGGAAAGCCGCAGATTTTGCCGCTGGAACTGTTATCTATTGCCGGACTGAAACGCGATGAAGCCGAAGAAGTCTTCGGATTTCTGGGTTTCAGAGTAACAAAAGAAAAACAGACGACAACCGTCGGCGAAGAAACCAAAGAAACCGAAATTCTGATGATTCAGCCGAAGTTCAAAAAACGCAAAACCGAAGCGAAAGCCGAACCGGTCGATATGACTTCGCCGTTTGCCGCTTTGGCTTCTTTGAAAAAGAAATGAGCGATTCCCAGCGAATCGACAAATGGCTTTACTTTACGCGTTTTGCGAAAACCCGCGCGGCGGCGCAGGAAATGATCGCCGGCGGGCATGTGGCCGTTAATGATGAAAAAGTCCTGAAAGCCAGTCGGGAAATAAAAGCGGGCGATGAATTGAATATTCTGCGTGGTTCCGTACGGTTTTTTGTACGTGTGACGGGATTTGCCGAAAGACGCATCGGCGCACCGGTTGCCCGGACACTGTATGAACAGCTGCGCGATCCCGAAAATCTGGCTCCGCCGCCGAAAAAAGCGTTTGAATTCCGCACGTCGGGAACTGGGCGGCCGACAAAACGCGACCGGCGCGCGATCAATCGGTTAAAGGGAAAATTCTAGCTTTCATTAATGACTTTTTTTGTCGTTGAAATAACGTTGTTTTTCCACAAAATAATTTCTCTTCGTTTTTTTAATTTCAGGCAGTAGAATTTAGATAAGACATTGAAAACAAATAAAAATATAAACCTTAAACACGAAGCGCGAAACAGTCCGTTAAGCGATAAACAAAAAAATGGATTACCGCAGCCTACGGCCTCGCAATTTCCATAACATATTAAAAGCGAAGCGGCGAACACCGCCGCGGCAGTTTCTAAAAACTGTACTTAACGCCGATTGTTGCGGAATGGTCGGTGTAATGCGTGCGAAAAACTCCGTCATAAGACAGAAACGCTTCAAGAGCCGCGTCAATTTTCATCAAAACGCCGATTCCACCTTCGAAACCCCAACGGTGCAAGCGGTCACTTTCGACGATGTAACTTGTACCGTTTGTCAAGGTTACGGGGGCGCGGGATTTGTCGGCGATGAAATCATATGTGGCGGAAAAACGAATTTCCGGACTAAAAACGCCGTATGTACCGGATAATTTTATACCCGCGATGCCTGTCAGCATATTCGTATCGTCCGCAGAAACATGCTGTCGCGCCGTATCCGTATAACCGTCGCGGCGCAGACGCATGTACCGCAGGCCGACGATTGGGGTCAAAACGCCGAAATCATATCCTGCAGCGGCTTGAACGGCAGCCGTATCAACGTTGTAGTCGGCTTTATAAACCGTGCCGAGAACGCGCTTACGTTCACTCCAATTCGAAAACGCCTGTGTCAACGTAAAGTCGGCAAAAAATCTGTCGGGTTTGTATTCGCCATAAACAAACAAAATGTGCGTAACCGTGTCAATATCACGCGCAAAAGCGTCAATGTCACCGTTGGAAAAAGCATATCCGAATCCGACCTTCAATTCGTCCAGCGCTTTTTCAATGCCCAGAGCAACGCCTGCCGATTTGCCGGAAAAGCCATTCGTCTTTGCGGTGTCCGACAACTTGGATTTGTCGGCAAAACCTTGCACCCAAGAGGCAGTACCGTTCAATGCGTCACCTGCCGAACGCCCGCGTTCGGCGCCTGCGGTAAAGCGATTGGAAACAATGTTTATCACACGGTTTATCACGGCTGCGGACTGAATAGTCACAATGGGAGTGGATACCGGCGCCAAAGCTGTCAGAGCTTCGTTCAGCGCGGCGGGATTGGTTTTTTTCAAAGAGGATAAAAGATTTTTCAAATTATCGGGGTAACCGTCAATACGCGATGGTGACAAATTCTGCACCACCAAATGCAATGTAGAATCTTTTTGAATACTATAATCCTGCAGCGTGTTCCCGTCTTCCAGCTGCTTCCCCGCAAAAATCAAACGCTGAAAATCGACGTGGATTCCCTCTTTATCTTTGATTTTTTTCTTGATGTCTTCAATTCTGTCTGTTGGTTCGACTTCCAACGTGATATGTTTCCCTGTCAACGTTTTGACAAAAATCTGCATTGCGAACGCGTCCGTCGTAAACAAAATCAAAACAAAACAAAACAGATATTTTTTCATAAAAATCTTTCTCAACCGCGTTGAAATGCTCTGTCGGCGAAACGGACAGATATGCAAAATTATCGTCTTTACACAAGACGCATTAGAGGGATTTCCACACCCCGGAACATTCATCAAACGTTCCGGTTAAATGATAAAGCCAAACGATTACAAAATTCTTACCGGCAGGGAAATTTTGACGGCTTTCAGATTCGGGCTTGAAAAAACGTCAAAATTGTCTATATTGCTTTACGTCATACAAAACTAGTTTTGAGGAGATTTAATATGGCTTCTGTTGTTAATGATTCCTGCGTAAAATGCCTGACCTGTGTTGACGTCTGCCCGGTCGGCGCGTTCGTTGAACTTGATACGCAGGTCGTTGTCAATCCCGACACCTGCATTGACTGCGGCGTATGCATTTCCGAATGTCCGCAGGGCGCCATCACCACCGAAGATGAAGCTGATGAAAAATGGATTAAGTTTAATGCCGAAGAATCGCAGAAAGCTTAATTGAAACAAAACAGAACCCTCCGGCGCGCCGGAGGGTTTTTTTATATCCGGAAACAGTTATTTGCCGCTATCTTCGGCTTCTTTGATAATTTCTTTTAAATCAACGCCGATACATGAAGCAAGCATAAATAAAGTCCGTAAAGTCGGACTGTTCTGCTTTTTTTCCATTAAAGTAATCGCCGTACGGCTGATGCCGGTCTGTTCGGATATTTTCAGTTTCGTAATTTTCCGCTCCGCCCGCTTTGCGGCTAGGATTTCAACGACCTTTTCGGATAATGTTTCGGCATCTTCTCTGTTCATACCATTTAACATTATTTATTGACGGCTTGATTTAAATGTAATTATAATTACATATATGTCTGCCGGCTGATAAAATCATCTGCCAAAACGGTTAAGAAAAATAATTTTCAAAGGAAAACAGAATGAATCGAAACCTTGTTGATAATTTTATTCTAATAAAAAGAATTTATTTGTTTGGACTACCAATTATAAAAGTATGTATTGAAAAATATAAAACAAAATATTTTTTGTTTAATATTATTCCTTTTTTTGAAATAAACACAAAAAATACAAATGCCGAAACGAAATGAAAACAGTTCCGGAAATTTCTGTTATTATTCCAGTTTACAATGTTGAAAAATTCCTGCCGCAGGCTTTGAATTCGCTGTTATCGCAGACATTTGCGGATTTTGAAGCCGTCTGCGTTAACGACGGCAGTTCCGACAACTGCGCGGAAATACTGGCCGCTTATGCCAGCAAAGACAGCCGCCTGCGGATAATCAGCCGAAACAATCAAGGCGTTTCGGCCGCCAGAAATGCGGCGCTTGACGTCGCGCGGGGAAATTATATCGTTTTTCTGGATCCCGATGATTTAATTCATGTCCGTTTTTTGGAAATCATGCTGGAACAAATAAAGCGGACAAATGCTGATTTCGTCTGGTGCGATACGATCAGATTCAACGACGTCGGCGCCGACGTCAATGCGCCGCTTTCCAATCAACGGCGCAGCCTGTTTATTGACGATCTGCCGGAAAGATTTATCCTGCAGAAACGGCCCTGTCCCAAAGCCGCATTATGGGACAAGATTTTCAAGGCCGAATTGTTCAATCATCTGCGCTTTGAAACGAACGTTTATGTCGCGGAAGATTTTATTTTGATGCTTTCGCTGCTGCGCAAAGCCAGAAATGCCGTTTATATCAATGCCGCGCTGAAATATTACCGGGTACGCAAAGACAGTTTGATGCACGCCGGGCTGACGGAAAAATATGTTGCCGGACATATAACGGCATATTTTTTGTTAAAATCGCGATGCGCGGAATTATCCCTGTCTGAAAAAGCAGAAAAAATACTGGCCCGCCGGCTGACAAAAATGTTATATCGCGCCTGTCTTTGTTCGCCGTATAAAAAGGCGCGTCAAAACGAAATTGTTTTTCAATTTTGGGAAAAATACAGCACCGTTCTGGCGCAGATGGCGCGGAACAAAGAATTTGATCTTTCTTTGCTGGATTTTAAAAAACGTTGTTTAATGCGGCTTTTTCTGCGCAAAAAATTTAAACTGTTAAATTTTTTCCTGAAAATTCAGAGGTTAAAATGACTAAAGTTTCCGTTTTAATGCCTGTTTATAATACAAATCCGCTTTATTTAAAAACGGCGGTCGAATCTGTTTTGCAGCAGACGTTGACGGATTTTGAATTACTGATTTTAAATGATTCCCCGGATAACCGGGAATTGAAAAATATTATTGCCAGTTATAACGACAGCCGTATCGTTTATATGGAAAACGCCCGCAATATCGGTATTTCGGCCAGCCGCAACAAGTTATTAAAAACCGCCCGCGCACAGTATGTCGCCATTATGGATCATGACGATATTTCTCTGCCCGGCCGGCTGGAAAAACAGGCTTTGTATCTGGACGCCAGCCCGGATACCGGAGTGGTCGGCTGCAATATCAGAAAAATCGGCACAAACATTGTTTCCGATTTTCCGATTGATAATAAATCCGTCAAATCCGCTTTGCCGGACGGCTGTGTTATCGCGCATACGGCGGCAATGATCCGCAAATCCGTTCTGACGGATAACGATATTTCATGGGAAGCCGATTTTTCACCGTGCGAAGATTATATGCTGTGGGGCAGACTGGCCGGAAAAACGCTGTTTCACAATCTGCCGGAAATATTGGTCGAATATCGTTCTTATCCTGAAAATACATCGCACCGGCGAAACGAAAAAATGGCCGAACAGACAATCAGGATACAATACCTGATAAAAAAAGAATATCCGTATCTGTCCGGCTGTTCTTTTCCTGTTGTCAGGTGGATTTACTTATTTTCTTTTATTCCATTGATAAAAATAAAAAAACGCAAAAGAAGCATAAGCTTTTTTCTGTTTGGTTTTATTCCGGTATTTCGATACGGCGGTTAAGCCGGCGTTTTAAATCCCGCCGGCACTGACGGCGGCGACCAGGCCCGAGGATTCTTCTGTTTCTTCCTGTTCTTCCGTATCGTTTTCGATCGCGTTAAAATAATCCCGCTGTTCCGTTTCATAATTGTTTTCATCAAAAGCGTGCGCGGAACACCGGCAGCCGTATTCCGATCCCGGATTTCCGCCGGCCGGCGGATCCGACCATTTAAAGACTTGTCCTTCGCGCGCGGCATGTTCGGGACGGACGCGGTCGTCTTCCTGCGTTTCCCAGACATAATAAACGGTTTTTGTCGGCGTATCGGCGTTTTCGGACAGTTTTTCAATAATTTGCGCAATAACGGATTGATTTTCCAGCAACGCTTCAAAATGGGCTTTCATTTTTTCAACCAAAGCGTCATGTTCTGCGCCGCGGCCGTATAAGTAGTCGCCGCTGTTCAAAATTTCCAAATATTCCGCCGGAGACAACTGCCGGATTTCATCGGGCGAAGGAAGAATAACGACCTGCCCGGGATCCAGAGAGAACAAATTCACCGCCGGATTTTTGGCAAAAATTTCCGTAACGGCCAGATTATTTTCCATTGCAATGGTAAAGACCGTTTCCCCTTGTTTAACAACATGATTTTTTTCGATCAGATCCCGGCGCGGATAACGATTTAAAGAAGCTCTGTTTTCAAAAATTTCCTTTTCCAAAGTTTCTTTTTTTAAATTGGCGCCGTATTTGTCGTACAGCTTTATTCCCAGTTGGACGGCATTGGCGTCTTTGTTTCTGTCGGAAAAAGTATCACTGATTAAATGACCTTTGGCCGCGTCATGTATTTTTGCTCCCAAGTCTAAAATTACTTCTTGAAAACCTGACATTCTTCCCGCATATCCGTAATGAATATTTGACCAGATGTCATAATCGTAAATGTATTTTTTGTCACCGGGCAGATATGTTCCGAAAACCGTCGCCGGTTTTTCCGGATTCACAGAAGATTTTTCCGTTTTGTGATAAAATGAAGGCGCATATTTTCTGATTGTCGGCTTATGATCCCATTTCCCGCCGGATCTGACTAATAACATGAATTTTCCTATACTGAAAATAGCAGAAGAAGTTTTTAAATTTTCTGTATCTTCATCTTTTTCTCTTAATTTCATTTCGTTATACATACCCGCAGAAATATTTTCATACGGATCGTTTTTCTTATTTAAATTGTCGAAACCTTGACTTTTCGTTCTTTTATCTGTATCATTCATCGTATTGTCCTTTCAGTGGTAAGGGTGTTTTTTATGACAAAAAAAGAATTATTATTAAAAATATTAAAAGTAATAATTATTTATTATTATCTTTATTATTTGTGTTACTTTTATTTAGCTGTTTTAACGATAGGATTTGAAGGAAAGCTTTTTACTTTAACGCAACTTTTTTTAATTTTATATGGCGTTCCTCTATCCGCTTCGATTTGTTTTTGGTTTTACCGCAAAAAAATATGCCGTTATTTATTTTGGTTTATCATGATTCTTTCGTTTCCTTTCGCTTTGCTGTATTTGTTGGGAGAACTTTCCATTATATAACATAATGTTATTAAAAATACAAGACAAAAAGGAGCTGATTTTTTAGCAACGGGGGTAAAAAATGATAACTTATTGATTTTAAACAGTTTTAATTTATTTTATCTTTTTTTGGAAAGACGAGGGTATTTCTATGATTAAAAAAGAATTGTTATTAAGAATTTTAAAAACAGCTCTTATTGGTTACTATCTTTATGAATTATGCTATTTTTATTTAGGAGTTTTACTGATAGCCACAGGTAATGAAATTATTTCTGTATTTCAAACATGTTTAATCTTATATGGTACTCCTCCATTTGCTTCGATTTGTTTTTGGTTTTATCGCAAAAAAATATGCCGTTATTTATTCTGGTTCATCATGCTTCTTTCGCTTCCTTTTACTCTATTTTATTTGTGGGTGGAACTTTTTCTTTCATAGCGCAATGTTATAAAAAATGCAGGATAAAAAAGGGGCTGATTTTATCGGTGAAAAACGCTTTTCAGTATTTGACATTCTTCAAATACAAAAAAACAGCCCTTTTTTCCGACAATCCTTTTGAACAGACCGGTGTTACACGTTTAAATCCGTTCCTGTTTTCCGCTCCGCCGCTCCGTATTGCGCCGCTATTTTATGCGCCGCTTCATAAGCGTCCAGCTGGCGCGTCATGGCTTCCGGAAACCAAGAGGCGGCCGGCGATACCTTTTCCGACGACGCCAAAGGCAGATTATCGCGCTTATAGCCAAATCCCTCCGTACTGACCTGAGAACGAACAGCTTCAATATCTACGGGCGTTTTTGCTGCCGCCGGTTTTTGCGCCAGCGACGTGTTGATTTCGTTAATTGTCCTGGCTTTGGCCTGTTGACGCATTTCCTCTATACGCAGTTGTTTGGCCTGATCCGACGCGCTGGCCGTCAACGGTTGAGCAACCCCGAATTTTGTTTGATTGTTACGATAGCGCGCCGCTGTGTCCATCGGAAAAACTTTGGCGTCGCCGGGACCTTTCAAGGTTCTTGCATTTCGTGCCGTTTCACGGGCCTTTGCTTTTTCTTCGGACATGTTATACGGTGATTGCGCGCCGATCAGTTTATTTGATTTTTGGGAAAAAGTCGTTCTTTCCAGCTGTTCGTTTAAACGACTGCCCGGTTTAACGGTATCCGCGCTGACGATAAACGGGGTTAAATCTTCCACATTTGTCAAAGCGGCCGGTATTTCCGGAACACCGGAAGAAAGATTCGCCGGGTTTTGTATGCTTTTTTCCTGGGCGGTCAACAAAACCGGCGGCTGTACCCGCTGAACATTCGCCGGTTCGGGACGAACTGCCTGCTGCGGCGCGCGGGCCGTCGGAATCGTTTCGTTTTCAATATTTAATTCTTCAGCAAACAGGCTTTGGCGCATTGTTTTCGGCAATTCAAATTCTTCCGCCGGCTTGGACGCCAAAGCAGACTGAAAGGTCACGCCGTCCTGCCAAACGGCCATATCAACAGTAAATTCCGTATTTAACATGTTTGTCCTCCCTTTTGCTGATTTTAAAAATGCAATATTCGTGCCAAGTATTTTTGTTTAAAAAAGGAAAAAGCTCTTTTATGATATCACTCTGTTATTTTCGGAGAAAAAAATGCGTCAGATTTTAATTTATTCACCTCGGGAAAAACCGCGTCAGGCGCTGGCCGGCGAAATCCGCGTGTTGGAAATCGCTCAGGAAGTTGTCGAAACGGCTTCTTTTGACGAAGCGGTAAATTTTATTAAAAACGAAGCGTTTTCCGCTTTGATCATCGACGATCCGACGCCGGAACAGCACCAGCTGCTGTCCGCCGTTAAAAACGGCATTCCTGTTTTTTACTTAACGGCGCAGCCTTTTCAAGCCGAAGAAATCCAAATGTTTCAAAAACCGGTACGCCTGTCCGTCTTTTTAACGGCCTTAATTGCCGCCGCCGCCCAATTTGAACAAAGCGATGGCGCTTCCGTTACTTTGGGGTGCTGGAAATTTAATTTTGCCGGGAAAACTTTAAGCTATAAAAATGCCGAAATTAAACTGACTGAAAAAGAAGCGGCCATTTTGAACTATCTTTACGGCTGCGATAAACCGGTGGATAAAGAAACGCTGCTGCGCGAAATCTGGGGATATGGCGACGGCGTTTCGACCCATACGCTGGAAACGCATATTTACCGCCTGCGCCAAAAACTGGAAACGACGGGCATTACGTTTTTAACCGGCAGCGGCGAAGGGTATCGGCTGGTTTACGCCGATCCGGCTATTTGATGTAATTTTCACGCATTTTGCGCAGACGGCGGGCTTTTTGCGTCGGAGTTTCGTCCATGTCGCGGTCGCGGATCCGAACCTTTAACGCGTCAAAAGCGTCGCCGATGGGAATAAATCCGTCACGGCTTTCAATCAGGCTCTTGCCCGCGTGGGCCAACCCGATCGCATTGCCGTTTTCATCAACCAAAACACCGCCCAGCGAAACGCTTTGAACGTTTGTGTTGGTTAAGATGTCAACTCCGGTATCGCTGAAACGGTAACCGGCCACTTTTCCTTTTTCCAACGCCCCTTCAAATCCGCCGCGCATCGGGGTGCCGATGGCGTAAAACGGTTCGCCGACTTCCGGCAGGTCCAGACGCAGAGGAATCGGCCAATTATATTCGTCAAATTCTGCCGGCGGCATATACAGCAGCGCGACGTCTTTGTCTTTGTTAACGCGCAAAACCATTGACGCCACAACGCGGCCGTCCAGAAATTCCGTTTTAACAAAGGTTGTTTTTTTGGCTATTTCATAATTCGTCAATACCAAAGACGGCGAAATAACCAATCCCGAACCGACTTCTTCTTCATTCGTAACGGCGACAACGCTGGACCGGATACGATACAAACGGATCGGAGACAGGTAACGGAACGGTTTTTGATCTCCGATTGTAATCCAGCCGTCAACGGGCGATACGACAAAACCTAATTTACTGTCTTCTCTTTCCAATCCCAGACCGGAAGACAGAGTGTAACCTTCAAAGAAACGCGCCAGAGGAATAACGGGCAGAATACGGCCGAACAATCCTCTTTCCAGCGGAGGTTCCTTTAACAGACGAGCATAAAAACCGCTGCCGTCGTCTTTGTCCGTCAATCCGCGTGCCAAAATGCCGGATCCCATTGAATCGCCCAATCCGCGGCCGGCTTGTCCGCCGACGGCGCTGTTATCTGCCAGTTCTCTGCCGCTTAAATCAGAACCGCCCAATACCTGCTGCCCCAATTCGCGCCGGGCTTGTTCCAGACGTTCCAGCTGTTCGGAATCCAAAGTTTCTCCTTCGGCCAGCATACGTTCCAATTCTTCCAAATCGTCCAAAGTCCGTTCACGTTCGCGCTCGCTGTAAAAAATCATGCGTTTACGCCGATAGGAAGACTGTAATTTTTTATATTTTTTGTGCTCGTAAGCCAGCGCTTCAAATTCCGCTTTGGCCTTTTCCAAATCACGGGGATTCGGAACATTGCGCATTGTCTGCATAAATCCCGGCATGCCGATAACCCGTACCAGAGCATCGGCAAAGGCTTTTTCAATTAACCTGATTTCCCCGTCGCGGACAGGCGTTTGAATTTCGGCATAGCCGCGGGTAACGTCTTCCCAGTACAATTTGCGGTTAAACGGCGTCATGACGCGCCACAAAACCTGAATTTCCGCCGATCCGCTGCGCAGGTGCGAATAAGTTCTGGTCCGCCAGTCGTATTGGTCGCACACGTTGATAAACAAGTCTTTGATTTCAGCCGTGATAACGTATCCGGGCAGCAGATCCGGCCTTTCGGCGCTGATGGAATACGGGTAATAAGGATTGTCTTTGCGCACGATTACAGGGAACAGTTCGTTCATTTCTTCAAAAAAGACATTATCAAACTTCATATCGCGGCGCATTGCGCGGCCTTCGTTTAAAACAATGTTCTTTTCCGCTCTTTTACAACCGAACAGCTTGAAATTATACCGTCCGATATCTTTTCCCCACTCGTCGGCCGTCCTGTTGCGGTTGATTTTGAAATCCACATACTCCAGCTTGATCGGCGCCAGACGGGCGTCAAACGTAAACAATCGTTCCGCCAGTTCCGAAGACGCCGAATCATAAACCGGAATCGCGCCGGATTCATCAATAACAACCGTCGTTTCCGTCTTTCCCGAAACGGCGGAAGGCATCTGACATAAGCATAAAATCAGAAAAATAA
This sequence comes from uncultured Rhodospirillaceae bacterium, assembly GCA_900550445.1. Classification (GTDB taxonomy): domain Bacteria; phylum Pseudomonadota; class Alphaproteobacteria; order CAAGCB01; family CAG-977; genus UBA11549. The sequence continues at coordinate 2,361 of URSF01000042.1, read as the reverse complement.
AGAAAAAATGTTTCAATTTCATCAGATACCTTTATATATTGATTCAGTCTATCTTACATAATCAGAAAAACATTAAAAAATGTTTTAGCTTTTAAAGGATATCACTATGTATCTGTTGCCCGCGATTGATCTGAAGCAAGGAAAATGCGTCCGCCTGAAACAAGGCGATATGGCGCAGGTTACCGTTTTTAACGACAACCCGCCGGCGCAGGCGGAATCTTTTGCCGCGCAAGGAGCGGAATGGATTCACATCGTCGATCTGGACGGCGCTTTTGCCGGAAAGCCGGTTAACGCGCAGGCTGTCGAAAATATCTTAAAAGCCGTCGACGTTAAAATCGAACTGGGCGGCGGGATCCGTACGCTTGAAACGATTAAAATGTGGTTGGACAAAGGTGTTGCGCGCGTTATCCTGGGCACGATCGCCCTGCGGGATCCGGATTTTGTCAAAAAAGCCTGCCTGGAATTTCCGGGACGGATTGCCGTCGGCATTGATGCCAAAGACGGCTTTGTCGCCGTTGAAGGCTGGGCGGAAAAATCTGAAATGACGGCCGTTGATCTGGCGCGTCAATTTGAATCCGCGGGCGTGGCGGCGATTATTTATACGGACGTTGCGCGCGACGGCGTTTTGCAGGGACCAAACTTGCCGGCGACGGTTCGGCTGGCGCGGTCCGTTTCCACGCCTGTCATTGTGTCCGGCGGGATTTCTTCGTTGGACGACTTAAAAGCCTGTAAAAAAGAAGAACAAAACAATATTGCCGGAGTCATTGCGGGGCGGGCGGTTTATGACAACCGCTTTACCGTGCGCGAAGCCGTCCGGCTGTTAAAAGGAGAATAATTATGCCGGCGGAAATTTTAAATCGTTTGTTTTCGACGATTCAAAGCCGTAAAGGCGCCGATCCGCAAACATCGTATACGGCAAAACTGTTTTCAAAGGGAACCGGCCGCATTGCGCAGAAAGTCGGCGAGGAAGCCGTGGAAACCGTCATTGCGGCAACGGCGAAAGACAAAGAACACGTTGTTTCGGAAAGCGCGGATTTGTTGTATCATTTATGTGTTTTGTGGGCAGACGCGGGCGTTTGTCCCGACGATGTGTTTCATGTTTTGGAACAAAGGGAAGGCATTTCCGGCATAGCGGAAAAAAATTCACGGCCGAAGGAGTAAAAAATGAAAGCTTATGATGAAAACAATGTTTTTGCCAAAATGTTAAAGGGCGATATTCCCGTCAATAAAATATACGAAGATGATTTCGCGATTGCGTTTAAAGACATTCACCCCAAAGCGCCCGTGCATCTGTTGGTGATTCCGAAAGGGGCGTACACGGATTTTTCGGATTTCAGCACAAACGCACCGGCAGAAGAAATCGCCGGATTTTTCAAAGCCGTCGGCGCTGTGGCGAAAGAACAGGGCCTGGTTGACGGCGGTTACCGTCTGGTGATGAACACGGGACGCGACGGCGGACAGGAAGTCCCGCATCTGCACGTCCACATTCTGGCCGGAAAAAAACTGGCGATGTAATGATTGTCAGGTAACATTTTTCAACCGCCAAAGCTTTCTTCGGCGGTTGTTTTATTTTATTCGCCCGATATTATGTTTTCATCGTCTTCCAAGATGAAACGGCAGTCTTTAATTTCTTCTATGGCTTCTTTTTCATCTACCAAAGTTAATTTGGGACGGCCTATCAATATTCCCATGCCAACCTGCCCGCGGACAAAATAACGTTTATTGTTTTCCGCTGTAAAATCTAATACTGACGTTGTTTCGGTCGTGGCGTCTATATGTTTGTTTCCGGCATGACTTTTGTGAAATGTGTATCCGCCGTTATACAGGGTTGTGATGCGTTTTCCGTTTTCATGAACATCGTATCTGACTGCGCCGCCGATGATACGACCGGGACGATAATAATAAATCAAAGCAGAATCTTTTTCCGGTTCTGCTAATTTTTCAAATTGCGGCCCTAAAGGAGCGCAAGCCCCTAAAAAAAGCAAGGAGATGATAATCATAAATTTCATGAATTTTCTCCTTTAAAATGAAAATCTGAGAGCGGCTAAAGCGCTAAAAGAAGACTGATCTATTTTAAAAAAGTCTGTTTCGCCGAAATATGAAGCTCTGCCGGATAAATCAATAGCCGCATTGATAATAAATCGGGGCTTCTGAACATACGTCAAAACCTCCCCGACCATATCAATGAAATCGGGGATATAATTCCGCTTTGCCATTTGCAAACGCCCCAAACGAAATACTTTGTTTGGAAGGAATAAAAACAGCCCCCTTTTCTCAAAGAAAAAAGAGTACAGGTACTAGCCGTACGGGCTGCTAGCCGCAGGGGGTACTGGCCGTACGGGCGTTAGTTTTTTTATTTTC
>URSF01000041.1 GCA_900550445.1 uncultured Rhodospirillaceae bacterium | reverse complement strand
TAACTCTGTCTAATAACTCTAAATCACGCTATCCAGCGCAAGAAACGTATATAAGTAACTGAACGATGTAAGTCAAGCATGATTTTGAAAAAAATTTATTTTTTTTCATTTTTTCAGGAAATCCGCCATTTTTTTACATATATTTGATGGCAGCGAATCCGCCGGCAAGCAAAGCAAAGAACAATGTAGCCAGCCAGCCCAGATTTTTTTCGATAAAAACCTGCATCGGCGCGCCAAATTTCCACAGCAATACCGCCAGCAGAAAGAAACGTCCGCCGCGGGAAAGAATCGAAGCTATGGCGAAAACGTCCAGATTTAAATCCGTCATGCCGCTTAATATTGTAATAACTTTATAAGGAAAAGGCGTAAAACCGGCCGCGGCAACAATCCAGGCGCCGTATTCATTATAGGCTTGTTTAAAAACTTCGACCTGATCCATATAGCCGTAAAAAGAAAAAATCGGAACGGCGACGGCATCATACAGGAACATACCGATCGCGTATCCGGCAAATCCGCCAAGAACGCTGGAAACCGTGCAGATTCCCGCCAGCCAGAAAGCCTGTTTCGGCCGGGCAAGCATCATGGGAATCAGTAAAACATCGGGGGGAATCGGGAAAAAAGAGCTTTCGGCAAAAGAAAACAGAGCCAGCAGCCAGACGGCCTGCGGGTGTTCCGAACACTTCAGCACCCAGTTATACATTTTTTGGAAAAAAGCCGTCCATTTCTGAGAAAAACCTTTAATAATACCCGTAAACGTCACGACACAGTCCTTTTTATTCAGTGAATCCGGGATAATAATATACAAAAGGATTCGTAAAGAAAAGAGGCGGTTTTCTTTCCGCCTCTTTTCCCGTTTATTTACAGACGCACTGCCTGTTGAATAATATGTACGTCTTTGTCGCCGCGGCCGGACAAATTCATAACGATAATTTTATCTTTATCCAACGTCTTTGCCAATTTCATCGTATATGCCAAAGCATGAGAAGATTCCAAAGCGGGAATAATGCCTTCAACCCGCGATAAAGTCATACAGGCGTCCACGGCTTCCTGATCCGTCGCCGTTTCATAAACAGCCCTGCCCGTTTCTTTTAACATACTGTGTTCTGCGCCGACTCCGGGATAATCCAGTCCGGCGGAAATGCTGTGTGTCAAAGCCGGATTACCGTTGTCATCTTGCAATAAATAAGTATAAGCGCCATGTAAAACGCCCGGTTTTCCTTTTGTCATTGTTGCGCAATGTTCGGACGTATCGAGTCCTTTTCCTGCGGCTTCAACGCCGACCAGCCGGACGGAAGGATCATTGACGAAACCGGAAAACAGCCCGATCGCGTTGCTGCCTCCGCCGACGCAGGCGACGGCATAATCCGGCAGCCTGTTTTCATGTTCCAGAATCTGCCGGCGCGCTTCCCGGCCGATTACCGACTGGAAATCGCGGACAATCATCGGATACGGGTGCGGTCCGACGGCGGAACCGACCAGATAAAAAGTATCTTGATAATTTTGGACGATATCTTCCAAAGCGGCGTCAACGGCGTCGCTGAGCGTTTTTTGCCCCTTAGTTACGGCGACAACTTCCGCCCCAAGCATTTTCATGCGAAAGACATTCAATTCCTGACGTTTGATATCTTCTTCCCCCATATAGATCCGGCATTTCATACCAAACAAAGCCGCTCCCGTCGCCGTAGCGACGCCATGTTGTCCGGCGCCTGTTTCCGCAATAATGCGTTTTTTTCCCATATATCTGGCCAATAAAATCTGTCCCATGACATTATTCACTTTATGGGCGCCGGTATGGCAAAGATCTTCGCGTTTCAGATAAATTTTTGCGCCGCCGAGCTCTCTGCTTAACCGCGCGGCAAAATACAAAGGCGTTTCACGGCCGACGAATTCTTTTAAATAATAAGCCAATTCCCGTTTAAATTCTGGCGTATCTTTGATTTCGGCATAGGCGTCCGCAATTTCATGCATAACGTTCCTTAATTCTTCGGACAGATACATACCGCCGAAGCCGTGAAAAAATCCGTCTGTGTCAGGAGTAGAAAATTCAGGCATATAAGTCATTGTTTTAAACCTTTCTTTGCTTCGTTATTAAACCGTACCGTTTTTCCGGGAAGCTGAGGTTATCAAACAAGACTGTCATAAAAAAACCGCCGTTCCCGTTTTGGGAAACCCGCGGCAACGACCAAAAAACATCTTACGCGGCTTTCCCTAGGAAAGCCACCACCAATTTTGCCCCACGGACATAATGTTTTCTGTTCTTTTCATCATGGAAAGAATGTTATCGAAACAAATTATCTCTGTCAAACAAAAAAAATCGCACATATTTTTATATTTCATTCGTTTAAAATGAGAAACACGCTTTATTTGAAAGGGCAGAAAAATGAAAAAATCACTTCTTTTTACATTAAGCTTTTCTTTTTTTCTGATTTCCGGCGGATACGGAATGGCGCAAACCGGCCAGACAGATGCTGCCGCCGGTTCTGAAAATACGGGCACACGGACGATGGAAGAACGGCTTTCCCCGCCGCCGTCCGGAGATTTTAACAAAAACGGCGGCGATGAATTTGACCGGCCGCCTCCGCCTCCCGAAAACATTAACGAATCCGGCAGCGGCGAATTTCGTCAGCCGCCTCCGACAAAGCAGACAGGCGGCAACAGCGAAGAATACGGCCGGACTTCCGACGATCAGCTCCGGAAATTCACCAAAGACCGCCGCGACGGAACGAACGGATATTTGGGCCGTCATCACGGCAGACGTCATCACGGGCCGTCACGCAGGCACGGATACGGAAACCGGCAGAACGATATTTAAATACCGCCACTTTGTCGTATTGACCGACTCCGGGAAATATCCCAATGTTAAAATGTTTAAAATTTTCAAAAGGGAGAATCTTCATGAAGAAAAGCGTTTTAATGTTAATAGCCCTTTGCCTTATGTCGGCGCCGGCTATGGCTAAAGACGGCAAAATGAGCCGGCTGGACCGAAAAATCGCCGAAATCGAACAGGAATATAAAGAAGACGTTCAGGAAATAGAATCCAAGCATAAACTGTCCGCCGAAATGAAACAGCTGCGTTTGGAACAGGAAAAACAGGTCAAGGAATTAAAAATTAAACAGGCCAGAGAAATGTATGAATTGAAAACGCAGCAAAAGGCTGAAAGAAAAGCGTTAAAGCAAAAAGAACGCAGCCAGAGCGGCGAACAGACAATACAAAACGAAACCGACAGCCGGCCGATGACCAAGAAACATCAAGACAGACAGAAGCGAAAAAAATCCAAAAAACTTTCGGCGGACAATTAAGTTTTATACAGCCTCTGATCGTTTAGAGGCTGTTTTTTTATATTTTTATGATACACTGAAAAAATAACAATTCAGCGGGGGTTCCGATGACGTTAAGCTTAAAAACGCCGCCTTTATTAAAAAAAGGAGACATCGTTGCCGCCGTATCCCCGTCATGGGGCGGCGCTTTTGTATTTCGATATCGTTATGAAATCGGGAAAAAACAGTTTGAAGAAACTTTCGGTCTAAAAGTCGTCGAAATGCCGCATGCCCTTTGCCCGCCGGAAGAACTGGATCGAAATCCGCGTCTGCGCGCCGATGATATCAATGCCGCGGTCAAAGATCCTGAAATCAAAGCGATTATTACAACAATCGGCGGCGACGACAGCGTCCGCCTGCTGCCTTATCTGGACTATCGCGCCATATCTGAAAATCCGAAATTTTTTATCGGTTATTCTGATCCGACGGCAATTCATTTCGCCTTTTTAAAGGCCGGCGTTTCTTCTGTCTACGGCCCGGCTTTTTTAACGACCTTTGCGGAAAACGGCGGCATTTTCGATTATGCCCGCGACAGTTTTGAAAAAGTTTTATTTACCGGGAAAATCAGCGGCGAAATCAAACCGTCCGACGCCTGGACCAACGAATTTCTCGACTGGGCCGATCCGGCCAACCAAAAACAAACAAGAAAAAGAATTCCGAATCAAGGATATCGTTTTATACAGGGAGATCGCCCCGTTCAGGGACGTCTGATCGGCGGCTGTCTGGAAGTTTTGGAAATGATCAAGGGGACGCCTGTCTGGCCGGATAAAAAAGTATGGAAAGACTGTATTTTATTTCTTGATTTGTCCGAAGAAGCCCCCAGCCCGACATACTTGATTCGCTGCCTGCGCAACTATGCGGCGACGGGGATCTTAAAAAATTTGCGCGGCCTGATTATGGGGCGGCCGCATAATGTACCCGAAAAAGATTTTGACCTGTATGACGAAGCTTTGATCCGCGCCGTTCGCACGGAAGCCGGATTAAAAGACATGCTGATCGTTACACGTATGGATTTCGGCCATACGGACCCGATTTGCTGTCTGCCTTACGGAGCTTTGATGCAGATTGATCCGGTCAAAAAAACCGTCAGTTTGGTTTAATCCAAAACGACTCCTCTTGCCAGCAGTTCCTCTTTTAATTTTTCAGGCGATTCAAAATGGATTGCCTGAAACCCCAGCCGTTTCGCCGTTTCGATATTTGGCAAAGAATCATCGGTAAAAATCGTTTTTTCCGGGTTCAAACCATAGCGTCTGATCAAAATTTCAAATAATTCAGGATCCGGTTTGCTTTCTTTTTCAACGCCGGAAACGACGATTCCTTTAAACAGATCAAAGAAATCATGTTTAGGGCGGGTAATAATAAATTTTTCTTCTGACCAGTTTGTCAAACCGTAAACCGGATAATGCCGGGCAGCGGCACGCAGCAGACGGACGCTGCCTTCTATCACGTCGCCGCACATTTCTTCCCACCGCGTATCATACATTTTGATTTCTTCGGCATAGCCGGGGTAAAGCGGCAAAAGCTCCTCAACGCCTTGCCGAAACGGTTTTCCTTTATCCAAAGCGGCGTTCCATTCCGGCGTGCAGACATGGGATAAAAAATATTCCATTTCAGCTTCGTCCCGAAACACTTTCCGATATAAATAACGCGGATTCCAGTCAATTAAAACTCCGCCGAAATCAAAAACAATGCTTTCTACCGTCATTTTCCCGCCGCCTGTCAAAAAAACATTACACTTGTCGTAAAAATGTATAATATATAGCGGAGATTATCAACAACAGACATTAATTCCATGTTAGATCCCAGTAAACTGCCCCATTTACAGCCGCAGCAGTCACATACGGAAACGCAGGACGATCTGCCGGAAGAAACCGTCTGGGAACAGATTATTAATGTGTTTTCAGGCAAAAAGGGAGTTCTGCTGGCTTGCGGCTTGTCTTTGATGATTTATATCAGCGTTTGTTTTCAGGGTGAAAGGCTTTTACGCAGCGGCGTATATAACGTATTAAAAGAATTGGGCGAAGACGGTTTCGGTATTTCATACAGTGCGCCGTCGTCATATCTGGCTTTTAAAAGCGGCCTGAATCTGGACGATGTTGTCATTACGGCGCCGGAAAAGATGGGAGGCTGGATCCTGAAAACAGGCCGTATCACCGTTACCAGCAATCCTTTTACGCCGCGGACGGTTGAAATTAAAGCCAACGGCACACATTCGCTGACGACCAAAACAATCGGCGATATTCGTTTGATTGTCGGCGAAGGTGAAATAACGCTTCGCTTGCCTTCAAAAGACGAACCGTTGTCGCTGGACGCCGTTTTTAAAAACATTCAGTCGGCCGCCCCGAAATCCATGGAAGGCTTTGCCGTTTCCGATTTTTCTTTTAACCTGCAGCAGGAAACTGCAGCGAAAGGCACCGTGCCTCCTTTTTCATTCACAATCATTTCAAACAACGTTCACCTGCCCGCCTATATGGCGCAGCATTTACCGCCTGTTATGGAATATGCGCGTTTAAAGGGCGTGATATCGGGATTAACCGCCGACACTGAAAAATCTTTGCTGACGAACTGGACGGAAAGCGGCGGAACAACCGAAATCACGCAGGGAGAAATTATCTGGAAACCCTTTATGGCCAGTTTTTCGGGAACATTCGGACTTGATAACTCGTTTGAAACAGTCGGAGCGTCCGTCGCAAAAGTATATGGCTTTTTTGACCTTTTGGATATGTTTGAAAAAGGCGGGTATATGCGCCCCAGCCATGTTTCCGTCGCCAAAGTCGTTTTAGGAGAAAAATTAAAAAAAGAAGCCGGAGAAACTCAGGCGTCCATTACTTCTCCGTTTAGTTTTCAATCCGGTAAAATTTATGCGGGACCGATTTTGCTGTACGATGAAAACGGAGAATAAGTCATGCTGCTTGCCGTCGCGCTGTTTATCGTCTTATTTTCCGGCCCGGCCGCGGCCGACAACGTGATCCTGATGCTGGCCGACGGCATGGGATTTAATCATATCGCCTGCGCCGAAAAAGAAAAAGACCTGTTTATCTCCGCCCTGCCTGTCCGCGGTGAAATCAGGACTCACTGCGCGAACAGAAGTGTCACGGATTCAGCCGCCGCCGCAACGGCTTATGCGTGCGGAATAAAAACAAAGCACGGTTATGTCGGTATGGACCCGGACAAAACGGCTTGCGAATCAATCGCCGAACAAGCTGTCAAAAAGGGCTTTTTTACGGCTTTATTAACAACAGATTTGGACGACAGCCCTACCCCGGCCGCCTTTTATGCTCATGTCTCCAGCCGTCATCGAAGAAATGATATTCTGAATCAGCAGAAAAAAGCCGCCGAAAAAATGATTATTCAAACAGACATTACCGATCTGCCCAAAGCGGCCGCCGATATGATCGTGCGTGCGGAAACGTCGGGGAAACCGTATTTTGTTTTGATTGAAGAAGAAAACGTGGATATTTCTTCTCACAATCATGACCTCGCCGGCATGAAAAAAGCCATACGGAGTTTTGATACGGCCGTCAAAGCCGCCGTTGAACTCAGTTCGCCGGACACGACCGTCATTGTTCTTGCCGATCATGAAACGGGCGGACTGTCCGGCTGGTGCCGGTTCAAATCCTCAGATCATACGGGCGGCAAGGTTCCCCTTTTTGCCGCAGGAAAACATGCCCGTTTGTTTTCGGGCGAACTGGATAATACGCAAATCAATTATAAAATCGGCAGAATACTGTTTACGCCGTCATAAAATCCCTTAACGCGTTCAGTAACAGCGTCATTTCTTCATCGTTTCCGATCGTCATGCGCAAAGCGTCCGGCAGACCGTAAGACGCTACGCGGCGCACAATCAGGCCGCGGCTTTGCAGAAACAGATCGGCGTTTTCCGCCGTTTTGCCTTCCGCCGGGAAATGCACCAGAACAAAGTTTGTTACGGACGGAGTCATTCGCAATCCGATCTTTTCCAGTTCCCGCGGCAAAATATCCAGCCATTTGCGGTTATGTTCAAACGATTTTTTCACAAAATCCCTGTCCTTCACGGCTGCCGCGCCGACTGCCTGCGCAACGGCGTTTACGTTGAACGGCCCGCGGATCCGGTTTAAAACGTCCGTAATTTCCCGCGAAGCATAACACCACCCCAAACGAACGCCGCCCAAACCGTAAATTTTGGAAAAAGTCCGCAGCATAACGACATTCGGGAACTGATCGACGATATCTATACCGGCGTCATAATCTTCTTTCGCAACGAATTCCGCATAAGCGGCGTCAATGACAATCATGATGTTTTCCGGCAAACGGCGGCATAAACCGATCAATTCGTCCTTGGACAGATACGTCCCTGTCGGATTGCCCGGATTTGCAATGAAAATCATTTTTGTTTTCGGCGTGACGGCCTTTAAAATCGCTTCCGGATCGACTTTGAAATCCTTTTCCGGAACGGTCACGGGACGCGCACCGCAGCCGACGGCGTACAGACGATACATTAAAAACGCATATTGCGTAATAATGACTTCGGATTCCGGTTTCAGATAAGCGTGACATAACAGCCCGATCAATTCATCGGAACCGTTGCCGCAGACGATCCTGTCCGCATCAATGCCGTGGACTTCGGCTATCGCACTGCGCAGCACAGACGACCCGCCGTCGGGATAACGGAACATTTTTTCGGCAAATTCACGGCATGCCTGAACGGCCGCGGGATTTGTCCCGAACGCCCCTTCGTTGGATGACAGCTTGATTACCCGTTCAACTCCCTGAATGACGGACGCGCCGCCGACATACGGCTTCAAAGACAAAATACTTAAATGTGCGGGAACAGGATAATTTTTCATAACTTTTCACCTTAACAAAACTCAACCGGATATCCGCCGATAACGCGCAGCATTGTCACCTTGCCGTTTTCTTTTTCAATCAGAGCGTTTAACCGTTCGTCCTGATCCGACAGATACCCTTCGACTTCAAACAAATAAGCTTTATGCATCATATCCGGCGTATACGAATCGCAGATGGCATTCGTCGCGACGCCGCCGGCTTTTAACAGTAAATCCAGCGTGCTCAGACTTAATGTACCGTCAGTTTCGGCAACCAACAGCGTCTTGTCTTCGCCCGTCGGTTCAAACGGCAGTTTGCTTAAAGCATATGCGGAACGCCCGTCGCCGCGGCCGTGCCCCGGCCCGGTCAAAGGCAGCTTTAAAAACACGTTGACGGAACGTTTGTATTCCTGCGCCAAAGCATACCACCAGCAGGTTTGCTTATCATCATGCAAAGACAAAATAGCCACATTGGCTTCGCCCTGCGTCAGCTCTTTTAAAACCAGACTGACGGAGCGGCAGGACAGCATCGGAGTATAGGCGCCGAAATAATCGCGCGCGATTTCCAGGTTTCCCATACCGCGTTCGGGCATAAAAACGGCGACGGTTACGGGCGACTGTAAATTGGTGCATGCGCTGATGATTTCCCGCCAGATCCGGATCATCACGTCTTTATCCAGATTTCCTTTATGACGCCGCCACAAACGGCGCATAATTTCGGCTTCCCGCTGCGGGCGCAGCGCAAAGCCCGAAACGGTTTCCTGCTGCTGCGCTTTCAGCCGTCCGATTTGTTCAACCAGTCCCGCGCGCTGCATTAAAAGGTCATGCATCTGATCATCAACAGCGTCAATCTGCGCGCGTAAGTCCTGAATAGTCATATCCTGCATCGGCATAATATCCCCTGCTTTAAAATAATTTCTTTTCTTTTACACCGTCCGCGGTTAAAAAGCTTTATATTTTTTATCAAAGGCGGAAAAAATGCAGAAAATCACACCCGAAGAATTAATCCGATCCGTCCGTTTTAATACGGACGGCCTGGTCCCCGTCATAGCCCAGCAGTATGACACCGGCGAAGTTTTAATGATGGCCTGGGCAAACGAAACGGCGTTAAAAGAAACTTTGCAGACACGGCGCATGTGTTATTTTTCCCGTTCCCGCCGACAACTGTGGCGCAAAGGCGAAACATCGGGACACACGCAAAAACTGATTGACATGCGAATCGACTGCGACGGCGACACGCTGCTGGCTTTGATTGACCAGACCGGTGCGGCCTGTCACACCAACAACCGGTCATGTTTTTACAGAGGCCTTTAAAAAAACAAAAAGCTCCGCCTGAATGACAGAGCTTTTTATCAAGTATAACTTTTTACTTTGCGGTTTTTCCTTTTGACATAGGAGAAACCGTAAAAGAAACAACCGTCCCGTTTACCATGTCCGGTTCCAGCTGAATCGTCGCGACGCGATCAGAGTTTGTGAAAGACAGCACGCTGACTTTAGAACGCACGACAGTGACTTCTTTCCAACCGAACTTTGGCATTTCGGACATATAAAAATCAAACATGCCGTTTAAAGTATACGGCGCGGCAAAGACCAGCCGCCCGATCCACGCGCTTGATCCGCCCAAAAGCAAAGTCGACTTCAAATCCATTGTCGCCTTTTCAGGAATGGGAATATCGTTAAACTGGGCAAAGCTGGGCGACGTGCCGTTTGCGCCGTCCGTTTCCGAACGATACATCGATTCGTTGTGGACGCAGCCTGTCAGAACGGCGGCGGAAACGAAAAAAATCAAAGAAAACAATACTTTTTTCATTACTTGTCTTTCCTAAAGTTTCTTTTTTTACTTTATGACCGGAATATTAAAAACACCTTAAAATCGCTTTACATTATCAGACTTCTTTATATGATAGCCCTGAACAAAGACCAAGTCAGGGGAAAATCAAATGACAAAATATATTTTCATAACGGGCGGCGTTGTTTCTTCACTGGGCAAAGGAATGGCTTCCGCAGCGATCGGTGCTTTGCTGCAGGCCCGGGGATACAAGGTCCGCATGCGTAAAATGGATCCTTATCTGAATATTGACCCCGGCACGATGTCGCCTTATCAGCACGGTGAAGTCTTTGTAACCGAAGACGGCGCGGAAACAGACCTGGACCTGGGGCATTACGAACGTTTTACGGGCGTCCCCTGCCACAGAACCGATTCCGTTTCCGGCGGCAAGATTTATTACAACGTATTGATGAAAGAACGCCGCGGAGAATATTTGGGAGCCACCGTTCAGGCTATTCCGCACGTCACAGACGAAATTAAACGCTTTATCGAATCTGATTTGACAAACGAAGATTTCGTTTTATATGAAATCGGCGGCACCGTCGGCGACATCGAAGGCACTTTATTTCTGGAAGCAATCCGCCAGTTTGCCATTACGTCCGGACGCGACGACTGCCTGTTTTTGCATTTAACGCTGCTGCCTTATATACCGACGGCGGGCGAATTAAAAACGAAACCGACGCAGCATTCCGTTAAACAGCTGCTGGAAACAGGGATTCAGCCCGATATTCTGCTGTGTCGTTCACAAATGATGCTGTCGGATTCGGAACGCCGCAAAATCGGCTTGTTCTGCAACATTGCGCCCGAAGACGTCATTATCGCGCTGGACGCCGACAGCATTTACAAAATCCCCCTGCAATATCACGAAGAAGGTCTGGATCGTCAGATTCTGAAGCATTTCGACATGCTGGAAACGGCGCCGGCTCCCGACCTGACGAAATGGAAATCCATTATTGACACGATCAGCGCATGGGAACACGAAACGACGATCGCCGTCGTCGGCAAATACTGCGGCCTGCCCGACGCTTACAAATCTTTGAACGAGGCTTTGTTTCACGCCGGCATCGCACATAAAACAAAAGTTCGCGTCAAATGGATCGAATCGGACACATTGGAAACAATGACGCCCGAACAAATCGACCGGGCTTTTGCCGGTATTCAGGGAATTTTGGTTCCCGGCGGATTCGGCAGCCGCGGTGTCGAAGGAAAAATGATCGCCGAACGCTATGCCCGGGAAAAGAAAATTCCGTTCTTCGGAATCTGTCTGGGTATGCAGACGGCCGTGATTGAGGCAGCGCGCAACCTTTTGGGTATTAAAGACGCCAATTCCACGGAATTTACCAAAAACGGCACCCCTGTCGTTGCCCTGATGACCGAATGGGAACAGGACGGGAAAAAACAGGTACGCACGGAAAAAACAGACGTCGGCGGAACAATGCGGCTGGGAGCTTATCCTTGCCGGTTAAAACCGGGCACTCTGGCATCGAAACTGTACGACGGCGCGGAAACGATTTACGAACGTCACCGCCACCGTTACGAAGTCAGCATGCCCGTGGCGCGGCAGCTGGAAGAAAAAGGCTTGATTATTTCCGGCATTTCGCCCGATGGGCTGCTGCCTGAAATCGTCGAATTAAAGGACCACCCGTTCTTTATTGCCGTGCAGTTCCACCCCGAATTTAAATCCCGCGCTTTTGAATCGCACCCGATTTTCAAAGGATTTATTGCCGCCGCTTTAAAACAGACGACATTGATATAATCCAAAAACGATACCGCCCGAACGGAATCGATCCGGCTTAACCGGTAGTAATTTTACCGGTTATATATTATAATGGCGTCCTGAAAAGTATTAACGAGGTATTTTATGACGAAAATTCAACAATTTAATTTTGTCTGCCGCAGTATTTTGCAAATCGCCTTTTTTTACGCCCTGATGTTATGGTGGGGGTATCAGGTGGACCTGCTGGTATTGGAATTATATGTCAACACGCCTTTCGTGCTGTTTGCCTGCACGGTGTTTTTTCTGTTTTTGTTTTTTTGCCGGACAATGGGGTGTCTGGTTTTTATGCCGAAAGACAAATTAAAAGCCATTCTGCGCGACGGCCAAATTTCGCCGACGGCGTCTCAAATAGTCATCAGATTGTTTTCCTGGCCTTTTATTAAACGCACCGCTCTGTTTTTTCTGCTGTTCGTCGCGGAATTCGCGCTGCGTCTGTTTTTTATCCCGCTGTTTTTAAAAGCCGTCAGCCTGACAATCCCGCTGTGGGCCTGGCTCAGTTCCTTTTCGATTATTCTGACAAACACGCTGCTGATCGCGACGGCTTACATTATCATGGAACTGCCGTTCTATCTGCTGTTTTATAAACTGTCCTTTAAAGGACATGTCAACCGGTCGTATGAATACCGCTTCGGAATGAAATTAGCCGCGTTTGTTTCAATATTGCTGGGGCTGCGCATGGCGCTGATGTCTTTGGAAACGCATTTTTCGTTCAAAGGAAGCGAACTTGTTTCCGCCGGCGCGCTGGCCGTTTCAGGAATCGGCCTGTGGTATCTGATGTACCGCAAAGACTGGTCCTTTTGCTGCAACGGCTGTCCGTTCTGTTCCAAGATAAAAAGCCTTTTTGGAAAAACCTGCTGCTGCCGCCAGGAAAAAGAACAGGCCGAGCTGCAGGAATCCTACGAAACGGCGGAAAAAGTCGCGGAAACGATCATTGAAGCCGAAGCGCGCGAGATTACGCCGCCGGCGAATGAAAATAAAGAAGAAGAAAAAAAGGAATAATGAAAAACGGCTCCGAGCGGAGCCGTTTTTTTTCGCGAACTGCCGTCAAAAGCGATAACTTTCATATTTTTTCCTTGCCGTTTTTATTTTTAATTTAACAAAAGGCTTAGCGAAAAAACCTTATAAAAATCAGGCGCCGGTTAAAAAAAAGGTGTAATTATCAGGATAATAAGGATATAAAGAAAAACGTAATTCAATTTTTCTTACTGGAGTAAGCATTAAAATGACTTGTTCTTATATGTGTTCGCACGAAGTGCAGGAGATGTGCCCCGTTACCAAAGGCGCGCGTCATGATCCGGCCCCGATTCCCGAAGAAGGCAAATGGGTCAAATCAAAAGAAATCAAGGACGTTTCCGGTTTAACCCACGGCGTCGGCGCCTGCGCTCCGCAGCAGGGAACCTGCAAACTGACCTTGAATGTCAAAGACGGCGTAATCCGCGAAGCTTTGGTTGAAACGATCGGCTGTTCCGGCATGACGCATTCCGCCGCGATGGCGGCCGAAGTTCTGCCCGGTAAAACGATTTTGGAAGCTTTGAACACGGACCTGGTCTGCGACGCGATCAATGTTGCGATGCGCGAACTGTTTTTGCAGATCGTTTACGGCCGTACGCAATCTGCCTTTTCCGACGACGGCCTGCCCGTCGGCGCCGGATTGGAAGATCTGGGTAAAGGCCTGCGTTCTCAGGTCGGCACGATGTATTCCACGGAACCCAAAGGCGTGCGTTATCTGGAAATGGCCGAAGGATATGTTCTGGCGGAAGGTCTGGACGACAACGGCGAAGTTATCGGCTATAAAACCGTCAATCTGGGCAAGATGATGGAAGCCATTAAAAAGGGCGTCGATCCGAAAGAAGCGTTTGAAAAGAACGTTGCGACAAAAGGCCGTTTCGACGAAGCCGTTAAAGTCATTGATCCGCGCAAAGAATAAGGAGTTTAAAGATGAGTCTTTTTGAAGGATATGAACGCCGCATTGCGCAGATTGAAAAATGCTGCAAAGAATACGGTATTGCCAATATTGAAGAAGCCGATAAAATCTGCAAAGACAAAGGCATTGATGTTGCCGCCATTGTCAAAGGCATTCAGCCGATTTGTTTTGAAAATGCGTGCTGGGCTTATACGCTGGGCGCCGCGGTTGCCATTAAATCAGGCGCGAAAAACGCAGCCGAAGCGGCTGAAAAAATCGGCGTCGGCCTGCAGGCTTTCTGCATTCCGGGATCCGTTGCCGATCAGCGCAAAGTCGGTCTGGGGCACGGCAATCTGGCCGCCATGCTGCTGCGCGAAGAAACAAAGTGTTTCTGCTTTTTGGCCGGTCATGAATCTTTTGCTGCAGCCGAAGGCGCGATTGGTATCGCTTTGACGGCGAACAAAGTCCGCAAAGAACCGCTGCGCGTTATCTTGAACGGTTTGGGCAAAGACGCCGCTTATATTATTTCCCGTATTAACGGCTTTACGTCGGTTGAAACGGAATACGATTACAAAACCGGCGATCTGAAAATCGTTTCCGAAAAACCGTTTTCCAAAGGCGACCGCGCCAAAGTCAAATGCTATGGTGTCGACGATGTGTCCGAAGGCGTTGCCGTTATGATTAAGGAAGGCGTCGACGTTTCCATTACGGGCAATTCGACCAATCCGACGCGTTTCCAGCACCCTGTTGCCGGCACGTACAAGAAATGGGCCATTGAAAATGGCAAGAAATATTTCTCGGTCGCTTCCGGCGGCGGCACGGGCCGCACGCTGCACCCGGATAACGTTGCCGCGGGTCCGGCGTCTTACGGTATGACGGACACGATGGGCCGTATGCATGGCGACGCGCAGTTTGCGGGGTCTTCTTCGGTTCCGGCGCACGTCGAAATGATGGGGCTGATCGGTATGGGCAACAACCCGATGGTCGGCGCTTCCGTCGCCGTCGCGGTTGCCGTTTCCCAGGCGATGTAATCTCTTAATAAAAATAAAAAGGCTTCCCGCGGGAAGCCTTTTTTATGCTCTGAATAATCCGAAATAACAGAAAATTTACCCCGATCTTCGTTTTTTCATACCGGCGAGCCCCTTTTTATCGGAAAAGGTTTGACTTTAGCGAAAAATAACGATACTTTTTCGAAAAAACTTATGAAGAAGAAAGATGAAAAACTTACATATCGTCACAAATAATCTGCTTATCAGAGAGATCACTTCCGTTGATGTTTTTGCTTTGGAAAAAATCCGGCAGGAGATAGCTAAAACTCCTGAAAACAGGCCGTATTACGCTTTACAAAAAAGCGGCGACGCCATTCGGTTTTGCAAAGACGCCCTTGCTCAGCAGCAGGAAACTCCCAGAAAAACGCTGGGTTTGGCGATTACGGAAAAATCCGCGCCCCATAAAATGATCGGCTTTATTGTGGGCGAATTGACTCCTTTGGATAAAAACGAGTGGGGCGGACAAATCGGTTTGGCAGATATGGGATATTTTTTAAGCCCCGAGCATCAGGGTAAAGGATACGTTACCGAAGCCATGCGCGGCGTTACGGGCAGAATCTTTTTTGAAGAGCTGGGCTATGAATATGTAAACGCGACGGTCCACCCTGAAAACAAACCGTCTTTGGCCGTGCTGCAAAGCGTCGGCATGAAAGTCTACGGAGAAACGAAAAAGTACGGGAACGAACCCCGTTTGCTGTTGAAAGTAACAAAAGAAGACTTCTTCAACCATACGAACAGAAATAACGAAAACAAAAACGCCGCAACGGTTGAAAACACAAAAGTCATAAAAGCTTTATTACCCGCCAGCTGTGGAAGATAAAAATGGACAACGAAGAAATTTCCCAACCTCGCATGAGCGTTGATTTAAACGCCGTCAAACACAATTATGAAGAACTGCGGAAAAAAGCGAACGGAGCGGAAGTCTGCCCAGTCGTCAAGTCGAATGCGTACGGACTGGGGGCTTTGGAAATGGTCAAAGCTTTGCGGGAATGCGGCTGTAAGAATTTTTATGTTTCAACGGCAAAAGAAGGCGCGGACGTCCGTAAAAAATTTCCCGACATTCAAATCAACGTCCTGAACGGCCCGTCGGAACAGACTATGCCGTTGTTCAGAGCCGCTCGGCTAACGCCTGTTTTGAACAATCCCGAACAGCTGGAAATCTGGGAAAACGGAAAATCAAAAAATTCCGATACAGGCTGTATCATCAATATTGAAACAGGCTTTAACCGTTTGGGATTTAAAGAACAGGACTGGGATTTGTTAACTCCCGAACGCCTGCGGGAAAACAAAGTATCGCTGGTCATGTCGCATTTATCGTGCGCCGGTGACGATCAATCGGATCCGTCGGTTCAAAAACAAAACAAGCATCAGTTCGACGTTTATAAAAAAATGCTGGAACGCTTTAAAGGTATTCCCGGCAGCCTGGCTTTGGACGCGATGATGGTCAACGACAGCGGGGCAAAGATTTCTCAGATTCGTTCGGGCGCTGCTTTATGCGGTATCAACGTATGGCCCGGCAAGCTGAATTTGGAACCCGTCATGACGATAGAAGCTCCCGTTTTACAGACGGAACAAATCAAAAAAGGTGATACCGTCGGCTACGGCGCGACCTTTACCGCGGAAAAAGATACAAAAATTGCCGTTCTGGGCATCGGTTACAGCAACGGTATCCCCAGAAGCCTGAGCAATAAAGGAAAGGTATTCTTTTCCGACGGCGATAATATGTACGAAGCCCCGATTGTCGGGCGGATTTCAATGGGACTGCTGAACTGTGATGTAACAAATGTTCCTGAAAAGGCTTTGCAAACAAAAAAAGCGTCCATTATCAATAAAAAATACACGATCAATGATTTGTGCGTTGACGCCGACAGGCTGGACAGCGAAATCATGTGTTCTTTTTCCGCCATGGACATCAAATACGTTTCCAATGCCAGGGAAGAAAAACAAAAAACTTCACAGATCGGTTTGTTAAGGAAAAACTGTTTAGGGCGTTAGTATGCAAATCGTTCACACTGTCGGAAACGACTCTTTATTGTGTGATTTAACCGAAACGGAAACGCCTCCCCGGCTGGTTTACAGCGACGCCAAACATGTTTTCCGCAATACGGCGCAGTGTGAATACTTTATTGTCCGCCAGAAAATATACGATATGCTGATACAGGCAAAATCTTTTCTGCCTGAAGGGGTTTATTTTAAAGCTTTTGAACTTTACCGCCCGATGAAAAAGCAAATTCTGTGCTGGGAAAAAATTTTAGCAGATTTTCAAAAACGTTATCCGGACGCAGATTCCGCACTGCTGGAAGAAAAAGCAAACACTTTCATCGCAAACCCGTATAAACAGGGCAGCGGCCATCAAACGGGAGCAGCCATAGATTTGACTTTGTGCGACAGGAACGGAACAGAACTGGATATGGGCACAAAGTATCAGGAATTTAATTCATTAACGCAGACTTTTCCCGACAACGACCGCCTGACCGCCCGACAAAAGGAAAACAGAAAAATCCTGTGCCGTTCAATGGAACGGGCGGGCTTTGTAAATTACTTTCCGGAATGGTGGCATTACAGCTACGGTGAAATCGAATGGGCCGTTATTACCCATACGGGAAAAACGCTCTACCTGCCCTTAAATATTTAAACCGCTTTTTTCAATCCGAATAAATAAGCTGTTTTTCATAACACCTCTTTTACGTGTCCGTAAAAAATTTTTATTTTTCTCTTTTCTTATTTTCAACAGTCTGTTTACGTTCGTTTTGTCCTGCCTTTAAATGTTACAGTTTTATGACAAAAATGCCCCCCCCCCCCCATGTTTTTGTAGAAGAGCCCTCCTGTTCGCCGAATAATAGAATCAGATAACTTTTAACAGGAGGGTTCTATCATGAAAAAAATGATTTATATGATTGCTTTTGCGGCTGTATTAACCGCCGCTTCCACGGCCGACGCCATGGTGAATTCACTTGTCACGGAAAACAATAACTTGCAGCAGCAAAAGTACGAAACCACACTGAAAAAAGCATGCGAAGTCTGCCCGTATGTTGACCAATCATTGTGCGCCAGCTGGGTGCCGAACTGTCCCGATGAAACGATCAAATTGAATCCCGATTTTCCCGTCGTTAACCCTGACCCTGTTCTCCCGCGCGATCCGATTATCTTTGATCCCGTAAGCCCGGTTGTAACAACAG
>URSF01000040.1 GCA_900550445.1 uncultured Rhodospirillaceae bacterium | reverse complement strand
TTATAGCCTGATTCGTTATTCGCGCAAAGTGAAATGTAACCGCACGGTCAGCGAGCAATGCATAACGCCTTCCCGGCGGGATTAAAGCACGGCAGCGGATTTTGAGAAAAAACAACAGTTAAAATTTCGGGCAAAATTTAACCCCCGAAAACTCTTGGTTTTCAGGGGTTTAAATGGTGGGCGCGACAAGGATCGAACTTGTGACCCCTACGATGTCAACGTAGTGCTCTCCCGCTGAGCTACGCGCCCGTTGCTGTTGCGTATTGCAACAAGATGATTTATGCTTTTATAGTCTTATTTCGACGAATGCAACAAAAAAATACATATACAGAGTAAAAAATTTGACAACATTCAAAAATTATCCGCCGTTCTTATTGGAAAAGTCAGGCAAACCGCCTTTGCCCGTCGTGTTGTCTTCGCCGCACAGCGGAACGTTTTATCCCGAACGCTTTTTTCATCTGACCGATTTAAAATTGACGGATTTTCAGCTGTACGAAGATGCGGCCGTCGATAAATTGTTTTCCTTTGCTCCGGCAATGGGGCTGCCGCTGTTGTCTGCGATTTACGGGCGGGCCTGGGTGGATTTAAATCGTCACCCGCTGGAACTGGATCCGACAATGTTTTCCGATTCTCTGCCGGCACAGATCAAAACAGATTCCGCACGCGTTAAAAACGGTTTCGGCGTTATTGCGCGTCAGCTGAATGCCAATAAACTGATTTATAAAGAAAAACTGCGCTTTTCCATCGAACGGGAACGTTTGACGGAGGTGCATTTTCCGTATCATGCCGCTTTGGAAAATCTGATTAAAAAGAATTTAAGCGCTTTCGGAAAATCACTGCTGCTTGATCTGCATTCAATGCCTTTGCTGCCGCCGGCTTGTCTGATTAAAGGAAAAATGCCGGATTTCGTTTTGGGAACCGGCGACGGTTTGTGCTGTGCTCCGTCAATTGCGGCCGCAGCTGCGGAAATATTACGGGATTTAGACTTTTTTGTAACGATTAACTTGCCGTACAGCGGGGCGTATACTACTTTATATTATGGCCGCCCGGCTTTGCACAGTCATGCCATGCAGATTGAAATAGGGCGACATTTGTATTGGGATTCCAAACAATATGCGCCGTCAGAAAATTTTAACGCGTTATGGCGTAAACTGTCTTTGTTTATGGAACGTTTTTTGCAGATTTTACCGACTCTGCCGCTGTAGGAAAGAATGAAACTTTATTGGCCGCTTTTTTTATCAGCCGTTTTTTTTCTGCCGTTCGACGCGGCGGCGGACGATTCTCTTTTATGTCTGAAGGAAGCCGCCCGTCTGGAAAAGCGCGAACGTATTCAGACGAATCTGCTCAGCGCGATTGCTTTGGTGGAAAGCGGCCGTTTTTCAAAAAAATATCCGTCCGGCGTTTCTTGGCCCTGGACGGTAACGGCAGAAGGAAAAGGCAAGTTTTACAATTCAAAACAGGAAGCTTTGAACGCTGTCAGGGAATTGCGAAAACAGGGCGTGGAAAATATTGACGTCGGGTGCATGCAGATTAATCTGAAATATCACCCGGAAGCTTTTGACAGTATTGAAGACGCTCTGGATCCCCGGAAAAATGTCGCTTATGCGGCCGATTTTTTAAAACGGAATTATCAGGAAACAAAGTCCTGGGGCGAAGCGGCGACGCGTTATCATTCCAAAACGGTGCATAAGGCGTTCAGGTATGAGGACAAGCTGTTGGAAACTTGGAATCGTTTGTCTAAATACGGGAATCCCGCTCAGCCGGAAAAACAGGCGGCGGTAAAGGACGTGTCCAAAGAAACGGTCAGCCGTCTGAACAAAAAAGTGCAGCAGATTAAGAAAAAAATCCGCAAAAAAACTGTGGATACGATCAAGCCCGGATCCCCGGAAAGCCGCGAAATGGCGGCCCAATGGCGCAAAGAAAAACTGGAGGAATACATGGCCAGAAAAAAGGCCAAGCCGCAGGACGAACCGATTTTTGAAGACGCCGTCACAAAAACAAAAAGCGAATAGGTTTTTTGACGGATTTAGACAAAAAACTTGATAAGCCGTTTTGATCTTCGTATACTGATTTCAAGACTGTTATATATCGGGAAATAAAAATGTCCTTGGATCAAAATCAGCAAAAAGGGTTGTTTTGGACGCCTCGCGGCGGCAATAACGCGCAGGATATCTGGGCCAGTTGTCACACTTTTTCTTCGGTAACGGAAAACCGCCGGACGGGCGAGCTGGAAAAAACGACGCTGATCGTTGATATGGGGCAGCATGAAACGCCATGGATTTTTCAGAGCGGCGCTTATGATAAGGTTGTTCCCGCTTTGGACGACTGTCTGAATATTCCGGGGGAAAAACAGGCCGATAATGAAGCTCAGGCCGTTTTTTTAACGCATTGCCATTCGGATCATATAGCGGGGATTTATGAATATCTGCGCATGGGGGCAAAGCTGCCCGCCGTGTACGGATCGGAATACACGCTGAATACTTTGCGCAAAGGGCTGATTGACAACGGCATTAAAAAGGAATCGTGGCCTGAAATGAAATCGTTGTCGGCCGGCGATGTCGTGCGGGTCGGAAACATGACGGTGGAGGCTTTCCCCGCATCACATTCGATTCCGGGGTGTTTCAGTTTTAAAATTTCCAATGAAGAAGGATCCATATTCCATTCGGGGGACACAAAAGCGGACGAAACGTCTTTTTTAGGGCGGGGCGTCGATTTGTCTTCTTATGGCAAAATCGCGCAGAACGGCGGCGTTGATTTAATGACTTTTGATGCGACGGCAACGCATTTAAAAGGGCATGCCGCTTATGAATCCGAAATTTTTGACGCGTATAAAAAATTGTTTAAAGAATATGCCGGCCGGCAGGTAATAGCGGCTTTGCCGGCGGCCCATATGGAACGTCTGGCTTCCGTCGTGTGCGCGGCTCAGGCGGCGGGCAGAGATGTGATTATTAACGGCGGCGCTTCTTTGGACAGTAATATTATGGCGTTAAAACTGTCCGGATATGATCTGCAGGAAAAGTGTCCGGACATTAAAATTGTCAGCGCTTTGGGTAAAGAAGCCAAAAATGTTGATGTTAAAAACAGCATTACGATAACGACCGGTATTTACATGGAAAAAAATTCGCCTTTTATCCGGTCGCTGCAGGGGGAAAACGATCAGTTTTTCATGGCAAACGACGCTGTCGTGATTGCGCCGACCAGCGGTGATAAAAACGAAAAACTGCATTTGTTGCTGAAGTCGAAAAAATTTTCGGGCATAAAAGTCATTACAAGCCGGCAGAACCCGAAAATATACGGTTCAGGTCACGCGCAGGCCGATGATTTTAAAAAATTAGCCCGTCATATTTGTCCGAAGACTGTTGCCCCGATGCATTGTTCCGCCGAGAAAGCCGGGCAGTTTAATCGTCTGGCGGCTGCAAGCGGGTTCAAGACTTTGCCGGTTTATCCGCATAACGGTTCAACCGTCGCCGTTGACCGGGATAACGGCTGCTGTATTGTAGATATAAAAATGCCGCAGTGGTTCGGGGTAAAACATCATCATCAGCCGGACGGTTCGATAACCGCAACGGCCGAAAAGGTTGCCGATAACGGATACAGCGCGGCGGCAAACAATAATAATCCGGCACTGCGGGCCCGTCAGGAACAGGCGATGCGGAAAATTGCCGATTATCGTCAAAAACAGGCTTTGGCGCAGACGGTTTCTTTGATCGGCCGGAGGAAATATGAACGATAAAACCGGTTGGGACTGCGTTCGGTTTTGGGCGCAGGCTTTGGAAAAAAAATATCCGGGAACGGATTTGCTGTCATTGCAGGACCGGCAGTTAAAGGAAATGCTGTTATCTTTGGATTCGGCCGCCGGGTTGCCGGCTTTACCGGACGACAATGTTTATTTTTGGGCGGTAAAATCGGCGTGGTCGGTCGTTCAAAACGGCGCTGATGACGCGAATGATGTTCCGGACGCTTATATTTAATTTTATTTATATTTACTTTTAACGGCATTGTGGCATTCTTTTTTTATGAAAAGAAAGGAAAACAAATGCCGGATACTTCTGTAGGTTTGATTGCTGACGTCGGGGGGACGAACGCCCGTTTTGCTTTATGTTCCGCCGCGGGTGAATTTACTTCTCCGTTAACGCTTTTATGCAGGGATTATGATTCTTTGGAATCGGCGGTCCGGGAATATTTAAGACGGATTCGGCATCAGGGGCCGGCGATCAAAACGGCGGCTTTTGCCGTGGCTTGTCCTGTTTTGGAAGACGTCGTATCCATGACGAACTGTGACTGGAGTTTTTCGATTTCCGGGTTAAAGAAAGCTTTGGAATTGGATTCACTGACGGTTGTGAATGATTTTGTCGCTCAGGCGCTGGCGGTTCCTTTACTGGCTGAAAATCAGAAAGTAAAAATCGGTTCGGGGCAGCCGGCCAAAGGCTTTCCGATTGCCGTTGTCGGACCGGGGACGGGGTTGGGGGTTTCGATTCTGGTGCCGGAGCAGGACGGGACGTGGAGAGCTTTGGCCAGTGAAGGCGGTCATGCTACAATGCCGGCGCCTTTTCCGGAAGAAGAACGTGTTATTGCGTCTTTGCGTCAGGAATATGGCCATGTATCGGCGGAACGTGTTGTTTCGGGAATGGGGCTGACGAATTTGTACAGGACGCTGCTGACTTTGCGCGGCGATGAAAGCGTTTCTCTGCCGCCGGAAGAAATTTCCAAAAGGGCGCTGTCCGGGGACGCGTTATGCCGTGAAGCCGTTCAGATGATGTTCGGGTTGTTGGGGACTTTGGCGGGAAATCTGGCATTGACGGCCGGAGCTTTGGGCGGTGTTTATATTGCGGGCGGAATTATTCCGCGCGACGGTCTGCTGAATATGTTCAAGGAGTCGTCATTCAGAATCAGATTTGAGGCCAAGGGGCGTTTTACGTCTTATCTGTCGCGTATTCCGACGTATGTTGTGACTTTGGATTACCCGGCTTTTCTGGGACTTTCGGGGTTGATACAAAAAAATATCAATAATTAAAAAAAAGTCTTGCAAAGCCAATCGGATATCTATATAAACGTTTCTGTTGCGGGGGTGTAGCTCAGTTTGGTTAGAGCGTCGGCCTGTCACGCCGAAGGTCGCGGGTTCGAGCCCCGTCACTCCCGCCATTAAAAAAAGCCTGCGAAAGCGGGCTTTTTTTATGTGAGGAAAGGGGCGAGAACCCGGAAGGGGGCGCTAAGCAAAAACAGTAAAGCTGTTTTTGTCTGCAAGCCCAGCAGTTATCTTAACGCGCGAGGAGGGCGTAAGCCGTCCGAAGCAAGTTTAGATATCGCTGCACGAAAAGGCTTTAGCCTTGTGCCCCGTCACTCCCGCCATTAAAAAAGAGCCTGCGAAAGCGGGCTTTTTTAATGCGAGAAGGGAGAAAAGAAGAACAATTTCCTCTTTTCAAAAGACTTGCCTGTCACTATCGAAAGTTCTATCTTAATCCTCAAGAATACATTCCTAAGATGATGTATTCGTTTTGGGTCCGCTCGCCGGGGAAAGCATGGTGCTGTCTTTCGGCGTGACCATAACCAAAAAGGATTTAAAGTATGAAAAAAGTTCTGCTTTTTTCTGCTTCCATCTTAGCTTTAACTGTTTCACCGTCTTATGCGCAAAAGGCAAAGACCGATCAAACAGACAAAGCCGTTGTGGCAGAAAAAAATATTCAAAAAAAAGAAAGCGCGGTCGCGCAAGAAAATCAAGTTTTTAAATTAGGTGAAATTTCCGTTTCCGTTGCGGATCAGTCCGTTTCAAATGTCGGAAATCTGAATACCGTTACGGCAGAAGAAATTCAGGCTTATACGGATTCCGATACGTTGGATAAAGCTGTTGCTTTATTGCCCGGTGTCGATCTGACGTATCAGATCGGGGCGAAAAATCAAAAAGGCGTTTCCATTCGCGGTTTCACGACACGTCAGATTTCCGTCATGGTTGACGGCGTGTCGCAGGCGTTGCCGTATGACAACGATCCTGATATGCAGCGTTATCTGACGAATGATTTGTCCGAAATTCAGGTTGCCAAAGGAATCAGCTCCGTTTTAAACGGACCGAACACTTTGGGCGGTGTGATCAACTTGGTGACAAAGCGTCCGACAAAAGAAATCGAAGGCAATCTGACAATCAGAGCCAAATTCGATAATGACGGAAAATATAACGGTATTCAAAACAGCTTTAACTTGGGAACCAATCAAGGAAACTGGTATTTGCAAACGGGCGGCACATACAATGACATTGATCATTGGAAGGTATCCCGCGACTATACTCCTGTCGCAGGCGGTGCCGAAGACGGCGGACGCCGTGAAAATTCGGATTCCAAAGACTATAAATTTAACTTTAAACTGGGCTATACGCCGAACGAAACGGACGAATACGTGATCGCGTATAACTATCAGCACGCCATTATGGGGATTCCGTATTGGGAAGGCGTGCCGTCCGGAAATGCCTACAGACGTTACGATCCTTATGATCATTGGGGGATTTACACGCTGACAAACACGGCGATCGGTGAAACGGGATATGTTAAGACGCGAGCGTTCTATGACGAATATTCCAACCATATGTATTTTTATACTGATCCGTCTTTGACGCAAACCCGTTTTGCGCCCGATGATTATCAGGACTATGATTTCGGAGCGAACATCGAAGGCGGTGTTGATCTGAACAGCTACAACACAATAAAAGCGGCTTTTCATTATCGCCGTGACGTTCATACGAAACGCGAATTGTATACGGACGATTTGTGGGAACGTTATGTCGATGATACCTATTCCGTTGCGTTGGAAGATACCGTTCATCTGACTGTAAATACGGATTTGATTATCGGTGCCAGTTATGATTGGTTGGAAACGAAAGCGCCGAAAAACAATGATGATTTGGCCGATCTTGATTATCGAAAAGATGACGATTCCTTTAATCCGATGGCGGCATTGCGTCATCGTTACAGCGATACGGGAACGGTTTATGCGGGTGTTGCAAAGAAAAACCGTTTTGCAACACAAAAAGAGCGTTTTTCAACACGTCAAAAAAGCTATAAAGTCAATCCGATGTTGGAATCTGAAAAGGCGATCAATTATGAAATCGGTTTTACCGACACGTTTGCCGATCGGTTTAAAGTGGAAAGCAATATTTTCTATAACGATATTGAAGACGCTTTAATGGCAGTCATTCCCGATCCGACACAAATGTGCCGCGGAGTTGCCTGTATGCAGGTTCAAAATGTCGGGAAAGCCAGATCTTACGGTTTGGAATTGGCGATGGGGTATCAGTTCAGCGATGATGTTTCGGTCGGGTTGGGCTATACGTATTTACGCAAAAAACTCAAAGACAATCCGTTATTGTCGGTTTTGACGAACGTGCCGAAACATAAGTTCAATTTGTATGCGGATATCGGCATTACGGAAAGTTTGAAGGTTGTTCCGGTGATTACGGCGTATTCTTCGCGTTATTCTCCGGCGGGCGGTTCTCCGGCGGAATCCGGTGCGGTGGCTCCGGCGGACGCGGTGAAGTCGTCCGGATTTATGACGGCAGATCTGAAGTTTGTTTACAGTCCGATGAAGAATCTGGATATTGAAATCGGAGCGGCGAACATCTTTGATGAAGATTATGAGCTTTCAGCCGGTTATCCGTCCGAAGGCAGAAACTTCTTTTTGACCTTGTCAACGAAGTTCTGATCTGACTAAATAAAAGGCGGAGCGGTTGTCCGTTCCGCCTTTGTTTTATAAAAGGAATAAAAATGAAACATATTTTGGAAACATTGAAAGCCGAATTGGAAAAAGGCAAAAAAGCGGTTTTATGCACGGTTATCGACAACAGCGGTTCCTGCCCGCGCGGCAAAGGGGCGCATATGTTGGTCAGCGAACAATCGAAAACGATCGGGACGGTCGGCGGCGGACGGGTTGAATATGAAACGGAAATCAAAGCCAAAGAACTGTTGAAGACAAAAGAGAACTTTATTCAGGATTACCGACTTTGCCCGAACGAAGTCGCCGACATCGGTATGATTTGCGGCGGGAACGTGACGATTTTGTTCCAATATATGGACCAAAGCGCCATTGATTTTTGTGATCGGGCTTTGGCGCTGATCAACAAGCATGAAGACGCTTGGATTGTCGCGCGTATTTCTTCCGATTTTAAATGGGATATGGGATTCTATACGCCCGAAGACGGATTTGAAAGTATTGAGGGCGGCGAAGATTTTAAGCCGTTGCTGATGCGTAAGGCAAAGCAAAATAAAAACAAAGACGGCTCCAGACTTTATGCCGAACCGGTTTCTTTAGCGGGACAAGTTTATTTGTTCGGCGGCGGACATGTGGCTCAGGCCGTTGCGCCGTTGTTGCATTCGGTCGGTTTCCGCTACACGTTGTATGAAGAACGCGAACAATTCGCTTCCCCCGATCTGTTTCCGGACGCCGAAAGAATCGTTCTCGGCGGTTTCGATCAGATCGAAAAGGAAATCCATATTACGGAAAACGACTTTGTTTTGATTATGACGCGCGGCCATCAAAACGATTATATCTTGCAGGTGCAAGTCTTAAAGACGCCCGCGTGCTATATCGGCGTGATCGGCAGCGAAGCGAAGTATAAACGTCTGTGCGAACGCTTGGCGGAAGACGGCTTTCCTCAAAAGGAAATCGATCGCGTCATAACGCCGGTCGGCTTGCCGATCAAAGCGGAAACACCCGCCGAAATCGCAATCAGCATTGTCGGTCAGATGATTCAGGTCAGGGCGGAACGTTTCGATGAAAAGTAAATTTTTTTTCTTATCCGTTTTATTGTTTTGTTCTTCCGTTCACGCGCGGACGTTTACCGATTCCGCCGGCAGGACTTTGGAAATTCCCGAAAAAATAGACCGTGTCGTGCCTTCGGGGCCGATCGCGCAAATGACGCTGATGACCTTTGCGCCGCAAAAGGTGGTCGCTTTGTCAAACAGGGAATCTCAAAAAGCTTATTTAAGCCAGGCGGATCGACATAAAAAAGTTGTCGGACAGCTCTATGGTTCTGCCAGCCTGAATCTCGAAGAACTGGCCGTGATCAATCCGCAGTTGTTTGTTGATATCGGTGAAGCCAAGGAAAAAATAGAATCCGATATGAACAAAATGGAAAAACGTTTGGGCGTGCAAACCGTTCATATTGATTCGTCTTTAAAGAACACGTCAAAGTCTTATTTATTGTTGGGCGAGTTATTGAATCTGGAACAAAAAGGGGCGGAGTTCGCCGCGTATACGCAGGAAGTGTACGACAGGATTTTAAAGATCCTTTCCGAAGTCGGAACCAAAAAACGCGTTTTATATATCAGCGGCAATAAAGGTTTGTCCGTTTTGGGCAAGGGGAGCTTTCACGGACAAGTGATTGACCTGATGGGCGATAATGTCGCTCTGTTTCCCGTTGTATTAACAACGGGCGGAGGCAATGAAACCAATCTGGAACAGATCTTGAACTGGAATCCGGAATATATCATTGCCGACAGAGCGTCTTATAACGCTGTTTTAAAAAATCCGGTCTGGCAAGCCGTGCCGGCCGTTAAAGAAAAAAAGATCTATCAAGTGCCGGATCAACCGTACAGTTGGGTAACGTCTCCGCCGGCCGTGAACCGTTTTCTGGGACTGCTCTGGCTGGCAAAAGTCCTGTATCCGGAAAAGGCGAAATATGACTTGTACGAAGAAATAAAACGCTTTTATCGGCTGTTCTATCAACAGGATCTGTCTGTGGAAGAATATGAAAAGCTGACGGCTAAATCCCTTTGATCCGGCGCAGATAAAGGATCGCTTCCAGAACGGAACCCGCAATGCAACGGGCTTTGTCCGAAATGGTAAAGCAATTTTTCTTTTGTTCTTTGCGCGGATCGACATCGGCGATTTTAAATCCTTTCGTGACCTGAAAACCGTCACGGATCAAGCCGCGGATAATGCCGGAAATTTGCGCTGTTACCGGCGTGTCGTCAATCATGGCGATTGTTTCGCCCGCTTCGACGTAATCGGAAATTTTATGCACGTTGCGCAGCGTTCCGGCGCACGGGGCAAAGTTGACCCGTTCAATGCCGTATCCGCCGATAATTCCGGGAACGCCCGTATTGGGTAAAGCGGCGCCGTCTGTAATGATTCGTCCCAAATTGTGTCCACGCATCGTTTCGATGACGGCGTCGACGTCGCCGGGCGCTGTGAACCCCGGCCCCAAAGCGACCGTAATCGGCGCCATATCCCTGTGCGTTCCGATGTTGCGTTTTGCCAGAATAGCGTCAACGACGGCCAAAGGTTGCAGCTTTGACAGCACTTCCGCCTTCGGATCAACCATAACGGCGGGATTCCCCCGGCGCATACACGCTAAAGCCTCATCAACATTTTTAACCAATTCCGCGGTGACGTCTTCAACCGTTGCCGTACCGTCATAGACGGCTTCCGAAAAAGCGATGTGCCGGCGAATGGACGAAGGACGCGGCGTATCCAGAGCTAAAACGGGAAAGCCGCATTTTACCAAACGGTGAATGGTTCCCGAAGCAATGTCGCCGCTGCCGCGGACAATGATTAAGTTGTCGATCATGCCGATTTCCTTACGTGAATGCTTTTTTCCCCGCGCGGCAGAACCTGTCCGATGATCGGCGCGTCGATTTTTGCCGCTTCCGTTTCGGGCAGAGCGATCAGCAATCCGCCCGACGTTTGAGGATCAAACAAAACGTCCGTTAATTCAAGAGGCATTTCGTCAAAAATGATTTTATCCTTTAAAAATTCCCGGTTGCGGTAAGCGCCGGCGGGGATCATACCCATGCGCGCGAAGTTCAATGCCGCGTCAAACTGCGGGACGCGTTCGGCAAAGATTTCGATTGTGACGTTGGCGCCGTCCGCCATTTCGCGTCCGTGCCCCATCAAAGAAAAGCCCGTAACGTCCGTACACGCGTGCACTTCAATGCCGTCAAGGTCGATATTGTTCAGCTTTGTCATGGATTTGATCAAAGCCTGATAGTCTTTGTCTTCCAACATTTCCGCTTTTAAAGCCGTTGTCAGGATTCCCGTGCCGAGCGGTTTGGTTAAGACCAGAACATCGCCTTCTTTTGCGCCCGCGTTGGTCAGCAAAGAATCCGAGGCGGCAAATCCGGAAACGGACAAGCCGTACTTCGGCGTAAAGTCGTCAATCGTATGACCGCCCGCGATAACGGTCTTAGCTTCAACGGCTTTATCGTGTCCGCCTTGCAGGATCGCTTTGACGCGTTCCAATTCCAGACAAGTCGGAAAGCACAACAGGTTCATCGCCAAAAAGGGCTTTCCGCCCATGGCGTAAACATCGCTTAACGCGTTGGCGGCGGCGATTTGTCCGAAGACGTAAGGGTCGTCAACCATCGGCGGGAAAAAGTCGATGGTTTCGATGAGGTATCTCCCGTCACCTAAGTCATAGACACAGGCATCGTCGCTGGTGTCAAAGCCCAGCAACAGATTTTTATTTTCATAACGGGGCAGGTTTTTAACGACTTCGGCCAACACGCCGGGGCCGATTTTGGCGGCGCACCCGGCGGTCTGGCAAAGTTGTGTCAGCGTTTTATCCGACATGTCAGCACCGTTTTTGTATCCTGCGTTGTTTTTTCAACGTCGTATCCGGCGTTTGTCGCAAAGCGCGTGCAGTTTTCGGCGGCGGCCGGCGCGTCAACGGAAATCAGAGCCGATTCCGGTTTTTCTTTTAACGCTTTGGCCAGCAGAACGACGGGTTCCGGGCAGGAAAGCCCGCAGGCATTAATTTCGATCATTTGTTTTCTCCTTTTTTGAAGGTGCCGAAAAAGGCAATCAAAGTCAAGATGACCAGACCGATGATAACGACGGCTTTGCCGCCTGCCGTTGCGCCGGCGCCCGACGAAGCCAGGCTGAAGTTATGGGCAAAGGCGGCTCCGGCGGCAAATCCCAGAATGGTCATGGCCGAATCGGTATTACCTTCGCCGGACAAAATCAGCTGGCGCAAAGGACAGCCGCCCAAAAGGACGGATCCGAATCCGACGATGCTCATGCCCAGGAAATTCCACAGCTGCTGGGTATGCGCGACCGGTTGTCCTTCAAATCCCAGCTGGAATTTTCCGACGGCCAGATTGGCGATCAACGCCGCCGCAAAGATTGCCAGAAAGCCCAGCAACAACGTTATGTCCTTAAACAAAAACAGGTCGCGGATTCCGCCGGCCATGCACAGACGGCTTTTCTGCGCAAAAAATCCGACGGCCAACCCCGCGCCCAAAGATAACAGGAACGGCGCGTGCATCGATCCCGGACCGCTTGTACTGAATACCAGAACGGCAGGCAAAGCGGCAAAGACGATCAGGAAAACGATTTGCAGAATCGAAAAAGCCAATCCTTCGATTTTCGACTGCGGATAAGCGCGGTTCAGCGAAAATCCCCGTTTCAGGAAAAACACGCCCGCGCCGATGCCCGCGACGAATCCCACTACGGCCGCGACAGCATTCAGATCACCGCCCGCCAACCGCAGAATCATGCGGAACGGACAGCCTAAAAAGACCAAAGCGCCCAGCATGACAAAAAATCCGACGACAAACCGGATCAGAGGCGAACTGCCGCCTTTAGGCGTAAATTCGCGCCGGATCAGCGCAGACAAAGCCGCTCCCAGCACCAGTCCGATAATTTCGGGACGCATGTACTGAACGACCGGAGCGGAATGCAGCTTCAGCGATCCCGCCGTATCGCGGATAAAACAGGCAATGCAGAATCCCATATTGCCCGGATTGCCGTAAACCGTCAGCGCGACCGAAATCGCGCCGATGATCAATCCCGTAAGAACCAGAAATTTTTTTTCACTCATAAAACAGCCCCTTAAAACAAGTATTTTAAGTTAATACCGACGGTGTAGTTGTCATATTTGTCAAGATTGTCGGTTGTTTTTTTGTGGACTTCCTTATCTAACAAATAGGTTGTGCGCAGCCCCAACGCCAGTTTGTCGTTAAACTGATAATCGGCGTTGACGGCCAAAGTCGTCGTTTCGACCGTATCCGAATGCTGCTGGTTTGTTTTACCGTAACGAACGCCGGCGAATCCGCTGATTTTTCCCTGTTTGGTATAAACGCCCAGCTGAACGGCCGGTTCGTGTGTGTTCAGGCTGTTATCGCGGGATTCCGTATAATAGAAACGCGCCAACAGCGTCCAGTTGCTGACGGGCAGATAACCGAACTGAACCATACCGGCATAGCTTTTTGTATCTGAAACGTTGGTGAAATCCAGAGTCGTCAGCATTTTGAACTTTGCGCCGTTGACCGGTTTCCACAAAGCGCCGATTCCCGACGTGTTTGAATTTGAATGATTGCCGTTTCCCGCCGTTCTTGCCCAGTTGCGGGATCCGGAAACGCGCAGAGCGACAGCGTCGTTAAAACCGTAGGTCAGTTCTTCTTTTACGGTTCTGGAATAGCTTTTCTTTTTTGCGGCGTTGTCGTCAACGGAATGACCGTAGGTAAAGGTCGTATCGCTCATGACCGTTTTGGTCGGAATATAAAAAGAGCTGGTAATGTCCGCGGATTGCGCGGTTGTAGAAAACAGGCAGACTCCCAGAGCTGCCGAGATATATTTATTCATCATGTAATCCTTTTTGGTTATGGCTCAGCCGCATTTGAAATTTTCCAAAGCGGAAGACGAACCCAAATCAGACGCGTTTTTTCAGATTTTTTCCGGTTATGGCCATTATCGGCGGACCCGGAAAACGATCGGAAACACCGTCGCCCTTAATCGTAAGGTTATATCATTATTTTTACAGGGCAAGAAAAAGATTCAAAAAAATGATTTTAATGTTATCTTCTGTTGTATGTATATAGCGACTTTTCATTCTCATTTCGGGGCGATGCAGGCGGCGGAAAAACTGCGGGCGGCGGGAATCCGCGCGTCGCTGCGCCCCGTACCGCGCAGAGTGTCGTCGTCCTGCGGAACATGTCTGGCGTTTGAACCGCAAGACGGGCGGACGGATTATTTCGCTTTGCTGGGGGGCGAAGCGGACGCGGTGTATCTTTATGACGGGGAACAGGCGGAACAGGTATGGAAAAACGACTGATTTATATGGATAACGCGGCGACGGCTTTTCCCAAAGCGGACGGCGTTGCCGAAGCCTGCGCCCGCTATTTGACGCAGGCGGGCGTCAACGTTGCGCGCGGGGGGTATGCGCTGGCTTACGAGGTCGGCGATATCGTTTTGAAAACGCGTGAAAAAATCGCCGATATGACCGGCGTAAAAGACCCGCGCCGCGTTATTTTTACGGCCGGGGCGACGACGTCGCTGAATATGCTGATAAAAGGATTGCTGCGGGCAGGGGAGAAAGTTTTGGTTTCTTCGCTGGAACATAATGCCGTTATGCGTCCTTTGCGCCAGACCGGGGCTGATTTTTACCGGATAAAATCGTCGGATACGGGCGTTTTCGATTTTAGCGATTTCCGGGAAAAACTGCCGGGAACAAAGGCGGTCGTTTTAACGCACGCTTCAAACGTCTGCGGGACGATTCAGCCGGTTGAATCGGCGGCGGAGGAATGCCGGAAAACGGGGGCTTTTGTTTTGATTGACGCGGCGCAGACGGCCGGAATTGAAAAAATCGACTTTGACGCCTGCGGATTTGACGGGCTGGCTTTTTCGGCGCACAAAGGGTTGATGGCCGCGCCGGGGCTGGGCGGGCTTTTGTTGTCCGAAAGGCTGGCGGAAATTCTGGATCCGTTGATCGCCGGCGGCACGGGCAGCATTTCAGATACGGAAAACGTTCCTTCTTTTTTGCCCGACAAGTTTGAACCCGGCACGCCGAACTTAAGCGGTATTTACGCTTTAAACGCCGCGCTGGATTTCGTCAAAGCGCATAACATAAAATCCAAAATTGCGGCGGATACGGCGTTTTTGCTGGACGGATTAAAGGCTTTTAAAAAACTGCGTCCGGTCGGACTGCCGGCCGGTGAAGGGCGCACGGGCGTCATTTCCGCGGACTTTATCGGCAAAGACAATGCGGACGCAGCGTTTTTTCTGGAATCCGAATTTGGCGTTATGACGCGCTGCGGCATGCATTGCGCCCCGAACGCGCATAAGACTTTGGGAACTTTTCCTCAGGGAACGGTGCGCTTTTCTCCGGGCTTTTTTACATCAAAACAGGATCTGGAAACAGTACTGTATTCGATCGGGGAATTTTTAAAATGAACTTGCATGCGCTGTTGTTCGGACAATATCGCCCGCGTTTGATTTCCGTTGTCGGCGGCGGCGGAAAAACCAGCGTTTTGCGCACGCTGGCGGCGGAATACCGCGCGCAGGGGTTGAAAACCGCCGTTATGACGACCACAAAGATGAAACACCCGCGGCCGCGTTCTTTGCTGGCCTGGCAGTCCGCCGATATCCGGCAAAAACTGGCCGCTGACGGATTTGTCGTTGTAGGCAGGCCGTTTGACGAACGCAAAATCGGCATGGCGGATATGGCCGTTGTCGAACAGACTTTGAAATCGGCGGACGTGGTGATTAACGAAGCCGACGGCGCTAAAATGAAACCGTTGAAAGCGCCGATAAACAGCGAACCCGTTTTACCGGTGCAAACGGATATTGTCGTTATTGTCGTCGGGTTGGATTGCATCGGACGGAAATTGAAAGACGTTTGTTTCAGAACCGAAGAAGTTATGAAAATTTTAAAAACCGATAATGAAGACAAACGGATTACGCCGCGCGACGTAACGAAGATCATTGAAAAAGGGTATTTGGAAAAAACGCCTTTTCCGTGCGTTGTTCTGCTGAACAAAGCCGACGGCGATCCGGTTCGTTTAAAGGCGGCGGAACGTATCGCTTTTTATTTAAAAGGCATAAAATGCGAAACGGCGTCGTTGTTTCCGGCACCTGAAATTTTTTAAAGCGCGATTTCGCCGAAATATAAAACGGTTTTGTTGGGATAGGTCAACACGCCGTTTTTCTGATGCCGGTCGAACACTTGTTCCAGTTCGTC
This sequence comes from uncultured Rhodospirillaceae bacterium, assembly GCA_900550445.1. Classification (GTDB taxonomy): domain Bacteria; phylum Pseudomonadota; class Alphaproteobacteria; order CAAGCB01; family CAG-977; genus UBA11549. The sequence continues at coordinate 2,515 of URSF01000040.1, read as the reverse complement.
GGTAAAGGCGGCATATCTTTCGTCGCCCGCGGCCGGCGCGGCGGAAGAAGATAACGATTTGAAAACAAAAGTATCCCGATCCAGCGCCAGATCGTTCGGAAATTCCGCGCGTTCAAACGTATCCAGAAAAGATTCCGCGGGCTTAAAAAAGTAATCTTCTATGCTGTAATTTGCTTCTTCTTTTGTCTGTCCGGCCGCGTATGTATGTTTTTTTAAGACTTCGCCGTAATCCCTGAAAAAATCCGAACCGAAAACTTCAACGTTCCAGATCAAAACGATTTTTCCGCCGGGCACTAATATCCGGCGGCATTCGCGTTTAAAGGAATCTTTGTCAAACCAGTGAAAAGCCTGTGCGGCGGAAACGAAATTCATACTGCCGCCGGGCAGGGGAATTTGTTCCGCACTGCCTTTTATTTCGTGAAACAAAGGAAAAACGGACAAAGCGGCGGCGGCTTTGGCGCGCATGGCGTCGTCGGGTTCAACGGCAAAGACTTCCGCGCCCGTTACCAGCAGTGCCTTTGAAAACAGCCCCGTTCCCGCGCCGACGTCGGCAATGTGCGCGCCGGAGCCGATTCCTTTTTGTTTTAAAAACGATATCGCCGCGGCGGGATATCCGGGGCGGCCTTTGGCATAAGCGTCGGCTTTGGCTGAAAAGGGCAGTTTTTTTTGATTCATGGGCTTTCCTTTTATCACGCCGGGCAGTATATCATAAAAGAAACCGGGAGTCTTTAATTGACGCGCGCCGTTTATCGCGCTATACGAATGGCAGGTTTTAATCAGGAGGATATCATGGCCGATTGCAATCATGACTGCGCCAACTGCAGCGCTAATTGCGGTGAAAGAAAAGAAATTCAAAAGGACAAGCCCAACGAATTAAGCAAAATCAAAAAAGTCATCGGGATTGTCAGCGGCAAGGGCGGCGTCGGAAAATCTCTGGTCACGTCGATGCTGGCGGTGGCGCTGAACCGCCGCGGACTGAAAACGGCCGTTTTGGACGCGGACATCACCGGCCCGTCAATTCCGAAAGCTTTCGGCGTGACGCAGAAAGCGTTCGGCAACGAATTGGGAATTATGCCGGCCGTGACGGAAACGGGCATTGAAATGATGTCAGTTAATCTGTTGCTGGAAAACGACAGTGACCCGGTATTGTGGCGCGGCCCGATTATCGGCGGCACCGTGCGCCAGTTCTGGACGGAAGTCGTCTGGAACGACGTTGACGTTATGTTTGTCGATATGCCGCCGGGAACGGGGGATGTGCCGCTGACGGTATTCCAGTCTTTGCCCGTTGACGGGATTATAGTTGTTACTTCGCCGCAGGAATTGGTGTCGATGATTGTCGGCAAAGCGGTTAAGATGGCGAAAATGATGAATATTCCGATTTTGGGGCTGGTTGAAAACATGTCTTATTTCAAATGCCCCGACTGCGGCAAAGAGTTGGAAGTATTCGGTAAATCCCGTCTGAAAGAAACGGCGGCGGAATTTGGCATAGAAACAACGGCGCGTCTGCCGATTGATCCGGCGGTGGCCGCGGCGTGCGATCAGGGTAAAGTCGAACAGGTCAATACGGACGGTTTGAACCCGATTGCCGATATGCTGGAAAAAATGGTTTAAGGAATTGGTTAAAAAAAAGCCCCTGAATAAGGGGCTTTTTGCTGTTTCATTTGTTAAAACGTGTATTTTGCGCCAAAGGATACTTCGGATAAATCGTCAATGACGTCGTCGGATCCGTTGTTCAGCTTGACATAGCGCCCTGCAACGTTCAGGGACCAGTTGTCGGTTAAACGAAATTCCGCGCCGACGCCGAATCTGTATCCGGTATTTTTTTCGCTGCCTTTTTCAGACAGACTCTGACCGGATAACAGTTCCGTCATAACCAGAGTTTCTTTGAATTTATACTGCGCCAGACCGATGGCTCCGAAAACGGTCAGCCGGTCAATGCTGGTCGGCACATATCCCTTTAAATCAATTCCGAAAGCGTCAAATCTGACTTTCGATTCGATAGAAACCGGCGTTCCTGTTGAGATTAAATAATATCCGGTATTGATTTTGTCTTCTCTGCCTGATTTTTGATAAAAAGCCTCGGCCGAAAAATAACGGTTAAAGCGCAGTCCGCCGCTGACGGTAAAAGAGGCAAGTGTATCTTCAACAATTTCCATACCTTCACTGTCGCCGTCAAATTCACTGTAATTAATTGAAAAACCTGCGAACGGCTTGATTTCTGCAGCGTTCGCATTTGTGCAGAACAAAGTGGTTAACGCCGCTGGAATTAAAAAAAGCTTTTTCATATCATGAACACCTTTTTGTTATTATCAACAAGCTAAACAAAAACCCACCTGTTACCGGTGGGCGGATGTTCGAAAACCGTACTCAGATAAAGACGGCTTGGCTTATTGGGCACAAGACCTTATTCGCCAACATTGTTAGAAAGAAAAGATGTATACTCTAATTTAGTAAACAGGCATGTAGCGCGACAATTATTTTTAGACTTTTTGACAATCATTTTTAGACCGGTAAA
>URSF01000039.1 GCA_900550445.1 uncultured Rhodospirillaceae bacterium | reverse complement strand
AATTGTTCTGTCTGGCTCGTTTTTACGGTAAACGTGTCAAAATCGAATTTGAATAGATAACAAAAAAAAGCCCTCTGGTTCCAGAGGGCTTTCCCGTAGGGTGGCGGCGCGGCCGGCGAGCACTACCCGTGCGGGGGTGGCAGCGCCACGGGCATAACGCCCTCCCGGCGGGGATCAGATTGTGCCGGTGGCAAGAAAATAAAAAAACTAACGCCCGTACGGCCAGTACCCCCTGCGGCTAGCAGCCCGGCGGTTAGTAGCGGAAAGAAAGTTGTTCCGTTTGCCGTGCGACTTTATGTGGGAAAAACAGCTTTTTGTTCTGATGAAACTGCATCAGGGCAATGACTGCCAAAACAGGCAGCATCATTTCCATTGTTTCTTCACAGACCTGACAAACGCCGAATAAAGTGCCGTCGCGATCCAAAACAATACCCGCTTTTTTCAAATTGCTGGGCAAACGGTCGACAAATTTGCAAACCGCACCCGTCGATAACAGGGTGATAATCGTCCATGACCCCGGCATTTTCAGAAAAAATCCCTTAACAGACGGAATTAAATACAAAAACATGGTGTAAATGAATAATCCGCTGATACTGAGCAAACATAAAAACGCAATGATCTTTTCAGAAAACGGATTGTTCGGATTGGTGAAAAACCGCAGCTTAAACGCCGTTGAATCCGTAAACGTCAGCCAATGCTGAATACCCGCTTCGCGCAAAAACGCCGCGCCGGCGAAAAAACAGAAAATTATCCATACGTTTTTTTCGGATTTTGTCCGAAAGTCCGTTCTGTACACAAATAAAGCGGAAAATAATATCAGATAACAAACGTATGTCGCCCAGTCCGTCGGCCCCCATACTTCTGTAAAATCAGTCAAATGACCAGAAAAAAATGTAAAGGCTGTAATATAAGATAACAAAAGTACAGCGGCAACTGCTGCCGGAGATACCCAAAAAGCATTTAAGTATTTACGCATTATTGTTCTCCTGCATTTCAAAGCGTTTCTTTGATAATGTATCCGAAAGTTGTTTTATGCAAGCATTTTTATTATATTTAACATTTATAATGATTATCCGCAAAAAATCCTTTTCCTGTGCTGAAAACAGCTTTCTGATTGATTTTTCTGTAAAAAGTGAACGATTAAAAATAATTCATATCTCTTTACGGTTAAGAAAATGCCGTCTTCGGCAATTTTTCCTGAATAATTAATAATACTTTGGAATAGCTCTCTTTTTCAGATCAGGGGGGGGGGGATAACCCGATAAAAAATAACAGGAAAAAATTTTTTTGTAAAAATCATTTATAAAGTGAAGCGTGAATTTTTTACTTGATTTTACCCCGCCGATCTTCAAAATATCAAATATTGGTTTAATTTTTTTGCGGAGCTTGGAAAAATGGAACTGAAATGTTTAAGATGCGGCTGCGAAAAAGCGGTTAAAAACGGGTTTATTTTCGGGCTTCAGCGTTATAAGTGCAAAAAATGCGGATATCAGTATACAAAAACAAAACCGCACGGCCGCAGCGACCATGAAAAAAGAACGGCCGTCATGTTGTATGCGTCCGGTATGTCGATGAGCATGATTGCCAAAATCGTCGGCGTCAGCGTTCAAACCGTTTCCCGTTGGATCAGGGCGTTTTACACGAAAAAAATGGACGAGATTCCCAAAATGGATCCCATGCAGCGTGTTACGCTGAAAAAAGTGTTGGAATATTTTCAAACTTTAAACAAAGAAGAATTAAATCATGAAATCTTTGTTTTGTCCGCAAAACTGCCGTCCGGCAGCAGCGTCAAAATTCTAGTCGACAATCCGAACGGTCCGAGAAAAAGAAAACGAACGTCTTCTGAAGCGGCATAATTATTCCTGCGCCCGGATTTCATACGGCCAGGTTTTTCTTAACGGCCAAAAAATCGCGCCAGGACAGCTTTTTTTGCGCCGGCGTGCGCAGCAGAAAAGCCGGGTGGAAAGAAGCCATGACGTCAATCGTTAAATCTTCGTCCGTATATGTCAGCCATCGTCCGCGCGTTTTGGTGATTCCGGCGTTCGTATGCATCAGGGCGGATACGGCGCTGCCGCCCAGCAGCAGCAGAACTTTCGGTTTTACCAAAGCAATGTGCCGGCGGACAAACGGTGTAAACAGCGCGATTTCGGATTCGGACGGTTTTCTGTTGGCGGGCGGACGCCAGGGCAGAATATTGGATATATATACGTCCGGACGGGTCAGGCCGATGGATTTTAACATTAAATCCAGCAGATGCCCGCTGGGCCCGACAAAAGGCAGGCCTTGTCTGTCTTCTTCCGCGCCGGGGGCTTCGCCGATGATCATCAGCCGGGCTTGCGGATTTCCGGCGCCGAAAACCATTTTGGTCGCTGTTGCCTTTAGCGGACATTCGTCAAAGTTGGCGACGATTTCCCTTAATTCTTCCAGCGTTGAAGCGCGGCGGGCCAGCGTATCCGTTTGTAATTCCGCCGAAAACAGCGACGGCGCGGGGGCAGGCGGCGCGGCGGGAACAAAGACGTCCGGCTGTGATTCGGCCGCGGGCGGTGGTTTCCGGGGCAGGTCGAAACGGTTCACGGGCACGTCACCGATTGTTTCATCGGCGCCGGCGGTGATATGCCATTGCAGCAGTTGTTCGGACGGTGTCTTTTCAGTCATAAGTGTAAAGTACCATATTTCCGGCGGTAAATTGAAACTTTTTCTTTAAAAAAAGAATCGGGTTGAAAACAAAGGACAGACTTGATTTTTAACGGAAAACAGAACACAATAAAAAATCTTTGTTTGGGAAAAATCTGATCATGCACGTACATTCCAAAATATATGCTTTGTTCATTTTAATCTTGGCCGCCTGTGTTCCGCATCATACAGGGGCGGCTCCGGATACGCCTCCGGCCGAAACAAAATCCGAAAAACCGGCGGCGGTCGGCAGCTATTTGCTATATCTTCAGGCCCGCCAGGATCAGGATTTCGATACCGCCGTTCGTTATTTGAAAGAAGCTTTGAACGCCGATCCGGGCAATCAGGCTTTACAGTCGGAAATGTTCGCGCTGCTGACGGTTGAAGGGCGTATTGACGATGCTTATCCGTATGCACTGACGGAATTAAAGGCCGCGCCGGATTCTTTGCTGGCTTCTTTGGTCGTGATTGCCTACCATGTTTCCAAAAACGATTTTGCCGCGGCGCAAAAGCAGATCGACAGTTTCCCGGCAAAGGAAGAAAACGCTTTTTTGTATCCGCTGCTGGAAGTCTGGATTCAGGCCGGGCTGAACGACCGTAAAAAAGCGCTGAAAGCGTTGGAAAAATTAAATCAAGAAGGGTTGGAATCACTATATTATTTTCATTCCGCCCTGTTATATGATTTGTGGAACGACGATGAAAAGGCAGAAGAAAATTATGAAGCTTTGTTAGGCGAACCGGGCGGCTTGTCTTTACGCGCGGCGCAGGCTTACGGCAATTTCCTGCTGCGCCGGGGAGAAACGAAAAAGTTTAACGCTTTGGTCGAAGCTTACCGAAAAGGGGCAAAATCTTATCCCTTACTGGACGAAACGTTCTTTACCGCCGGGGCCGTGCAGGCAAATAAAAAAGTTCCCAAAAGCATCTCGACTCCCAAAGCCGGGTTGGCGGAGGCTTTCTTTGATATTTCCGGCAGTCTGGCCGATAAAGGCAGTCCTGAAATATCGTTGTTCTTTATCCGTTTCGGGTTGGGGCTGGATCCGTCGCTGTCTTTGGCGCGCGTTCTGCTGGGCGAAATTTATGAAAAACAGGAACGCTATGACGAAGCCCTGAAATTGTATGCCGAAGAAAAGGAAAATTCGGAAACATACTATGCCAGCCAAATCCGCATGGGGATTATCTATGCACGTCAGGGAAATTTGACGCGCGCTGAAAAACAATTGCGTAAAATGGCGGCGAAACGACCGGAACTGGCTTTCCCGTGGGTGGAACTGGGCGATATTTTTATCGCTGCTCAGAAATTTCCTCAGGCGATCGAGGCCCTCAGCGAAGCGATTAACCGTATTCCCGTTCCGAATCGGTCGCACTGGGTTTTGTTTTACAGCCGAGGGGCGGCGTATGAACGCGACAAACAGTGGGAACTGGCCGAACAAGATCTGCTGCAGGCCTTGGTTTTGTCGCCGGATCAACCGTTGACGCTGAATTATTTGGGCTATTCCTGGATCGAACGGGGAAAAAATATCGCAAAGGCCAAAGAAATGTTGGAAAGAGCCGCTCTGCTGTCTCCGCGCGAAGGTTTTATCGTCGACAGTCTGGGGTGGGCCTATTATTTGTTAAAGGATTATCCTAAGTCCGTCATTGTTCTGGAAAACGCCGTCGCTTTGGATCCGGGCAGCGCCGTTATTAATGATCATCTGGGTGATGCTTATTGGCGGGTCGGGCGTAAACGCGAAGCACGTTTCCAATGGGCAAAAGCGCTGGGATTAAAAGATGATTTTCCCGATAACGACCGTAAACGTGTTGAAATGAAACTGGAAAAAGGTTTGGATGCCGTCGGTGACAAGATCGTTTTACCGGATCGAAAAAATTCAAAGGGAAAAAAATCCGGAAAATCGAAATGACGGCTGTTTCTGTTCAGGCGCCTGCCAAAGTCAATCTTTATCTGCACGTTACCGGGCGGCGCGGCGACGGGTATCATTTGCTGGACAGCCTGTTTGTTTTTGCTAAGGACGGGGACGTCGTGACGGTTCGTGAATCCGATTCTTTGTCATTGGACGTCAGCGGACCGTATGCCGACGCTTTGCCGGGCGGTGGGGAAAATATTGTTTTAAAAGCGTCGCGTCTTTTGGCCGACGCCTGCGGCAGAAAACCGGCGGCGGCCGTACTGCTGGAAAAAAATCTGCCTGTGGCGGCCGGCATCGGCGGCGGATCAGCGGACGCGGCGGCAGTACTGAAGGCGTTGTTGAAATTATGGAATCGGACGATTCCGGCGGCTCAGCTGCATGAAATCGCGTTGGAACTGGGGGCGGACGTTCCGTCCTGTCTGGCGGCAAAAGCCGTTCAGGTGTCCGGAATCGGTGAAATTTTAACGCCCGCACCTGAATTGCCGGTTTTGTTTCTGGTTCTGGTCAATCCAAACCGCCCCGTTTTTACTCCGGCTGTTTTTAAGGCGCGCGAACCTGTTTTTTCCGCACCGGCTCCGTTCACGGAAAAGATGACGGATTTTGACGTTTTTATCCGGGCTTTGGCCGCGCGGCGGAATGATTTAAGCGACGCGGCCTGTCAGATCGAACCGTCCGTTTTTGAAGTTTTGCAAGCGCTGCAGGCAGATCCTTTATGCCGTCTGGCGCGCATGTCCGGCAGCGGCGGGACTTGTTTCGGGATTTTTGCCACGCCCGAAGACGCATCATTATGTTGTCAACGAATACGCAAAAATCACCCGGACTGGTGGATTTTAAATACGCGGATTTGATAAAAAGCGCTTGTAGGAACACTGTTACTTATGTATAAAAAAAGGTTGATTGCTTTCGGGGCAATATTCGTGTGAACCCTTGTCGGGAGAAGTGTGTATGTTAAAAAATCGTTCTTTATCATTTTTTGCTTTGGCCGTAACGTCGGTTTTACTGCTGAACGGCTGTTTGAAAAAGAAAGAAGCCGCAGTTCAGGTTGTTCAAAAACCTCATGTGACTGTTGAAAAGGCCGGATATAAGTCATACACGGAACGTTTTAATTTCCCCGGACGGATCGACGCCGTCAATTCCGTTACGCTGAAAGCCCGCGTGGCCGGATTTTTAAAGGACAGACTGTTTGAAGAAGGCGATATCGTCAAAAAAGGGCAGATTTTATTTGTTTTGGAACGCGAACCGTTTGAAGCTCAGGTCGCCGAAGCTGCGGCAAATCTGGCAAAAGCCGAAGCCGATGCGAAAAATGCCAAACTGAATCTGGACCGCGCACTGGAACTGCGCAAAACGGGTAATATTTCTCAGTCAACCGTTGACACGCGCGAAGCCGAAAACAGCGTTGCAAAAGGGCAGGTTCTGCAGGCGCAGGCCGCTTTGAACCTGGCAAAACTGGATCTGGGATATACGAATATTAAAGCGCCCTTTACGGGAAAAATCGGCTTGTCCGCTTATTCGGTGGGTGAATATCTGCCGGTTAACACGACGTTGGCGACAATGGTCAGCTTTGATCCGATTTATGTCCTGTTTTCCGTTTCCGAACGTGAATTGTTGTCAATGCAAAAGGCGGGTATGCTGAAATCAAACAATGACAGTCTGGCCGTTTCTTTGATTATGGGAGATTCTTCGGTTTACCGTTACGGCGGACAGATTAATTTTACGGACGTTGTCGTTGACGATTCCACAGATACCGTTAAAATGCGTGCCGTTTTCCCGAACCCGGCCAAACAGCTGGTTTCCGGACAGTTTGTTTCCGTTTTGCTGGAATATGAAGCGCCGGAAGAAAAAATTGTCATTTCTCAGGCGGCGTTGATGTCTTCCGCTTCTTCAAAATATGTTTATGTGGTTGACGCTCAAAACAAAGTTGTCAATAAACCGGTCAGCGTCGGCGCGGAACAGGGCAAAGACATTGTTGTTCTGGACGGGCTGGAAGCCGGCGACCGTGTTATCGTAACCGGTCTGCAGAAAGTCCGCCCGGGACAGGAAGTGATTATTGACGCGATGCCCGCCGCTAAATTAACGCTTGCCGCTCCGGCCGATAAAACAAAGGAAAAAACGACAGCTGCCGCTCCGGCGAAAAAAGCATCGGCCAAAACCGCCGCTCCGGCTAAGAAATAAGGATAACGCTCTATGTTTTCGCGTATTTTTATTAAAAGACCTCGTCTGGCAATCGTTATTTCTCTGGTAATTACGATTGCCGGTCTGATTTCCTTAAAAACAATTCCGGTAGCTCAGCTGCCCGACGTTGTGCCGCCGTCGGTTTCCGTTTCGGCGACGTATCCCGGCGCTTCCGCGGAAGTGATTGAACAAACCGTTGCGCAGATTATCGAATCGCAGGTCAACGGTGTTGACAACATGCTTTATATGGAATCAACCAGTTCCAATAACGGCCGGTATTCTTTGGACGTTACCTTCGCTTTGGGAACGGATCCGGATATGAATACGGTGAACGTGCAAAACCGTATTAACCAGATTTCCACACAGCTGCCGACTGAAGTGCAGCAGCAGGGGGTAACCGTAAAGAAAAACACGTCGTCAATGTTGATGGCTTTCGCGTTGTATTCTCCTGACGGTTCGCGCGACAGCAATTTCCTGGCGAACTACATGGAATCCCGAATTAAAGACGATCTGGCGCGTGTTACCGGCGTCGGGGAAGTTAATACATTCGGCGATATGGACTACAGTATGCGTATCTGGCTGGACGCTGAACGGCTGGCAAATTTCGGGTTGACGAACGCAGATGTGATCAATGCGATTTCTTCGCAGAATATTCAACCCGCGATCGGGTCCGTCGGGGCCGCGCCCGCGCCGAAAGACCAGCAGCTGCAGCTGGCGTTAACGACTTCCGGCCGCTTAAGCACGCCTGAAGAATTCGGAAACATTATTCTGCGCGCCAATAAAGATGGCGGGCTGCTTTTGTTAAAAGACGTCGCCAAAATTGAATTGGGAACCACGTCGTATTCTTCTTATTCCCAATATAACGGCCGTACGTCTTCCGGGGCGATGATTAACCTGGCTCCGGGCGCGAACGCCATGAACGTCGCGACAAAAGTCAAAGCGGAACTGGAAAGAATGAAGCAGTTCTTCCCCGAAGGAGTTGACTACGTCATTATTTTCGATACGACAGTATTTATTGAAGCAACGGTTGACGAAGTTTTCGATACGATTGTCGAAGCGTTTATTCTGGTGCTGCTGGTCGTTTATTTGTCTTTGGGAACATGGCGCGCGACGTTGATTCCGGCCGTGGCGGTGCCCGTTTCCCTGATCGGTACGTTTATTTTCATGGCGCCGTTCGGCATTTCGGCAAATACGATTTCGTTGTTGTCTATTGTTCTGGTTATTGGGATCGTGGTGGACGACGCGATTATGGTCGTTGAAAATACGGAGCGCGTGATTGAAGAAGAGCCTGATCTGACAATTCCCGACGCCGTGGCAAAGGCGATGAGCCAGATTACGGCGCCGATTATTGCGATTACGCTGGTTATTTTGTCCGTGTTCGTGCCTGTTATTTTTATTCCCGGCATTACGGGGCAGCTGTATAAACAGTTCGCCGTGACGGTGTCTTGTTCAATGTTGATTTCGGCCGTGAACGCTTTGACGTTATCGCCGGCTTTGTGCGCCGTTTTACTGCACCGGGAAGAAAAGAAAAAAACGGGGCTGGTTCCTTGGGTGATGCGTCAGATTGATCGGGGGCGCGACGGGTATACGTCCGTTGTTAAACGGTTGGTACGTCATTCGTCTTTGTCCATTTTGATTATTGCCGCCGTGATTGCTGCCGCCGTCGGTATGAATAAGATTACGCCGTCGGGCTTCCTGCCTGATGAAGATCAGGGCGTTTTCATGGTTGATATTCAGTTGCCTGAAGGGGCCGCGATGGACAGAACGGTGGCCGTCCAAAGAAAAGCCTATGAAATTATCTCTGCTCACCCGGCCGTAAATAATGTCATGGCCGTTGCCGGATTCAGTATGGTCGGCGGCGACGGCGCCAATTTCGGTATGATGATCGTCGGTTTAAAACCGTACGAAGTCCGTCGTGACACGTCAATGCAGGTTCAGGCGATTTTGGCCAAACTGCAACCGCAGTTAAACCAAATTCAGGAAGCGTTAATCCGTACATTTAACGTTCCGGCAATTCCCGGTATCGGTATGGCAGACGGTTTTGATTATCGTTTGCAAAACGCGCAGGGTGAAACGCCGCAGCAGATGGAACAGGTTATGTACAGACTGTTGCAGGCGGCGAATCAGGATCCCAAACTGAAAATGGTATACAGCACGTTTAATACGGCTACGCCGCAGCTGTTTGTTACGTTGGACCGTATTAAAGCGCAGATGCTGGGCGTAGGGATTCAAGATGTGTTTTCTCAGCTGCAATCAACGCTGGGGTATGCTTATATCAATGACTTTACATTGGACGGCCGCGTTTATGAAGTAAACCTGCAGGGACAGGAATCTTTCCGCAGCAAAGAGGACGATATTTTCCGGATTTACGCCCGTAATGATAAAGGCGATATGGTTCCGATGCGTTCTTTGTTGACGATTAATTCTATTTTGGGGCCGCAGCAGCTGACCCGTTATAATAATATGATGACGGTCAAAATCTACGGTTCGGCTGCGTCCGGTTTCAGCTCGACTCAGGCGATGGACGAAATGGAGAAATTGTCCAAAGAAGTTCTGCCTAAAGGCTATGAGTACGAATGGACGGGCATGTCTTTGCAGGAAAAAGAAGCCAGCGGACAGACTTCAGTCGTTTTGGTTCTGGCGTTTCTGTTTGCTTATTTGTTCCTGGTGGCGTTGTATGAAAGCTGGATGATTCCGATTACGGTGTTGCTTTCGGTGTCTGTCGCGCTTTTAGGGGCGTTGATTTTCCTGTATACGTTCGGATTGGTCAACAACGTTTATGCTCAGATCGGGTTTATTCTGTTGATTGCTCAGGCGTCCAAAAATGCGATTTTGATTGTTGAATTCGCTAAGGAACTGCGTGAAAAAGATGGATTGGATCCGGAAGCGGCGGCCGTACAGGCGGCTCATCTGCGTTTCCGTGCGGTTATGATGACGGCGGTTTCCTTTATTTTAGGGTTGCTGCCGCTGGTTATCGCATCAGGGGCGGGGGCTATGGCCCGTCGTTCCGTCGGTACAACGGTGTTCGGCGGCATGATCGTTGCGACGGCGTTCGGTATCTTCGTTATTCCGATGCTGTTTGTTACTTTCATTAAGCGACGTGAAAAATTCCATGCCAAACGTCATTCCAAACTGGAAGAAAGGACGCCTGTTCCTTCCGGACAGGAGGAAGGGTAAGAAAAAAGCGGCCGTTTTACGGCCGCTTTTTTTATTTGAGTTTTTTCTGATCTGATTTTAATCTTGATACACGAAAATTCAAAAGGGTTGAATCATGGTTAATTTCTTAGATAAAATTCAAACGGCTATCAACGTTTTTAAAAATGACGTTCCGGACGGACTGGAAATGACGGGCGCCGAAGAACGTATGTTAAAAGAAACATGTTATATCGGTGATATTGACGCTGTAAAAGCTCAGGGAACCCGCTTTATTTTACCGGTCGGGTTGGTTATTTCAAAATATGCGCATCTGGGAAAAAACTGCGTTTTATATCAAAACGTGACAATCGGCGGAAAAGATTTTCCCGGCCGTCAGGGAAATCCGGCGAATTATCCGCAGATCGGCGATAATGTCGTGATTTATCCGGGGGCTTTTATTGTCGGTCCCGTAAAAATCGGAAACAACTGCATTATCGGTGCGAATACGGTTGTTGTCAGCAATGTTCCCGATAATTCGATGGTTGGCGGAAATCCGGCAAAAATTATGCCCAGAGGTTAAAAAAAGTCCTCTGCCGTTCCGGGCAGAGAAAAAGAAAAACAGGCGGAAACGCCTGTTTTTTTATGATTGCTTTTTGACAAATAATGCTCGTATCGCATTCAAAACGGCAATAATCATTACGCCGACGTCGGCAAAAACAGCCAGCCACATATTGGCTATTCCCAATGCGCCCAATAACAGACAGGCTGCTTTTACGCCAAGCGCGAACCATATATTTTCATAGACGATTCGCAGACATTTGCGTGATAAGCGAATCGCGGCTGCAATTTTCATCGGATCATCGTCCATTAATACGACGTCTGCGGCTTCAATCGCCGCGTCTGATCCGATAGCCCCCATGGCAATGCCGATATCCGCCCGCGAAAGAACCGGAGCGTCGTTGATGCCGTCGCCGACGAAAGCCAGCTTTTCTTTTTCCGTTTTATTTTTCAGCAGCTCTTCGACTTTTTCAACTTTATCTGCCGGTAAAAGTTCGCAGTATGCTTCGTTGATACCTAAAAAATCGGCGACCTGTTTTCCGACGCCGGCCGCATCTCCGGTCAACATTACCGTCTTTTTTACGCCGGCGGCTTTTAATGCGGCGACAGCTTTTTTTGCCTGCGGTTTTACAATGTCGGCAATGACAATATGACCGGCGTACTTACCGTTGATCGCAGTGTGAATAATTGTACCGGTCTGATGACAGCCGATATATTTTATGTTCAGATGTTTCATTAATTTGTCATTACCGACGGCAACTTCGATTCCGTCTACAAAAGCAATAATACCGTTGCCGCTGATTTCCCGAAGATCCGAAACACGGGAACGGTCGATTTCTTTGCCGTAAGCGCACCGGATACTTTTCCCGATCGGGTGAGAAGAGGCGCTTTCGGCCAAAGCCGCAAATTCAATCAGCTTTTCTTCGTCCATTTCATTGTGATGAACGGCGCAGACTTCGAATACTCCTTGTGTCAAGGTACCGGTCTTGTCAAAAACAACGATTTTTGTTTTAGACAGCGTTTCCAGGTAGTTTGATCCTTTGATTAATATGCCGGCTCTGGAAGCGCCTCCGATTCCGGCAAAAAAGCTTAAAGGAATACTGATGACCAAAGCGCAGGGGCAGCTGATAACCAGGAAAGTCAGAGCGCGGTAAATCCAGTTTTCCCAATCGGCCGGCAAATCCAGCAGATATAATCGCAGCAGCGGCGGCAAAACGGCCAGTGCCAGAGCGCCGTAACAAACGGCCGGCGTATAGAAACGCGCGAATTTTGAAATAAAGTTTTCTGATTTTGATTTGCGTGAACCGGCGTTTTCAACCAGATCAAGGATTTTTGATACGGTTGATTCGCCGAATTCTTTGGTTGTTTGAACATGCAAAACGCCGCTGATGTTAATACAGCCGCTGATGACTTCGTCGCCGGGTTTAACGGAACGAGGCTTGCTTTCTCCCGTCAGGGCAGCGGTATTTAAAGCGGATTCGCCTGCCGTTACAATTCCGTCCAGAGGGACTTTTTCTCCGGGCTGAATAACAATAATACTGCCGATCCCGACTTCTTCTGGACTGACGCGCTTCAACTGTCCGCCGTATTCGATGTTGGCGTAGTCCGGTCGGATATCCATTAACGCGCTGATATTTTTCCGGCTTTTCCCGACGGCATAACTTTGGAACAATTCGCCGGTCTGGTAAAACAGCATCACGGCGACGGCTTCCGTATAATCGCCGGTTTTGTAAAGCGCCAAAGCAATCGCGCCGATCGTCGCAACGGCCATGAGAAAATTTTCATCAAAGACCTGCTTATTTTTAATGCCTTTACCGGCTTTTATCAGAATATCGCCGCCGATAATCAGATAAGCTGAAAAATATGCGGTAAACCGCGCCGCTCCGGTCAAAGGCATAAAATGAAAACCGATCAGCATGACTGCCGCGACGATAATTCTTAACAACATGGATTTCTGTTTTTTGTTCATAGCGCCTGTCCCGTTTGCCGATTTGGCCGTTATAGGTAAATTTCGCAGTCGTCTTCGACTTTTTTACAGTTTTTGCGAACTTCCCGCATAACCGTGTCGATATCTTGATCGTCTTCAAAATCAACGATCATTTTTAAAGCCATAAAATTAACGGTAGCGGCTTTGACTCCGGCCGTTTTCTGAGCAGCCGCTTCCATTTTATCAGCGCAGTTGGCGCAATCGACGTCAATCTTGTACGTTTTTTTCATGAGAGTTCCCTTTCGATTAAACAATTAAACAATCATTTAATTAAAGAGTAAGACTAAAACAAAAATATGTCAACGGGAATTTATTACCGGTTTTTTCATGAATGAATTATACTGACATATAAATCAGATCGGGAGGTTGCTATGCCGTTGCCCCATAATCACGGCCAGTTGATAGAACATAATTTTGACCATATGCCGGAAACAAAAGATTTTCAGGCGGTATCGGAAATTTTCAAACAGCTTGACGACAGCAGCCGTATGCGGATTTTCTGGCTGCTCTGCCATTGCGAAGAATGCGTTATTAATATTTCCGCTCTGATGGAGATGAGCAGCCCGGCCGTTTCTCATCATTTAAAACAGCTGAAGACAGGGGGACTGATTACCAGCCGGCGCGAAGGCAAGGAAGTATATTACAAAGCCGCTGAAACAAAACAGGCCGCTTTGCTGCATCAGATGATTGAAAAGCTGGTGGAAATCAGTTGTCCGACGGGTTATTCGTCCCCGGACATGAAATAAGCCGCATCGACGATTTTGATCTCGACTTTGCGCATTGTTCTGACGCCGATATCATGTTTTATCATCAGTTTTGTCAGTTCTTCACCGTCAATTAAGCGGATGATCATTCCTTTTTTAGTCGCGTCTGCCGCTTTTTTTCTGGCACGGTCATCAAAAAAGCTGGTTGTAACGAAAACGCCTTTGCTGACTTCCGAGCTTCCCAAAGCGCCGACGAAATTCTGTATTTCTTTTTCATTGACTTTGTTGCCGGCATAACGTTTGGCCTGCATATAAATTTGAGATAACCCCAAAACATCTTCATAAATCGTACCGTCAATTCCTCCGTCATGGCTTTTGGAGGTCATTTTGCCTTCGCCGTAATTCATCGCCTTGAATAAATCGAGTATAATCCGTTCAAAATAAATGGGATCTACACGTTTTAATTCTTCCAGCAGGTCGGTATGCAGTTTGTCGTTTAATCGGTTGACGGCGCTGTCCAGCTGTGTTTCAGGGTCTATTTCGTCTAAAATGTCTTGTTGTCGTTGAGGCATTTCTGTGCGGTTTTGACGGGAACGATTAATAAAATCTACAAAAGAAGGATATTGTTTTAAAAAATCGCGCGTGATTTTTTCAGGTTTTTGCTCTAACAATGCTTTGCCGGAATCAGATATGGCATAAGTTCCCCGTTTGATTCTTTGCAACAATCCTGCTTGGAATAAATCAAAAACAGCCCATGCCGTTCTGTTGTGCAGTGTTGTTTCTCCGCCGCTGGGAAGCAATTCTGATTTTTGCTCACGAGATAAATTCAACGCTTTGGCAACATTCTTTTCTATTTCAGGGATTTTGGCGCAGGGAACACGATTGAAAGCCTGCAACGCCGGCAGCATCATTTCTTGGAAATTCGGCAAAGACATTATAACCTCGCGGACAAATATTTACTTAACACAACCACATATTTATACCAGATATATCATTGATACCGGAAATAAAAAAACTGCCGTTCAGGCAGTTTTTGTATATAATAATTGGTGCGGAAAGCGGGACTTGAACCCGCACGAGGACAAAGCCTCAACAGATTTCGAGTTAAAGCTTTGAACTTTTCACCATTGTTTACGGACATTCTTTGTAATTCATATTCTATAATGAAATCAAAGACTTATTTGATTTCTTCCGTTTTTCGTAATTAAAATCTTTCCATCACGATTGATGTTAAAAGTTGCAAAGAGGTTGCAACGGAAGAGAGGAATTATGAAAGCGAATTTTACGGAAAAGCTCATTCGGGAGTTGAAACCCGACGAAACGAAAAACTGGTTTGAAATAACGGACGCCAAGTGTTCGTATCTGCATTGCCGGATCGGGCAGACGGGGTGCAAAAGCTATATGCTTGTGAAGAAGATTGACGGGCGTTGCGTTCGCATCACAATCGGCAAGGCAAGTGAAATCAGCGTGAATTTTGCGCGGAAAAAAGCGTTCGAGCTATTGGAAAAAATCAGGAACGGCATAAATCCGAACAATGAAAAGCAACAGCTTTGCAAAGAAACGACTTTCGGCGAATTGTTCGAAGAATATATGGAACGCCACGCCAACCGCCATTCTTCGCCGGGGCATATTAAAAACACGTTGAACATTAACAAGCGTCGGTTCGCGCGGTGGAAGAACAAAAAGATTTCCTCGCTGACGATGAGAGAAATAGAGCACTGGTTTTACGCTGTTCGCGACAACAGCGGCGTCTTCGCGGCAAATCAGGCTTTGACGTTGTTGCGCCATATTTACAATAAAGCGATACAATGGGGGTGGGACGGACGCAATCCGACCGCCGGAATCAAAAAGTTTCATGTTGAAGCTCGCGACCGTTTCCTTTCTCCCGATGAAATACAACGGCTTTTTTCGGCATTGGACGAAGAATCCGATCCGGTTTACAGAACATTCTTTTATACTTTGATGTTCACGGGACAGAGGAGGGGAAATGTTCTTTCCATGCGTTGGGAGGATATCGACTTTACAACCGACGTCTGGTTTATTCCGAAAACGAAGAACGGGACTTCGTTGCGCGTCCCCCTTGTCGGTCAGCTTGTTTTAATGCTGAAAGAATTGAAATTGCAATCCGGCGGAAATCCGTGGGTGTTTCCTAAACCGTCTGATCGTGCGGCTCATTTGACAGAACCGCGGGATGTTTGGGAACGCATTAAAAAAAGAGCCTGTATCGACAATTTAAGAATGCACGATTTAAGGCGCACGGTCGCAAGCTATGAATGTATGGGCGGCGTGAATTTGTCCGTCGTGTCAAAGACGCTGAACCATAAAACGCTTTCGGCGACGCAAGTTTATGCGCGGGTGGACACGTCGGCTGTCGCTCAAGCGTTGCAAAACACCGTCAACACGTTTGAGAGTTTCCGAAAATATGATCAAGGGTGAACGGGACAAGGGGTGATCCGAGAGGGGCGAAGTCCCTTTGGCAAGGGCGCAAAAGTTTTGCGCTAACTTGCTATCGCATTTTTACAAATCCGATGGTGAAGCGACGCTGTCACGGCAGACGCTCCCAATAACAGAGGGGGCGTTTGCTCCGGATTTGAAAAATAGCAGATAGAAGAGAAAAGCCCCGAACACGGGACAAACCTTTCTTGAATTACGAACAAAAGGGAACGCCCGTTCAAGACCGCCGCAGACCGGAAGCGTCAACAGACGCGACCGGACGGACGGCGCGCTATGGCAGATTTTTTCTGCCGCGGCAAAGAACCGGAAACAAGGGAATACCGACGAAACAAGACACTACGGACGAATACGATTGTAAACGACTGAATACGGACTCTACCGATAGAATTTCGCCATCATAGAAATGAATGAATAGCAGGCTAACTTTTAAGAAGGAGTTTTGATTTTATAGTTTCTGATGAACGCTATCCGGCAAGGCGATTAAATTTCCATCTTCTCCATTCCACGGTGTGTTGTGATGCCCGTTGTTATTGATATGATGAATCTGTAATTCTCCATTATTAAAATCATCTTTCAGTTTATTTTCATCGTCAAATTCGATCTCTTTTTTCTTCATAAACTCTTTCATTTTTTGAAAAGCTTCCTTTTTCAATTCAAACGCTTCGGCAACCAGCTCATAAACTAACCATTCCTTACCGTTTATGTTAACGACCAGATAACCATTATATTTTTTAAATTCCTGTTCTGTCTCATTCCAAGAACATTTCTCATATTGAGGTAAAATGAAATGAAATTTTGTGCATTTATCAATAGACTCAGTTTTATTTTCTTCAAGGGCAATAGAAACTGTTCTTTCACTTAATGCGCAACCTTTACATCCTTTGAAAAGTTCGTTTTCTCTGTTACATTTTATCGGAATACCGACGCGCCCGAAGTTGCTGACCTGCAACCCGCCCGCGATATTATTACGAAGAGATTCGGCCTTTTTAGGCAACATATCTTTGCAATTATCAACCTTATATCCGGTCAAATTTTTCCATTCTTCCCTATTTCCATTTTCTTTATCAAACAAATCACACGGATGACGGGCAAAGGACGCCGGAACCTTGTCATAAAAAAGTCCTTTCTGTCCCTGGTCGTTCCAACAAAGAGCCAATGCTAAATAAGGCGTGTATTCGGATGATACTTTTTTGATGGATTCAACAGTTTTCTGTTCTTGATTGGCGTTCATTTCTTATTCCTTTCATATTGTTCAATAATTTCTTTTTGATGTTCGTTCGCGATATCGCGCGCGGATTGTCCTTTTTCCGTTTTGATGTCGGGATTTGCGCCCCGCTCCAACAACAATTTTAATGTCTTGTCATTAGCATCGGATTTGATCGCCTGATAAAACGCCGTCAGATTATCTTTCGTAGTTTCGTTGATCCGCGCACCGGCGTCCAGTATTTTTCGAATGACCGGCGTTTTGTATTTATATCGCAGAGCCAACATTAAAATCGTTCCGAAAGCGTACTGTGTAACGTTCACGTCTTCGCCACAGTCGATAAAATCCATAATAACGAAAGGCGGATAACGCATCATCAACGCCCTTTGTAAAGCAGTTTCGTTGCCCGCGTCGATTTTTAAATATTCGATCAGTTTGTTTGTTTCTTTATTTTCAATCAGCTTTTTCACTTTGTTTTTGACAATTTGAGCTTGGATTTCGCCAATCGGCAAAATCAAGCCGTCCGCGATAGGAAGCTTGTGATGAACCGCGACCTGATACGCCGTTTTCATTTTTTCTTCCAACACTTCCATCTTTTCCGGATTTTTTTTGACCGTATCGCATAAAGCGGTAAAGACGTTCAGATCGGGACATTGCAGAACCGCCGTGCAAAGTAAAGATAACGCCTCATCTTCAAAATCGTTGCCGTATTCCAACAACATTTTGATGATCTTGACGCTTTTGTTGTCATAAACGGCGCGTTTTAAAACGGAAAAGCCCGAAGAAAGAATTGAAGATACCATTTTTTCGGTCGCGTGAATGTCCGCGCCGGCGTCTAAAACAGCTTTGATCACGGCGGGATCGTCGCTGAAACGCAAAGCGTAAAACAAAGGGCGGATGAAGACGGGCGTAAAACCGTTGACATCAACTCCGGATTTTAAAACAGCACGGACGGCTACGGCGTCTTTCCCTGCTTTGACGGCGTGGCAAAAACGCGCGGAATGATTGTCGTCGATAGCTCCCGCGTCGAGCAGTTCTTTGATGATTTCCGGTTCCTGCGCCAATAAAACGGCACGCTGCAAGACGGTTCTTTGATGTTTTTTCCCGTCATCGACCGCTGCGGCATTCACATCGCCGCCGTTTTTGATCCATTGACGGACTTCGGCAAGCGATACATTTCCGAAGTCGAAAACAGAGTTTTTCTCATACCTTGAAAGGCTTCTTAAAAAAGGGCTGTTGCATATCCCCGCCAGATCGACGGGATAAAGCCCGTTTTCGTCGCAGATGTTAAAATCTGCACCGTGCTTATGCAAAACGGAAAAGACGTCTTCTTTCGCTTCCTTCGCCGCAATCATCAATAACGTGTCCGTGCCGTCAACGGTTTCGTTGATATCCGAAACGGTTTCAAGCAAGACGTCCAGATTTTCCGGCGTCTGTTGAACGACCGCGAGCTGAAAAAACGATGCCGGAAGTCCTGTTTCAAACAGCAATTTAACCCGCCTGACCAACGTTTTTAAAACCTTCGTTTCCCGGCATAATCCGGCGATAAACATAAAAAAAGTATCGATTTCTTCAACGCTTGCACCTCGGATTTCCGGTTCAAGAGCTTTCCAGTCCGTTTCCCGTCCGATCATTTCCCTGCAAATCATTTTTTCCTCCGTTTTTATCAAAGACTTGATTATAAACACGGCGATATGACAAAATCGGTCACATTGATAAAGGGATTATAAAAAATGCGATTGGAAAAAGTAAAGAACATCTTATTACTGATCAAGATGATGCGTTCGTCGGCATCAGGCGTTTCGTTGGAAGACATCACAAAGACGTTCAACGTCAGCTATCGCACTGCGCAGAGAATGATCGCCGCCGTATCGGATCCCGATCTTGCTTTGGGCGTTGAAACCGTTAATTTCTGGGACACGATCAAACGATGGCGCATCAGTAGGAAAGAGCAAAAAGATGATTTTTTTACAAGCGACGATTTGTTTTGTTTGAAAGAGATTGAGAAGCTGCTGTCAACACAAAACGCGGACAGACTGAAACGATTGTTGATTGAACTTGAAGCCAAAATCAAGAACAGATTGCCCGAAAAAACGCTGAAAAAAACTGAAGCGGATATGGAAAATCAAAACGAAACGGAGATTTATCTGCAACATCCGGTCAATCGCTTTACGGCGGAAAATGAAAAAGTCATAAGCTTGATTAAACAGGCGGCAGACTCTTTTCATAAAATGTCTTTTTCTTATATAACGGCAACGGGAAAAACGGGCAAACGATGCGTTTCTCCATATGGCGTCATTCATCATTTCGGAAAATCCTATCTGATTGCCGAAGAAAACGGGGAAATACTGACTTTTAACATCCTGAACATCAGGGATGCCAAACCATTGGAACAAACGTTTCACAAGCCTGTTGATTTTTCGCTGAAAGAATATGCTTGTCAAAACGCGATCGGTATTTTTCACGGCGATGAGGAAAACATCGTCCTGCTTTTCACAAAGGAAGCAGCATCGTTTATTGAAAATTACAGTTTCCATCCGACTCAAAAAATGAAAAAAAACAAAGACGGAAGCGTTACTTTATCAATGAGAACGGGCGGATTACGGGAACTTTGCTATTTTTTGGTCGCGTGGGAGGATTCTGTTCAGATCATTGCTCCCGAACTGTTAAAACAAACGATGCGTGAAGTTTTAAACAACGCTACAAAACGGCTTGAAAAATTTTAAATGCCGTTTTCAGAAATCATTTTCAATCTGACAGAGGTAGAGAACAATCTTTTCCCCTAAACAAGAAATACAACGGCATAAATAATTGAAGAAAGGAAAGGCTTTTATTTTTGTTTGGACGATCAGAGAGCGGTAAGACTTCCCTCTGTCGCATCTTTTCATTGGATTTATTTTTACAGGTGGACAGGACAAGGCGAATAGATGATGATGGCAGGATACGCAATTCGTAATACGAACGCTTGCCGGTGAACTCTGCGAGGCATT
>URSF01000038.1 GCA_900550445.1 uncultured Rhodospirillaceae bacterium | reverse complement strand
GAGTGTTTCTTTTTTAAAATTCACATCATTTATGTAACGATAATACAATTATACGTAATCATTACCATTTTATAAACATCTTATTTTTATATAACAAGTCTATAAGGACTGATGTTCATATCGAAAATATAAAAAAATTGCCGCTTTAAATTAAAAAAACAGCAGATATCAGCCAAATTTAACATTTCAGAAAAACGTCTTTTAACAAATATTTCAAAAAAGTTTTAAAAAAAGTTCATCTAAGGCATATAAAAAAAAGCCCCCGAAACGGGGGCTTTAATCTTTATTGCCGGAAATAAACAGGCGCTTTAACGTTCCTGGCCGGCTTTTGCCGCACTGACAACGGCCGGCACCACAGATTTTGAAACCATACCGGTCGTTTTTCCGGCCTGTTTGTTCTTATTCATACCCAGCTGGTCGGTCAGGACTTCCAGTTCATCGACAAAACCTTTAACCACACTCAGCCCTTTTTTCCAAAAATCGGGTTTTGAAGCGTCCAAACCGAACGGCTTTAACATCTGCTGATGACGTTCCGAACCGCCTTTTGCCAGCATGTCCATGTATTTTTTCGGGAAGTCTTCCACTTTTCCTTCTTCATACACTTTATACAGCGAATTAACCAGGCAGTCGCCGAAAGCATACCCGTAAACATAAAACGGCGTATGAATCAAATGCGGAATCGTTGACCACATTGCGTTCGATTTGTCATCATTTGTTACCGCAGGCCCCAACGCTTCGTTCTGCGTTTTCGTCCAGATCCCGTTCAAACGGTCGGGCGACAATTCGCCTTCCGCACGGCGCGCGGTATGCACTTCGGTTTCAAAGCGGTGGAACGCGATCTGACGCACCGAAGAATTAATCATTGATCCCGTTTTTTCCGCCAGCATTGCAAAACGCTGTTTGGGATCCTGTTCATGTTTCAACATATATTTGAACGTCATCATTTCACCGAAAATCGACGCCGTTTCCGCCAATGTAATCGGCGTATTGGATTTCAGCATACCCTGTCCGCGCGCCAAATATTGATGCACGCCGTGCCCCAGTTCGTGCGCCAGCGTCATGACGTCGTTCGTCGTCCCCATGAAATTCAGCATTAAATACGGGTGCGCCGACGGAACGGCCGGGTGGGCATACGCGCCGCCTTCTTTGCCTTCTTTCGGAGCGACGTCAATCCAGTTATTGTCAAAAAACTTTTTGCCGACGGCCGCCATTTCGGGCGAAAATTCATTATAAGCTGACAAAACAATTTCTTTGGCTTCGTCCCAGGAATATTTCTTTTCCGGCAGATCGGGGATCGGCGCGTTGCGGTCGGAATAATCCAGCTTGTCAACGCCCAGCCAATCCGCTTTCATTTTATAATACCGGTGGGAAATATCCGCGTGGCTTTCCACAACCGAATCAACCAAAGCGTCAACGACTTCGTCTTCCACCTGATTTTCAATGTTGCGGGCGGAAATCGGGCGTTTATAGCCGCGCCATTCGTCTTCGATCTGTTTATCTTTGGCCAGTGTGTTGGTAATCAGAGAAAACGTCGCCATGTTTTCTTTCATCACACGATTGATTTCGGCGCAGGCTTCGTGGCGCGTCGCCATATCGGGATCGGACATTTTGGCCATGGCTTCGGGTTCGGTCAGTTCTTTGCCGCCGACGTTAAAGCGCAAAGACGCCATTGTTTCGTCAAACAGGCGGTTCCAAGCCGTCGCCGCGCTCATAGACTTATCATGCAGCAGCTTTTCCATATTTTCCGGCAGCATATGATCCCGCGCGGCACGGACGTTTTTAACCCACGGTTCGTATTTCTGCGCGACGGGCGAAGTCATCTTTTCCGCCAGCTGATCGTCTGTCAGAGAATTTAATTCCAATTCAAAAAACAGCATTTTACCGGATACATCGTTTGATTTTTCCTGCACGTTTTGATAGAACGCCGATATTTCCGCATCATTCATGTTTGTCGAATGCATCATATAAGAATACGCGTCCAGCCGCCCCAGCGTTTCATTTAATTTCTCGTATTCTTCAATGGATTTGCCAAATTCATCGGGCGCCGCGGCGGCCAGTTTTCCTTTATAATGCGTTTCAAAGCGCAGAGCCCCCGCGGAAACGGCCGCCATGTCTTTTTTCAATTCGGGCGAATCCATCGAAGGATAAAGGTCGCTGAGATCCCATTTCGGCAGTTGTTCGGCCATGACGTTCTCCTTTTCTTCAAAATCTTTTCAATTTTTGTCCAAAAAGTGAAAAAATGTCAATAATTTTTAACGATATGCCGCCTTGAAAATTTCAATATTTTCCTTCAATGACAGCGTATAGCGATCCATTGCGAACAGATTGCTCATTGTTTTATGGGCGTTTCTGGCCAATTTTTCCATTTCATCGGCCTGAATGCCGTAATCCGACATCTTTAAATGATCAACGCCGCATTCTTTTTTCAGTTTTTGCAGAGCATGCACAAAAGTATACGGTTTTTCTTCTTCGGGCAGACCGTCGGTTACTTCGCCCATCATATGCGCCATTTTGATAAAGCGGTCGGGCACATATTTGGCAAAAAACGAAAAATACGCCTCTGAAATCATCAAAAGCCCCGCGCCGTGCGGCAGTTCGGGGTGAAAAGCCGTCATCGCGTGTTCCATGGAATGTTCCGACGTGCAGCTGGACGTTGACTGCACCATGCCCGACAACAGCCCCGCCAGAGCGATGTTCGTACGCGCTTCAATGTCCGAACCGTCGCGGACGGCTTTCGGCAGGTTTTTAAAAATCAGCCGGATCACCTGCAAAGAAAACGCTTCGCTGATCGGCGTGGCGATTTCGGCAATAAAGCCTTCCGCCGCATGGAAAAAAGCGTCAAATCCCTGAATAGCCGTCAAAAACGGCGGCACGCTGAGCGTTAATTCGGGATCAACGATCGACAGGCAGGGAAAAGTCGACGAAACGCCAAACCCTATTTTTTCCTGTAAATCCCGGTCGGTAATCACCATCCACGGATCGGCTTCGGTGCCCGTGCCGGCCGTCGTCATAACGGCCACAATCGGCAGAGCGGCGTTTTTCACCGGCTTTCCTTTTCCCGATCCGGTCACGATATAATCCCATAAGTCGCCCGGATTACGCGCCATCAGGGCAATCGCTTTGGCCGCGTCGATCGTGCTGGCGCCGCCGACGCCGATAACAAATTCGCAGAAATTATCGCGGGCAAACTGCGCGGCTTCCATGACATGCGCTTTGGACGGATTCGGGCGGATCTTGTCAAAAATCATATATTCAACGCCCTGGTGTTTCAAAGCCCGCAGCACCCGGTCCAAATAGCCTTTTTCCTTCATGGCGTCCCCTGCGGAAACAACCACAAGCGCCAGCTTTCCGGGCAGTTTTTCGCGTTTCAGTTCATCAAGTTTGCCAACGCCGAACAAAACCTTTGTCGGAATCGAAAAATCAAAATCAATCATCGCCGCCTCCCTTTATTTCAGGACGCTTTATTTATACGTTTTTTCAGGCAAAAAGAAAGCAAAAATCAGCGCGTCGGACGCAAAAATCCGAACGGAGAAGACGATTCAAAGCTTTCACGGCGTTCCGGGTGACCCGCCGTTTCCGGCAAAACCGCCTCTTCGGGCGGCTGATCCGGATATTCCGGCGCCGCCGCGGCAGGTTCGGGGTCTTCGGGATCATACTGCGGCACTTCATAAGCATACGGCGGCGCGTATGTTTCGTCCGCCGCCGGTTCGGGCAGAGTTTCCGGTTCGGCCGGTTCCGCAGACTGCGCGAAAGCCGCCTGCCGGCTGTCTATTTCCCGACAGGCTTCCACAAAGCGCAGGTAAACCCGCCCCAAAGATCCTTCTTCAAAAATCTTGGTCAGATAATGTTCGATATCGTGGCGTTCCAGCATTGTAAACATCTGTTCAAAGCGGTAACAAAACGTCCGTACCGCGTTTGACAGAATATCGTCGCGTTTCAACTGATTTTGCAGGTCGTCTTTAAACTTCGGCGAATTATCCGCGTTTTGCAGCAGCACTTTACAAAACGCCCACCGGTTGCCGTCGCCGACACGCTGCCAGACCAATTCCGTATGCGCCGGCTGAATCAACCCCAGGCGCACAACGATATCCGACAGCAGATCGTTTAATTCGTTAATAAATAAATCGGCGTTATGCAACACCAGCGCGCTGCGCGTCTGCACCTGCGTTTCCATCATCGTACGGACCATTGCTTCGGCATGGTCGGCCGACCGGCGGGTCTGCGCCAGCAACAGGTTAATCGTATGCCCTTGTTTATGCAGCGTCATGGCGTTATAAAGCAGGCCGACGACCAGCCATAAAAAGATCACCGGCAGAAAAGCCGTCGCCGCAATCATGACGACGTCGGGCATCGGCAAGCCGAACAGCTGCGGAAAGCCGATTTTGGCATAAATATAAAACAAAACGCCGCCCAGCCACAGCAAAGAAGCCGCAACGGAAAAACTGAACAAAACGATCAAACCGACCACGTCTTTATCCCTTTCAGCAGAAAAGCGAATAAACAAATTAAAAAAAATTATAAAACGAGTTTATAAATTTTCTCTAAATACCGGGGAATATTTTTATTCTCTTATGCCGGCAAAAGTGATAATAAGAAGATTAGCTTTAAATTTTAAAACAAACAGAGGCACCATGGAACAGGAACAGTATCTGGAATTTGAAAAACCCATCGCCGAACTGGAAAGCAAAATCGAAGGCCTGCGGCATTTAAGCAGCGCGGACGACGGCGTCAGCATTGCCGAAGAAATCAGCCGTTTGCAAAAAAAAGTCGAAAAACAGGTCAATCAGCTGTACGCCAAACTGACCCCGTGGCAGAAAACACAGGTGGCCCGTCACCCCAACCGACCGCATTGTCTGGATTACATTAACGGCCTGATTACGGATTTTATTGCTTTGGCCGGCGACCGTTTGTTTGCCGAAGACGCCGCCATCGTCGGCGGACTGGGACGGTTTCAGGGCCATTCCGTCATGGTGATCGGGCAGGAAAAGGGGCATGATATCGAAACGCGCCTGAAACACAGTTTCGGCATGGCCAAACCCGAAGGATACCGCAAAGTCATTCGTTTAATGAAAATGGCGGACAGATTCGGTCTGCCGATTATTACGTTCGTCGATACGGCCGGCGCTTTCCCGGGGCTGGAAGGCGAAGAACGCGGTCAGGCCGAAGCGATCGCTTCCTGCATTGACCAAAGCTTTGCCGTCCGCGTGCCACTGATCAGCTGCGTCATCGGCGAAGGCGGTTCCGGCGGCGCGATCGCTTTGGCGACGGCTAATCGTTTATTGATGTTGTCCAATTCCATTTACTCCGTCATTTCGCCGGAAGGCTGCGCGTCGATTTTGTGGCGCGACGGAACGCAGGCGCAAAAAGCGGCGGAAGCACTGCACTTAACCGCCGATGATTTAAAAGAGCTGGGCGTCATCGACGAAATCATTCCCGAACCGACGGGGGGCGCCCATCGCGCCAAAGAAGCCACCGTCGCCGCCGTCGGAGACGTGATCGCCAAACATTTAAAAGAACTGTTGAAAATGGACCGTGATAAAATCCGGCGCGACAGAGAAGAAAAATTCTTAAAAATGACGCGCCTGCAATAGAAAACGCTTCCGCATAAAAAAACAGCCTCCGGACAGAGGCTGTTTTTTAAATATCAAAAGGTTATTTATCCGCAATTTTATCCAACTTTGCCGGCAGATTTAAAATCGCCGTCAAAATATCCAGCGTAAAGTAATACGACAGGAACGCGACATAAACCAGCAGCGGCAAAAAAGCCGAAAAACACAGATAAATCAATACCTGCATCTGTTCAAACAAAGCGTCGGAATTAAACAGCATTACCGCCAGCTGTAAAACACCGAAAGCAATCGCCGTTCCGAAAACAACCGGCGTTAATTTCAGGCACCCTTTGGCAAAAAAGGACGTCAGACCGATAAATTCTTCACCGACCGAAGTTTGTTCCACAATTTCAACATTCAGTTCGGACGGCTGCAGCAGCAAAAACAGCCAGAATTCGCAGAAAATAAACAAAAACAGACTGGCAAAGAAAACATTGTTCGATTCAACAACCATCATGCCCATGATTTCGGCCCGGAACGTCACAATAGAAGAATAAATGCCGTACAGCAGCGCCAGAACGCCGACAATGCCGACAAACAAAGCCATGACTTTTAACACGCCGGCCGAAGACATTTTCGTCGGCGCGTTTTTAATCAGCGTATTTAAAGCAGGCAGCATCGTAAAAGCCACATAATGCAAAAACACGCACCCCACGACGGACAGCAGCGTAAAAATAACGCCCGAAACAATCGGCATGTCATAACGCACCGTCAGAACAACGGAAAAAACAATGCTCAGCGCGGCGATGACAAACAGCCCCGCCAGACCGATCCGCGCAAAAAAATCACCGGCGGACAACACCTTTCCGCTGGCTTTGCGGGACAAAAAATCAAAAAAACGATTGATCCATTCAGAGGTGTTGGGAAGAGATATTTTTTTCATATAAAATGCTCCTTAACATTTAATCGCGGAAATTAACAAACTGCAGCGGTTGATTAATTCCCAGCGTTTTTACAAAAGCGATCGCATCTTGCAGATCGTCACGTTTTTTTCCTGAAACGCGCAGTTCGTCGCCCTGAATGGCGACCTGCACTTTCTTTTTGGAATCTTTAATGGCTTTAGCGATTTTTTTCGCCGTTTCCTGATCTATTCCCTGTTTGACGCGGACGACCTGCCTGATCATGGCGCCGGACGCTTTTTCCTCTTTGCCGAAATCAAGGGCGGAAGGATCAATCTTACGCCGCGCGGCATAAGTCAAAACCAGTTCGTGCACCTGTTTTAATTTCAGCGCGTCGTCAGCCAGAATGATAATTTCCGCGTCCTTTAATTCCACGGCGCTGTTTGATCCTTTAAAATCAAAACGCTGGGAAATTTCGCGCGACACACCGGCTACGGCGTTCGTTATTTCAGTCATGTCCGTTTTAGAAACAATATCAAAAGAAGGCATTTTCAACTCCTGCAGGAAAACAATCCGATTATTATACGCAAAAAAGACAAAATCCGCATCAAATTTTTCCGGATACGGAAAACGACGGATTTTCCGGCCCTTGAACCGGGAAACCCGCCGTTTGAAAAGCTGCGCGGAAAATCAGCCGACAATCTTTAAATTTTCGGCCGAGCTTCTGCCGTCTTTGCCGGGCAGCAGATCATATTCTATGCGCTGTCCGTCCTGTAATCCGCGGATCCCCGCCTTTTGCACGGCGGAGATATGGACAAACACGTCTTTTGATCCGTCGGAAGGACAAATAAAACCGAACCCTTTTGTATTATTAAACCATTTTACTGTACCAACACTCATCTTCATCTCTTTCGTAAAAATTACAGACCTCTTCTTTCAAGGTAAGATCAGACTATCATGAAAAAAAAGACGCGTCACTTTATCCCTTAGTCGTGGATTCATATTACAAAACGCTTACAATTCATGCGGCCGGCGTACTTTTTTCTTGTAATGTTTGCCAAAAAGAGGATAACTAGACAAAAGAAACATATTGTTTATGAAGACAACCTCGGAGGAGAACAAGCCCATGATGGAATTTTTCGAAAATGTCGATTTGCCGCAGCGTATTGCTTTTTTGGGAACGATCGCGCATCTGGCGCGCGTCGACGGCGAATTTGACGGCAACGAAAAACAGTTTTTCGTTGATCTGGCAAAATTATACAACCTGACAAAAGAAGAAGCAAAAGAAGCTATCCGCCCCAGATCCGAAGAAGAAGCTCTGGAACTGGTCAAAACCATCAAAGAAAAAGGATTTGCTCTGGTTTTGATCCGCGAAATGTTTTATCTGGGCTATGAAGACGGCGATCTGTCGGATTCCGAAATCCTGTTCATTTCAAAAGTCGGAATGGCTTTGAATATTCCTTTGGAAAAAATGGAACAGATCAGCAATTGGGTGATCCGCGGCATCGAATGGGAAGAAGAAGGCGCAGATATCTTTTCGGATTACCAGTCCGTCGATATGTCCGAAGACGAATTGGATTCTTATGATTTTTAACGGCTTGTCTTTTCATAAAAAAAAGCGTATATAAGCGTCCTGTCTTTATTTTCAAGGAGTCCTTTATGGCAAAAGAAGAATTGTTGGAATTCAGCGGCACCGTCATTGAAAAGCTGCCGAACGCGATGTTCCGGGTAAAACTGGAAAACGATCATGAAATTCTGGCGCACACGGCCGGTAAAATGCGTAAATTCCGGATCCGCGTCATGGTCGGCGACAAGGTAGACATCGAAATGACGCCCTATGATCTGACAAAAGGACGCATTACGTTCAGGCATAAAACGCCGGTTTAAAAAATTTCCCTCCTTAATGGAGGGATTTTTGTTTTCCGCTTTTGAAATAAAGCCGGTCAATCAATAATGCGGCGGCCGCGTTTCTTCGGATAAAGGGCGAACTTGGCCGCTGACGTCAAAATTCTGCGACAGAAAAAAAACGTCGCGCTGCAGCCTGTCTATTTTTAACGCCTGTTCGGCAACAATCTGGTTTAAATCCTTGATCGTGCGTTCGTATTCGGCAGCAACGCTTTCCAAAGCGATAAAGCGATCTTCAATCTCATTAATATCCATTCTGTTTCTCCTTTTCACGGCCGGAAAAATCATGATGGCAAAAAACGTTCGGACGGCCTCTGCGGGATTTCTTATTTTGATTAAACATCATATTGCTTATTGAGTAAATGTCCTAAAAGGAATACCTTTAAAAAAATAATTTTCAAACGAGGACTGCCATGACGGAATTAACCGATTTATTTTGCACTTTAGCGCGAATTCCTTCGCCTTCCATGCGGGAAGACGCCGTTGCCGAACAGATTATTTCTTATTTTCACCAAAATCATATCGCCGCGCGGCGCGACGATTTCGGCAACATTTATGCCGAAATTCCCGCAACGGATCCTTCAAAGCAGCCTCTGATGCTGTCTGCGCACATGGACGTCGTCGGGGATTCAAGTCCGGTTAATATCATTGCCGAAAATAATATCTTAAAAACGGACGGCAAAAGAACGCTGGGAGCAGACGACAAAGCCGGCGTCGCGGCGGCGATGCTGCTGGCAAAAACGGTTGCCGAAGATAAAAATCTGAAACACGGCGGACTGGAAATCGTTTTCACCCGTGACGAAGAACAAAATATGAGCGGCGCGCACGCTTTAAAAACCGACGCTTTTAAATCCGAATACATTTTGGTTTTGGACGGCGACCGTCTGGGAGATTTCCAGATTGCCGGCGCCGGATATACAAAAATGCTGTTAAGCGTCAAAGGGCTGAAAGGCGGACATTCGGGGATAGATATCGGCGACCCGCAGCGCGTCAACGCCGTCAAGCTGATCGCCGACATCATGGCCGAACTGCCGCAAGGCGTCTATTACAAAGACGACACCGGCGTTATTACGTCGATCAACGCGGGCGCGGTTGTCGGCGGCGGCGTGAAAAATCTGGCGACGGACAAGCAAGGCGCCGATTTCGCTTTGTTCCTGACCGAACAGGCGATGTCCAACATCATTAACACGGATGCGTTCGCTTTATATTCCATTCGCAGTTCAGACAAAGCCAACGAAGCCGAACTGACGGCCGGCATTGAAAAAACAGTCGCGGCGTTCAACCGGAAATATGAAGGAAAAGCCGTCTTTTCCGCCGCGTTTGAAGAACACATGCCGCCGTTTGAAAAATCAGACGATACGGCAATGATTAAAACGGCTGAAAAAGCCGCGGAAAAACTCGGTCTGAAATTAAACGTTTCCTCTTTTCACGCGGGGGCGGAAACACATATTTACGCTCAAAGAAAAAATGCCGGCGGAAAAACGTTTAAACCGTATCTGGTCGGCGCGGCAAACATATACAATATGCATTCCGCCGCCGAATACGTCGAAACGCAATCCATGGAAAAGGGCTTTGAGCTGATAAAAACAATTTTTTATACGTTTAACAACGCTTAAAAAAAATACACGTTTTATTAAGAGCTTTGCCCTAAAATACGTATTCTGCCAAAATAGGATACGTATCAATGGATTATCAGGTTTTACGCAATGAATTAAAAAATATACGCAACTGGATATTTGATCTGGACGACACGCTTTACCCGCCGTCAAACGAAATTTATTCGCAAATGGCCCGGCGGATCCGCGCTTATATTATGCGGGCTTTGGGAATTGACGAAGAAACGGCTTCCGTCGTTCAGAAAGACTACTATAAAAAATACGGCGCGACCGTACACGGGCTGATGGTAGAACACAATATTTCCCCGGAAGATTTTACAGATTACGTCCATGAACTTGACTTGTCGTCTTTACAGGAAAATCCGCAGTTAAAAGCCTGTCTGGACGCTTTGCCCGGGAAAAAATACGTTTTTACCAACGGGGCTTATCATCATGCCGAACGCGTTTTGGAAAAGCTGAACATACGCACTTGTTTTTCCGGTATTTTTTCAATACGGGAAGCAGGATATGTTCCCAAGCCTGCCGAACAGACTTATCTGAAAATGATGCGAACTTTTCATATCAAACCGCAGGAAGGCATTATGTTTGACGACAGCCCCGCCAATATTCTGGCCGCCAAAAAAGTCGGGCTGCGCACCGTATGGATTTCATCAAATGTAACAAACAACCGGTATTGTTCCGTCGATACAAAGGATTTCTGCGATTACGAAACACCCGATTTAACGACGTTCCTGTCCGGCCTGCTTTTGGATAAAAGCGCATGAGCGACGTCGTCGGCCTGCTGCAGGCTTTGATCCGCTGTCCCAGCGTTACGCCGACTGACGCGGGAGTCATGGCTATCGTTGAAAATGAGTTGCTTCGTCTGGGCTTTTCCTGTGAAAGAATGATTTTCGGAGCCGGCAAAGACGAAACGCAAAACCTATATGCCAAAAAAGGAACCGGCGAGCCGCATTTTTGTTTTTTAGGTCATGTGGACGTTGTTCCCGTTGACGGGCAAAACTGGGATTATCCGCCGTTCGGCGCGGAAATCCATAACGGCAGGATTTACGGCCGCGGCGCGATGGATATGAAAAGCGGCATTGCCTGTTTTATTAAGGCATTGGAAAATTTTACGTTTAACGGAACGATTTCCCTGTTAATCACAGGAAATGAAGAAGACATTCCGACATACGGCACGCCGGCGGTCTTAAAAGAGCTGACCGGCCGCGGCGAAAAATGGACGGCGGCGATTGTCGGCGAACCGGGCGGAACCGAAGCGACGGGAAGCGTCATTAAAACCGGCCGACGCGGCAGTTTAAATGCGCGGCTGACCATTACGGGGAAAAGCGGGCATACCGGCTATACGCAGCTGGCCGTCAATCCCGTTGAAGCGTTATGCGATATCCTTAATGAACTCCGCCGTCCGTTAGACGACGGCACGCCCGATTTTGAACCGTCAACCCTGTCCGTCACAACGATTGACGTTGACAACCCGACGCCGAACGTGATTCCGGCAGCGGCTTTTGCGAAATTCAACTGCCGCTTTAACGATCTGCACACGGCTGAGAGCTTAACGAAGCTGCTGCGCGGCAGAATAGAGGCCGCCGCAAAAAAAGCCGGCGTGTCTTATGATTTCAAAACCGAATGCATGGCCGACGTTTTTATCTGCAAAGACCGCCGTTTACCCGAACTGGTCAGACAGGCGATCAAAGAAACGACAGGTATCGAACCGGCGGAAAGCACGGCGGGCGGATCTTCGGACGCTCGGTTTATGGTCAAGCACTGTCCCGTTTTGGAATGCGGCATCAGCGGGCAAAATATGCATGGTGCGAATGAAAGCGTCGCTGTTGCGGATTTGGAAGTGCAAATTCAAATTTACCGGCGAATTTTAGAAAAATTTTTCGGTTGAACAATAAAAAAGCCCGCCGGAACAGCGGGCTTTTCCAACCGTCATTATTTTTTCTGAGGCGGAAAAACTTCCAATTCGTCGACAATCAGAAAATCAGGATTGTCAGAAAAATATTCAATCTGAACACGATCGCCTGTTTTTAAATCAGTCATCGTAATATCTTCGTCAAACCAGCTGTTATTTCTTTCCATTTCTGTGGCTTCGTTGACATTAAACAAATACGTATTGCCGTCGTCGCCTTTCAGCGTAAAGGTATTTTCTTCAACGGCGATGGTGTCAATCGTGCCGAACGTTTTTCCTTTGTTGGCGTCCGCCCAGACGGGGGAGGCCATACAAGACAAAAGCAAGCCTGTCAAAAGTACTTTTTTCATGTGACTCTCCTTAATGAAAAACAACGGCTTATTATAAACACCTCCGTTTTCAAAAAGAAGATCATCAAACTGCTAGTTTTCCACGGGAATAATACAGACTTCGATCCCGGCTTCTTCCAAAACGGATCTGGCCAGATTAAAGTTTTCCGTCCAGCGTTCGGGGATCGGTCTGTCTTCGACGACGACGCGTTTAATGCCGGACTGAATGATCGCGCCGGCGCAGCGCGAACACGGCAGATACGGATAAACGTAAATCGTACAGCCCGATACGGACTTCGGCGCGGTTAAAATGGCGTTGGCTTCGGCATGAACGATCAGTTCGTATTTTAATTCGCGTTTGTTCAACCGGTCGGCCGTATCTTCCACCCCGATCGGCAAACCGTTAAAACCGACGGAAACAATGCGCTTTTTATCATCAACGATCACCGCCCCGACCTGAGAAGAAGGATCCTTTGACCACGTCGCGATCAGACGGGCCAGATCAAAAAATCTTTTCTGCCATTTATCCATTTTCAGCTTCCTTTCAAAAGTATCATACCAATCTTTTGTCGAGCCGACAAACAAAAAGGCTTAACAAACCGCTTCGCTGCCGTTACAGTAACAAAAACTTTTTAACTCAGGGAATGAAAATGAAACCGATTATCGCCGTACTTTGTCCGATGCCCATGGAATTCGAAGCCGTGGAAAAAGCTTTCGGAAAACTGGGAGAACCTTTGGAAACCGTTTT
Source organism: uncultured Rhodospirillaceae bacterium (assembly GCA_900550445.1). Lineage (GTDB taxonomy): Bacteria > Pseudomonadota > Alphaproteobacteria > CAAGCB01 > CAG-977 > UBA11549. Next base: position 7,580 of record URSF01000038.1, on the reverse strand, counting down.
TGAAGAAAAGAAAATCGATTTCGAAAATCTGGATATTATTCTGGCGCGCTGCGGCGTCGGAAAAACGCTGGCGGCAGCAAAAACGCAGAAAATCATTCAGATGTACGAACCCGATCATATTTTTGTCTGCGGCGTCGCGGGCGCCGTTTCTGAAGAATTAAACGTTTTCGACGTTTTTGTTCCCGGCCGCATCGTTCACGGCGACATTCGGTTCGGCGACGTTTACAATCCGACGGACGTAACGGAATCCGGCTTGCCTTTATTTGAAGGAAAACCCGGTTTTTCACAGACGGCTTATCTGCCGGAACGGCTAAACGCGCCTTATAAGTCGGGAACGCTGGCAACGATTGATTTTTTCGCGGAAGAAAAAGAAAAGACTTTTTTGGAAGAAAAGTTCAACGCCGCCTGCATTGATATGGAAAGCGCCGCCGTCGCACAGATCGCCACGCTGTGGAATATCCCCGTTACCGTAATCCGCGCCGTGTCGGACAGCAGAAAGCATACGTTCGGCGATTTTGAAACCAACGCGCCAAAAGCCTGCGATATCGCGGCGCAGGCTTTGATGGCTTTGTTAAGAAAAATCTAAAGATCCGAAGAATAAATAAAATTCATCAGACGGACCGGGCGGCTGCCCAGCTGTTGCCATGTTTCCATAATTTCCAGACAGGCCAGAGCCGCCGTCGGAAACCCTTCGGACACGCGGTGATTTTGCGCTTCGGCCGTTTCCCGCGTATCTTCGCAGATCATCGGCAGAAAATCCTGCAGGCCGGGATTATGGCCGATCACCAGAACTTCGTGTTTTTCCGGACTCATCTGGCGCAGGATATGCATCATTTCTTCGGCGTCCGCCATATAAAGAGCGTCGACAAAAACAACCTCTGTCGGAACAAAGGCCTTCCTAAGTTTTTTCAAAGTTTCCATTGTCCTGACGCAGGGAGAACACAAAATCAGATCCGGTTGAACATGTTTTTCACGCATCAGGTTTCTGATTTTTTTCACGTCCTTCCTTCCCCGTTTTCCCAGCGGGCGTAAAGCGTCTTCGGCCTTTTTTTTCGCCTTTGCCGATTTGCCGTGGCGCATCAGGTATAAATGGCGCGGTTCTTCGGATTTCGGGGTATCCGGCGCCTTTTTTTGTTTTAAAACGCCCGCAGCCCCGGACGTTTTTGTTTTTGACGTTGATTTCACCATGGTTCCCTCTTAAAAAAAATATGATTCAGGATAAAAAGATCCGGCCGGAAAAGATAGATGTTCATTTGGTCTAGACTCTTTTTATGCTTTTATTTCAGGCAAAAACATTATACGAATTAATCTGACTATTACTTTTAATTAAGGATTCTTTTTTATGACTGCCGAAACCGTTGTTTTTTCAGAACCTGTTTCCCTTTCGTCGCCGTCGCGCTTCTTTAACCGGGAATTGTCCTGGCTGGCCTTTAACCAGCGTGTGCTGGAAGAATCGATGAACAAACGGTATCCTTTGCTGGAACGTCTGCGTTTTCTGGCTATTTCCGGATCAAATCTGGACGAGTTTTTTATGGTGCGCGTCGCCGGCATTCTGGCGCAGATTTACGCCGGTATTACAACGCGCTCCGACGACGGCCTGACCCCGCAGGAACAGCTGGACGCAATTAATGAACGCGTCGCCGTTCTGCGCAAAACGCAGGACGAATATTTTCATATCCTGAAAAAAGAATTGGAAAAAGAGCATATCTTTTTAATTTCGCGCGATCAGTTGTCCAAACAGGACATGAAAGCGTTAAAGGAAGTTTTTGAAGAATCCGTTTTTCCGGTTTTAACGCCGATCGCGCTGGATCCCGCGCACCCGTTTCCGTGGTTGGCCAATTTGTCGCATTCTCTGATTTTTTCAATGAAAGACAAAGAAGGAACGGAACGCAAAGCGTTGATTCCTCTGCCGACCAGCCTGCCGCGGTTTATCCGGCTGAATAAAAAACCGGCTCGATTTATCACGCTGGAAGACGTCGTTATGCAGTTTATCGAAACGATTTTTCCAAATTTTAAAGTTCAAAACGCCGGATTGTTTTCCATTGTGCGCAACAGTCTTTTGCAGGTGGACGAACGTGCCGAAGACCTGGTCAGTCAATTTGAAACGGCTTTGGCGCAGCAAAAACGCGGCGACGTCATCGCTTTAGTCATGAATCAGGATATGCCGCAGGAATTGGCCGCTTATTTAACGCACAAGCTGGACGTCGAAAGCTTCGGCGTCGTGCGCAGAAACGGCATACTGGGAACGCGGTCTTTGTCCGCTTTGATCCTGTCCGACAGAAAAGACCTGCTTTTCAAGCCGTACAAGCCGCGTCATGCCGAACGCGTCCGCGATTTCAAAGGCGACCATTTCGCCGCAATCCGCAAAAAAGACATGGTTATTCACCACCCCTATGAATCCTTTGAAGTCGTCGTTAAATTCCTGCGTCAAGCGGCCAAAGACCCGGAAGTCGTATCAATCAAGCAGACGCTTTACCGGACGAATAAAAACTCTCCCATCGTCAAAGCGCTGATTGACGCGGCGCAGGCCGGCAAAGACGTTACGGCCGTCGTTGAACTGCGCGCCCGCTTTGATGAAGAAGCCAACATCAAATGGGCCAAAGACATGGAAAAAGCCGGCGTTCATGTCGTATTCGGGCTGATGAACTATAAAACACATGCCAAAATTTCGCTGGTCACACGTAAAGAAAACGGCAAAATGAAAAGCTATGCGCATTTCGGCACGGGCAATTATCACGAAGTCACCGCAAATCTTTATACCGATCTGTCCTTTTTCACCTGTGACAAAGATCTGTGCAACGACGCGGCTTTGGTCTTTAACTATCTGACGGGATACGCTCAGCCGGAAGGGTTAAAAAAACTGTCCATTGCGCCGTTAAATCTGCGCGACCGGCTGTTAAAGCTGATTGACAGGGAAATTTCTTACGCCAAAAAAGGCAAACCGGCCAATATCTGGGCAAAAATGAATTCCCTGCTGGACGACAAGTTGATCGACGCGTTGTACCGTGCGTCGCAGGCCGGCGTGAAAATCACGCTGGTCGTACGCGGTATCTGCGCCTTGCGTCCCGGTATTCCCGGATTTTCGGACAACATCAAGGTTAAAAGTATTATCGGCCGTTTTCTGGAACACGCCCGAATATTCTGTTTCGGCGCGGGCAACAAGCTGCCTTCCCCCAAAGCGAAAGTCTTTATTTCTTCGGCCGACTGGATGCAGCGCAACACGATGCACAGGGTAGAAACGCTGGTGCCGATTGAAAACGAAACCGTGCACGAACAAATCATGGGGCAGATCATGCAGGGCAATATCAAAGACGAAGCGCTCAGCTGGATCCTGCACCCCGACATGACTTACACGCGCGTTTCGGAAAGCCCGCAGGCTTTTTCCTGCCACCAGTTTTTCATGACTCACCCCAGTTTGTCCGGGCGCGGGTCGGCCAAGCTGCGCGGCATCGTCGCACGACAGAAAAAAGCCGTCAGAAAAGAAGAAAAAACAGCGGTGCAAATACTGCCGGCGCCGGAAACAGCCGAAGCCCCCGTCGTTCCGAGCATTAAAAAAACGCCTGTTAAAAAACAGAAAAAAATCGTCAGAAAATCTTTAACGCAAGTCAAAAAGGATTAAAAACATCATGGCTCACCATTCCGAAGAAGACGATATTGAATTTGAAGCCAACTTTTCCGGCAAAGAAGAAGCCGAAATCCGCACGCGGCTGATCGCTCTACAAGAAAAAATCCGGGAAGCGAACGTTCCCGTCATCGTGCTTTTATGCGGCGTTAACGGTTCGGGAAAAAATGCGGCTCTGGGCACTTTGCGTGACTGGCTTGATCAGCGTCAACTGGATCTGCATGCCTATGAACGCCGCGACATTCAAAAAGATCCGATCGAATTCCGCCGTTACTGGTGCGATACTCCGGTCAACGGCAATACCGGTATTTTCGTCAGTTCATGGTATTCCGATCCGCTGGTTTCCCATGCTTACGGAAAAATCAACGACGACGAATTATACGAACGATTGGACGAATGCAACGCTTTTGAAAAAGTGCTGGCCGATTCAAACGCTATTTTCTGCAAGCTCTGGTTTCACAAAAACAAAAGCGAACAGGAAGCTTTCTTACGCGCGCTGGACGACGATCCTTATGAAAAATGGCGCGTTATGCCGGACGATTGGAAAAACTGCTGCATGGCGGAAAACTTTGAAGCGGCGACAAAAAAAATTATCCGTTACACGGACAAAGATTACGCGCCGTGGTTTGAAATCGAAACGGGCTCTTTTACGGAACGTCTGCGCGTCGCGCTGGATATTTTCTGCACCCGCGTTGAAAAACAAATCGAAGCGTTCTTAAAATCAAAAGAAAAGGAAAAGAAAAACGACGACGGTAAAGACAAAGACGACAAGCCTAAAAAACCCGACTTCGTTAAAACGCTGAATATGGACGCAACGCTGTCCAAAGACGAATATCGCGAAATGCTGCCTTATCTGCGCGCGCGGTTAAACGCGTTGTTAATGGAAGTCAAAAAACGCAACAAAAAAGTCATTCTGGCGTTTGAAGGGCCGGACGCATCGGGCAAAGGCGGCGTGATCAGCCGGCTGGCTTCGTCGATTTTCGTGCGCGACTGCGACATTTTTCCCATTGCCGCGCCGACAAAAGAAGAAATCAACCATAACTACTTATGGCGGTTCTGGCAGCGGCTGACCAATCAAAAACTGCTGACCGTTTTCGACCGCACCTGGTACGGGCGCGTTTTGGTCGAACGCATCGAACATTTCGCGACCGATAAAGAATGGAAACGCGCTTATGATGAAATCAATCACTTTGAAAAGCAGCTGACAGACGGCAGAAACATCGTCGTTAAATTTTTGCTTTATATTACCAAAGACGAACAAATGGAACGGTTCAAAGCGCGTGAAGAAACCGCTTATAAAAAATGGAAAATCGGCAGCGAAGACTGGCGCAACCGCGAAAAATGGGATCAGTATGACGAAGCGTTTGAAGACATGCTGAAAAAAACCAACACTAAATATGCGCCGTGGTTTGTCGTCGCGGACAACAACAAAAAATACGGTCGTATTCAGGCGATGAAATTACTATGCGAGCATTTGGAAAAAGTACTGGATTACGATCCGGAAAACGACGTTCCGCCGCCGCAAAAAGAAGATGATCCGGAAAAATCAAAAAAGAACAAAGATAAAAAGAAAAAGGACTGACGTCGCGCCATGGATTTTGACGCTCCGGTTTACACAATAAAAGACGCGCATCTGCAGTTCGGCGAACGACCGCTGTTTACCGGGCTGGAACTGTATTTGACCAAAGGGCGGAAATACTGTCTGGTCGGCCGCAACGGATCGGGAAAATCGACTTTGTTAAAAGTCATCGCCGGACAAACGGAAGCGGACAATGCCGAAACTTTCCTGCAGCCCGGAACGGCAATTTCCTATATGGCGCAGGAAGACGATCTGGCCGGTTTTGCCACGCTGCGCGATGTTGTTCTGTCCGGTTTGGGCGAACATCAGGCGGATTTGGCCTATAAAGCCGACATTTTAATCGAACGGCTGGAAATTGCCGAAAATGTCGATCCGCGCACGGCGTCCGGCGGCGAACGCAAAAAAGCGGCTTTGGCCCGCGCTTTGGTTAACAATCCCGATATTCTGCTGTTAGACGAACCGACCAATCATCTGGACATTACAACGATCGAAAAGCTGGAAGAAATGATTTCAAAATTCTCCGGCGCTCTGATCGTTATCAGCCATGACCGCGCTTTTTTAAAACATGTCTGCGACGGTATTATATGGCTTGACCGCGGAATTGCCCGGACTCTAAACAAAGGATTTGACGCTTTCGAAGACTGGCGTGACGCCGTTTACGAACAGGAAGAAGCCGAACAAAACCGCTTGAACAAAAAAATAGAATCCGAAACCCGCTGGCTGCACAAAGGCGTAACGGCGCGACGCAAACGCAACCAGGGGCGATTGCACAGGTTATATGATCTGCGCAATGAACGGCGCGATCAAATAAAGAAAACCGGATCGGTAGACTTAAATATCGACGGCGGCGTTATTCAGTCAAAATTGATTATCGAAGCGAAACACCTGTCAAAATCTTTTAACGGCCGGCCGATTGTGAACGATTTTTCGCTGCGCGTCATGCAGGGCAACAAAATCGGCGTTATCGGCGCGAACGGCGCGGGCAAAACAACGTTGATCAAACTGTTGACCGGACGACTGGCGCCGGATTCGGGGTATGCGCGTTTGGCAAAAACAACGCAGGAAGTTTATTTCGATCAGAACAGAGCCGTTTTGGATCCGACCAAAACGCTGAAAGAAACGTTATGTCCCGATGGGGGCGATCATGTTTTTGTCAAAGGCGCACCCCGACATGTTTATTCCTATTTAAAGGATTTTTTGTTTTCTCCTTCACAGGCAAACACGCCTGTTTCCGTTTTATCGGGCGGTGAAAAAAACAGGTTAATTCTGGCGCGCGATTTAGCCAAGCCCTCTAATTTTCTGGTATTAGACGAACCGACAAACGATTTGGACATGGACACGCTGGATTTGTTGCAGGACGCTTTGGAAACATACAAAGGCACTGTTTTAATCGTCAGCCACGATCGTGATTTTTTGGATAATACGGCGACGTCACTGCTATATATGGCCGGCGACGGCAGTGTTGTCGAATATGTGGATTCGTGCACGCATTTATTGGAAAAAATCAAAGAAAGAGAAAAAGAAAAGAAAAACGTTCCGACGGTCAAAGAACCGGTCAAACAAGAAAGCCGTTCCGAGCGTCCGAAAGCAATCCGGTTATCCTATAATGACAAAAGAGCCTTAGAAATGCTGCCCGGTGAAATCGCCGAGCTGGAACAGCAAATCAAGGCAATGGAAGAAAAACTGGCCGATCCTGACTTTTACGCCAAATCTCCGGCTGAATTTGAACAAACGGCAGCGAAATTGGAGCAATCAAAAACGCTGTTAGATGAAAAAGAAACCCGGTGGTTGGAACTACTGCCGTAGGGGCATTAGTTCTTTGTTTGCTGCCACGCCCGCCTCTGTCCAAAGAGCGTACCTGCGATACGGGCATTTATTTTTCTTTTTCCTGCCGCTGGCATGCCCCGATCCTCTGCCGGAAGAACGCCGTACCCCAATCGTAAATACGGGCATTAGCTTTCTTTTTCCTGCCGCCGGCACAGCCTGCCCTTTGTCCGAAGGATATTTCCCCCACAAGCAACATCGGAACATGATAAAGATATGCTATTTTTATTATGGTAAAAAGTACACAATAAAATATAAAAAAATAAGATTTTTTTATTTTATTTCAGATAGATAATTCTAAAATTAAAACTTAATTTTATCTACGAAAACTCATTTTTTTTAACAGCGGGAAAAGTTTTTTAACTGGCTATCGTTTCTTGTTTTTGATATACTTTGTTTTAAGCCGTTTAAATCAACGGCCCAGGGCGTCAGAAACCTCTTATTGATGTAGTCGTTTTATGCATAGCGACTTTAAAAATTTATGCCGACTTCTGTCCCGTTGGGCGGATCAACCCAGTTAAAAAGTATCATTTTTAAGATCGTCTTTTAATCGAG
>URSF01000037.1 GCA_900550445.1 uncultured Rhodospirillaceae bacterium | reverse complement strand
GCCGATATTGCAATGCGGCTTCGTTCTCTCAAACTTCTCTTTTGCCATTTCTTAAAACTCCAAATTCTTAACCAGCCATTTTGGCTTTAATTTCATCTGCAACGTTCTGCGGTACTTCCGCATAGTGTGAAAACACCATCGAGTACTGCGCGCGGCCTTGGCTCATGGAACGAAGCGTGTTCACATATCCGAACATGGCGGACAGAGGAACAGTCGCATCAATTACACGAGCATTCCCGCGCTGATCCATACCTGCGACCTGACCGCGGCGGCTGTTTAAATCGCCGATAATGTCGCCCATATAATCTTCGGGCGTTACGACTTCCACTTTCATAATCGGTTCCAACAGCTTGGGTTTTGCTTTTGCGATTCCTTCGCGGAAAGCCGCGCGGGCCGCAATTTCAAACGCCATCGTCGAAGAGTCGACGTCATGGTATGCACCATCAAACAAGTTTGCTTTAAAGTCTGTGCAGGGGAAGCCGGCAATTACGCCCGTTTCCAAAGCAGCACGCAAACCTTTTTCAACACCGGGAATATATTCTTTGGGAACGTTACCGCCGACAACGGTGTTTTCAAAAACGAATCCCGAACCCGGTTCCAACGGTTCAAAGCGAATTTTAACGCGGGCAAACTGACCAGAACCGCCGGACTGTTTCTTATGCGTATAGTCAATCTCATACGGTTGAGAAATCGTTTCGCGATAAGCAACCTGCGGGGCGCCGACATTTGCGTCCACTTTAAATTCGCGTTTCAAACGGTCGACAATAATTTCCAGATGCAGTTCACCCATACCTTTAATAATTGTCTGTCCGCTTTCATTGTCGGAAGAAACACGGAAAGAAGGATCTTCCATCGCCAGACGGTTCAAAGCCAGCCCCATTTTTTCGACGTCGGCCTTTGTTTTCGGTTCAACGGCAACTTCGATAACGGGATCAGGGAATTCCATCTTTTCCAAAATGACCGGTGCATTTTCAGCACACAGCGTTTCACCTGTCGTTGTTTCTTTCAGACCGACCAAAGCAATAATATCACCGGCATTGGCTTCTTTGATTTCTTCGCGATGGTTTGCATGCATCAGCAGCATACGACCGATACGTTCTTTTTTGTCTTTAACAGAGTTCAGAACATATGAGCCGGCGGTCATCGTTCCCGAATAAATACGGGCAAACGTCAAGGAACCGACAAACGGATCGTTCATAATCTTGAACGCCAAAGCAGCCAAAGGTTCACTGTCGGAAGCGTGACGGATAACTTCTTCCCCTTTTAAATTCGTGCATTTAACGGCAGGAATATCCACCGGAGAAGGAAGATAATCAACAACAGCGTCCAACATCGGCTGCACCCCTTTATTTTTAAAGGAAGAACCGCACAAAACGGGGACAAAGCTCATGGAAATGGTCCCTTTACGAATGCATTTCTGCAACGTTTCCAAAGGAATTTCTTTGCCTTCCAGATAATCTTCCATTGCCTGATCGTCCTGTTCGACAACAGTTTCGACCAATTCCGCATGGTATTTATCGGTCAGTTCTTTCAAATCGGCTGGAACGTCTTCATAGCTGAATTCAGCGCCCAGATGTTCACCGTTCCAGATAATCGCGCGTTTGCGCAGAACATCGACCACACCGGCGAAATCAGCTTCGGCACCGATCGGCAGCGTCATAACGATCGGAGTAGCCCCCAGACGTTCTTTGATCATGCCGACAGCGCGCAGAAAATTAGCGCCGATACGATCCATTTTATTGACAAAGCAAATACGGGGAACCTTATACTTATCCGCCTGACGCCAAACAGTTTCGGACTGCGGTTCAACACCGGCGACGCCGTCAAAAACGGCGACAGCGCCGTCCAGAACGCGCAAAGAACGTTCGACTTCGACAGTGAAGTCAACGTGCCCCGGGGTGTCGATGATGTTCAGGCGGTGATCTCTCCAAAAACAGGTTGTCGCCGCGGACTGAATTGTAATACCGCGTTCCTGTTCCTGAACCATAAAGTCCATTGTTGCGGCGCCGTCATGAACTTCGCCGATTTTATGGGACTTTCCCGTATAGTACAGAATACGTTCGGTCGTTGTCGTTTTACCGGCGTCAATGTGCGCCATAATGCCGATATTGCGATATTTTTCAATGGGAGTAGAGCGAGCCATTATTTAAAACCTTCTCTAAAATCTTCAGTTATTACCAACGGTAATGCGAGAAAGCTTTGTTAGCTTCTGCCATACGATGGGTTTCTTCACGTTTACGGACAGCGGCACCTTTGTTGGCCAGAGCGTCCAGAAATTCGCCGGCCAGACGCTGTTCCATTGTCTGTTCGGAACGGTTACGGGCGGCGGCGATAATCCAGCGGATTGCCAGCGCCTGTTTTCTGTCGGGGCGGACTTCGACCGGGACCTGATAGGTCGCACCGCCGACGCGGCGGGAGCGGACTTCAACGGCCGGTTTGACGTTGTCCAAAGCTTCGTTAAAAGCTTTCAGAGGTTCCTGCTTTGTTTTTTCAGCAACACGATCCAGCGCGCCGTAAACGATTTTTTCGGCGGTCGCTTTTGCGCCGTGAAGCATGACGCAGTTCATAAATTTAGCAACAACCACGTCGCCGTATTTGGCGTCGGGTACAATTTCACGTTTTTCTGCAGCGTGACGACGAGACATAATATCTTTCCTTTTCTATTATTTAGGACGTTTGGCACCGTACAGAGAACGGCTCTGACGACGCGTGGAAACGCCTTGAGTATCCAGCGTACCGCGAATGATGTGGTAACGAACGCCCGGCAAGTCTTTGACACGGCCGCCGCGGATCAGAACAACGGAGTGTTCCTGCAGATTGTGACCTTCACCCGGAATATAGCTTAATACTTCAGCACTGTTGGTCAAACGAACACGCGCTACTTTACGCAAAGCGGAGTTCGGCTTTTTCGGAGTCGTGGTATAAACACGCGTGCAAACGCCGCGTTTTTGCGGGCAGGCCTGCAGAGCGGGAGCTTTATTACGCTTGACGCGCGGTTTACGCGGACTGCGAATTAATTGGTTAATTGTAGGCATTAAATTCCTCTTTCCTATCTAACCGTTACAACACACTTACTCGATTCCGACCTCTGCGGCCGAACCGAAAAGCTAAAACACATAAAAACGGCGGAAAACCGCCGGTTTTTCCCTGTCTAAAAAAATAAAAAAGCAGATAAAAATCCCTGTTTTTCTATACTTTAGGCAGTGCATAGTCGCAAAAACCCTTTAAAGAGTCAAGGGAAATAAACGCTTTTTTCAAGATTTTTTAACGAAAAGGAAAATATCCGATCCGCCGGTATCGAACCGTCAAACAACCGTATTTCTTTTCAGTTATCTCAGATACCGTTTCAACGCCCTGCCCCACGGGATTTCAATTATGTAATGAAAGGCGATCCCGGCCAGACACGCCGCCAGTATTGTCAGCGCAACCGTATACGGGACATGGCGCATAACCAGGTCCGGGTATTGATTCCTTACCAGCGTCAAAAGGTTACGGGTAATAAAGCTGTGCGTCATAAAAACGGCGAAACAATACCGGCCGGCCCGGGCAAAAACGGCTTTGTCCAAAAAGCGCGAAACATATCCCCGTCCGCATACAAATAAAAAAATCAGCAGGACAAAAGAAATAACGGAAAAAATATTATTTTCCGGATACGGTCGCTGAAAAAACAAAGCCCACAGCGCATAAAACAAGGCGGCGGTTTCCGCGGCCGTAAAGAACAGCCTGTCCGACAGATTTTCCCCGCATGAATTTTTTTCCCGTTTTTGATACAGCCGCGCCAGAAAATACCCGGAGCCGACGCCGGCGGCGGCGCGCAGCATTCCCAAAGGAATCATTGATCCTATTCCGTCCAGCGTATCCCACAGCCGCCCGAAACCGATACGGGTCAGGGCCGCATAGGAAAAAAAGCATATCAAACCGATAATCAGATCGGCGTTTTCCCTTTTCTGTGTTTTTATCAGATAAAAATAAAACAACAGAACCCAGAACAGAGTACAGACATACCATGACGGCGGATTATAACCGTGCTGCCAATAAAAGCCGCTGCCCGACAAGAAAAGGACTTCAGACAATATGCCGGCCGGCGATACTTCTTTTTCAAACAGGCAGCAGATCAAGGAACCGAACAGCAGCAACGGCCAGAAACGGATCAGCTTTTGTTTGATAAAAGCAATCGTATCCCCGGGGTACAGACGAAACAACAGGAAAAAACCGGACAAAATAAAGAAAAACTCGACGGACAGCCAAGCCTGGCTCTCATACCCCAAAGTATCGCCGATATGGTGATACACAATGGCCAGAGTAAAAATAACTCTTAAAAATTCAATACTTTTGAATTGAGGAATTTTTTCAGGATATAAAATCTTTCCGCCGGAAAAAACATTTATACAAAAACAAAAAAAGTAAAAAGACAGGCCGCTGATAATAGTCAGTTTCAGAAAATCAACTTTAAAACGGCTTTCCAGCGGAATTTCAAGCTTGGAAAAATCGCCTTGGACGGGAAAAAATCTTTCTTCCCTGCCGCTGAACTGAACGGCGTTAATTTTTGCATCGCCGGTAATATTCAGCCAAAAACCGACGATTTTTTTATCCGAAACGGGAAAAGAAATAAAACCGGCCTCGCCTTTTTCCTGATAAATTCTGAATATTCCTCGTTCATTTTCATATTTAAAGAGCGCTTCGACAGGTTTATCCGCATGAATATTAAACCAGGAACTGTATGTTATAAACCCGCCTTGAAAAATATATAAAACAAGCGCGGTCAGGAAAAAAGCCGTTGCCTTTGATTTCATGCCGAACACTCCGCCAGAACAGTTTCAGGCAAGAATATAAAGTTCGGCGAATGTTTTCAAGTTTTGAAATTTCCCGCAAAAAAAACGGGCGGAATTTTCCGCCCGTTTTCGTTAACAAACAGAATTAATAAAAACTACAATCACACGCTTCTATACGTTCTACGGCGCACATTAATTTTGTCTGTAACGTTTGATTAATCGTTTTGTTGCCCGAACAATTACAACGTTCCGCTTCCGTCGGCTGATAACAGTCGCCGGCAAGATTCAGATTTAAATTCCGGCAGGCGGCGGCGGAAGCCGTACATGACGACTTGACAGAACACCAATAGGGCAAAGAAGACGATGAACATTTCTTCGTGCATTTTCCCGACACACAGGCGTATCCGCTGGATACCGTGCAATCCGAATCAGACGAACAGGAATTACATGAAGCGCTGGCCGAACAACTGTTTGAACTGGAACACCAATATGGCGTCGCAGACGGACAGGTGTTGCATTTCGATCCGTTTGCGCAGGCCAGACAGTTGTTGTTGCCGTCGTTATACTGACCGGTTAAACATGTTCTCGTTAATTTCACACAATCTATTATCCCGCCGGTATCAAACGAAAACAGAGCGCTGTAACCGGACGCGCACCCTTCGCATTGTCCCGTAACCGTATTGCAGTTGCTGCAGTTGGCGACAGTACATTTTTTTTCATCGGGCACGCAGCAGGCGGACGTTGTGCCGTTCTGACAGGTTGTTCCCGACGGACAGGTTACGCCGTCACAAGGCAGACGGCATTTTGTACCGTCATAGACTTGTCCCCTGGTGCACAATTCGCAGTCAGCCTGACCTTTAATGCACTGAATACGACAACCGCCTTTACCGTTACCGACATAATTCGTCGGACAGGTATCGCATTTTTCGCCATCAGCGCAGGCGACGCATTGTTTATTGGAACATTTTTGTCCTTTTTCGCAGTCAGACGAAGCCTTGCAGGAACCGTCATCAATTTTTGTTGCTCCCTGATTTGCTCCCAAAGCGCCGTTTTGCGAAGAAAAAGCTGATTTTCCGCGCCCCAGCTTAACAGCTTTGGCAACAACGAACGTTGCGGCATCATTAAATACCGTTTCGGCCGCCCCGGTTGACGGCGTCAACAAGAAAGCGGCAAGGATTAAAAGACATTTCTTCATGATTATTTCCTCCCCTTTCCTTAGAAGTTACAGCATGTACCGTCGGTCAGCGTCTGACCGTCCGGACATTTTGTCCGGCCGGCATAACATTGATTGCCGATCATCGTGTAACCGGACGCGCATTTGGAACAGCTTGACGCACCGGAACAGCTGCTGCACCCGGTCGGACAAGCCGCACATTTGCCCAGACTGTTTTTAAAATATCCGGATTTGCACGTATTGCATTTTCCCGTTGACGTATCGCAGGAAGAACACCCGGAATCACACGGTTTAATGCATTTTCCCGATGACAGCGTATATCCGGATTCACACGAGGAACAGCTGGAAGAAGAAGAACAGGTCGCACAGCCCGTCGGACATTCATGACACTTGTTGGCGGATTTATAATACCCGGAAAAACAAGTCGTACAGACAGAAGCGCTGGAACAGGCGGAACAGCCCGGCATGGCGCTGGAACAATACAGACAGCTGGAACCGCTGAGGTATTGTCCGGAAGTACAATTCGGAACAGAAACTCCGCCGCCGCCTCCGCCCCCGCCGCCGCAAATGCTTCTTTGATATTGCAGATATTGATGTTGTGCCACATTATTTGTCAGACTGTCAGCCAAAGGATCATCTACCAGCAAATCACAGCTGGACCATGCCCGCCCCGGCAGGCATAAGGAAAAGAGCATCAACAGAAAAGCCAGTTTTATTTTTTTCATAAGATTAACTCCGCACAATTGTTAAACACACAACTGGCGGAGCTGGGAGGTGGAAAACCGTATTTGCTCGGCTACAATGCTCTTTAGCCTATCAATAAAATGACAGAGCCTGGACATACAACAATGTATCCCAGCTCAATATGAGTTGAGATACAGCCATTTTTTATAGTCCGGCTGTCTACATCGGGACTAGCAAATATGGAAGGTTTCCACACCTTCAAGCCGACACCAGTCAAGCTCGTCTATCAGTATACTGAAAATTTTATTCATTGTAAACGCCTGTCATAATAACGTCACATACCCTCTTTCTTTTCATGGCGCGGCATGCTACTTTTGTTTGTTGTCCGTTCAACACAGGAAAGAAAAAATGATTTTGCTGCAACAGGTTTTATCCGCACAGGACATCAATGACACCGCCCGGCTGGCAAACGGCATCTGGCATGAACATTTTACCCCGATTATCGGGGAAAAACAGGTGAATTATATGCTGGACAGGTTTCAGTCCGCGCCGGCAATCGCCGAACAAATCAGGCAGGGATATTTGTACTTCGCCCTTATTCTGGATCACCGGCAGATCGGTTACGCCGCTTTTCGCATTGACGACGACGCTTTGTTTTTAAGCAAACTATATATTCAAAAGGAATTCCGCGGCCGCGGTTTTTCGCATGCCGTTATAACCTATGCGGAAAAATTGGCGCGCGAACAGGCAAAACCCGTTATCAGGCTGACCTGCAATAAAAATAATGTCTCTTCTTTGGCCGTATACAAAAAAATCGGATTTGAAATCGTCCGGGAAGAAAAGGCAGATATCGGCAGCGGATTTTTCATGGACGATTATATTTTGGAAAAACAGGTATAACCTATCTTTCCGGCGATCCGCGGCGTAACACGGCCGGAACGGTATTTCCGCGCATAAAAGCAACAACCGTTCTGCGGCATTCCTTCATTTCTTTTTCCAAAGAAGCCATTCGGCCGGCGGATTCTTTTTGTGCCGCCTCTCCTTTACTTCTTTTAAAGGCGGCTTTTTCTTTTGACAATTCAGGCAGACAGAGAAACATATCCTGTGCGGCTTTTGCCGCATGCGCCCGGCGCAAAGCGTCCCGGACTTCTTCAGGTTGCGAAACAACGGCCCGCTTTTGTTCGGCCGGCGTTTTTTCAAAAAAAGCCTTTTTATCCTTTAATCCCAACGCCTTTGATACTTTTTCGCCGCAGCGATAGTATACCGAACCGATCGCTTCGGTTAGCGAATTAAGATGCGCCGAAGAGATATACAGATCCGAAACAGGGATTTTTTCCAACGTCGGATCTTTGCGTCCGTTTGCCTCAAAAGCCAAAGAAAGAGCTTCTTTCGTCGGACGCGTCACGGCGCATGCTTTTTCCGTCGCCAGAAAATCCGGATCAATCATATAATCCGCCCCGATGTCTTTAATCACCTGCCGCGGCGTTAAACTTTGACGCTGTCCGGGTTTTGTATAACGCCCGACCGTTTTGCCTTTTTCCAGACAATCGGCCAATTCCCGCATGGCCTGTTTTCCCATATAGTTATTTTCGTAACTCCGCCGGATATTGTTTTGTTCGTACCAGCCTTTAAAAATAACTGTTTTGGCTTTATCGGTTCCGTCCGTTAATTTTTGCTTTTTCTTATTAAAAAAGTAAAAATTATAAATCTCGGGCACAGCGTCGCAAAAGGCCTGAAACGGTTTCTGATCACCGATACCGGCCCATTCAAAACAAGCCGTCAGTGCCGCGGTCTGCGCATCGGCTTCTTTAGCCCGATCAAGCATAATCTGGCTTTGAATATCCAAATCATTCCGTTCATATTTGCTGCAGCCGTTTTGATGCTGGTACATATGGCGGGCTTCGTGCACCAGTGTGGAAAACAATTTATTGTTCGGCGCGGTTTTTGACAGCACAATTCGGTTGGACTTCGGCATAAAAGCACCCCACCCCGAAATACTGTCCAAAGAAACAACCGTTTTCTGTTCGGCCATTTCGGCCAAAGCCTTCTGCCCCGTCGGGATCTTTTTCAGTTTATTAAGAATTATTGTCAGCTTGCGCTTTTCCGCCGCGTCCGTAAATTCGACGTTTACACCGTTAACAACGGCCGTCTGCACTTCAACCGTAAAAGGATCGTCCGCCATGCAACAACTTCCTATCTGGAAAAATGTTTATTTTTCATCTGAGCTAAAACACTGACCGCCTGGTTAGAGCGTTCTTTCGCGCGGTTTTCTTCGCGCACGGCCTGCAAAACAACCATGGAATGCGCCTGCGCCCGATAGGTGCCGTTTTTGACTTCGCGTTTTTCAACAGGCAGTTTTTCCACCCCCAAATGCGCCGTGTCAAAAGCGACTTCCCACTTTTGCCCGTTCGGCGCGGGCGGCATTTTAAAATCAACGTCGCCGTTGTGCGCGTTCATAATCACCATAAAATCATCGTCGGCCGGTTTGCCGTCTTTCTTTGTTTTCTCACCGGCCAGAACATATGACAGCGTTTTGGCATAAGGCGCCCAGTCCGCCCCCGTCATTTCCTGCCCGTCGGGACGAACCCAGGTAATATCCTTTGTTCCTTTGTCATCAACGGGCTGACCGTCAAAATAAGACACGTTGGCCAGCACCGGGTGATCGCGCCGCAGCTTTGTGATGAAGCCGATCATTTCGGCGGATTTAACGTCACGATCCGTAATTTTATCCCAGTTCACCCAGCTGGTTTCATTGTCCTGGCAATACGGGTTGTTGTTCCCGCCCTGCGAACGGTTGAATTCGTCGCCGGCCAGACGCATCGGCACGCCGGCCGCCATTAACAAAGTGGCTTCCAAATTACGCACCATTTTATTGCGGAATTCGTCCAACCCTTCGTCGCGGTAGCCTTCATGTCCCCAGTTGCGTCCGAAATTCTGATTCGCCCCGTCCGTATTGTTCCACGGATTGGCTTCGTTATGCTTTTGATCGTAAGACCACAAATCTTTTGCCGTAAAGCCGTCATGCGCCGTGACAAAGTTCACGGACGGCGATTTGTTCGTCCCTTCGTTGCGCAAATCGTCCGAAGCGGTCATACGCTGCGCCATTTTGGCGGCAAAACCTTCATTCCCGCACCAGAACCGCCGCGTATCATCGCGGAAACGGTCGTTCCACTGCATCCAGTTTTTCTGGAAATTTCCGACCTGATAACCGCCGGCGCCGCAGTCCCACGGTTCGGCAATCAATTTGCATTTTGACAAGACGGGATCGTTTTTCAACGCTTCGTAAAACGGGTGGTTTTTATCAAAATCACGATTGGCGGGATCGCCTTCTTTTCCGCGGCCCATAACCGTCGCCAAATCAAAACGGAATCCGTCGACGCCCATTTCTTCCGCCCAATAGCGCAAAGAATCGATCGCCAAACGGCGCGCCATCGGCTTTGTCATGTCCAAAGCGTTGCCGCAGCCCGTTTCATTGCGGTATTCGGATTTATCGTTCGGGTTGTGCACAAAATAATAAGCGCTGTCAATTCCCTTCAATCCCAGCATCTGCGTATGCGCGTCGCCTTCGCCGACATGGTTGTAAACAACGTCCATAATCACTTCTTTGCCCGCGGCATGATAGGCATTCACCATTTTTTTAAACGCCACCGGATCACCGTAATCGGGGTGCGGCGCGAAATAAGCGATCGGTTCATATCCCCAGAAATTGGACAACCCTTTGTCGGCGACGCCTTTATCCGTCGCAAACGCCTGTACGGGCAGCAGTTCGACCGAAGAAATCCCCTGTTCGTCAATGTATTTCATGACTTCGGGATTCGCCATGCCGGCAAATTTTCCTTTGTCCGCCGCCGGAACGTCCGGGTGCTTCATCGTAAATCCTTTGGCATGCGTTTCGTAAACGACCGTCTGTTCCCAGGGAACGTTCGGGCGTTCCACCGTCCCGACGGCTTTTAATACCGCGGGATCCTGAATAATGGCTTTCGGCGCGATTTTGCCCGTGTCAACCGTATTTTTGGACTTCGGATTCCCCGGATCTGACGCCAGATAATCATCGCTCCATTCAAATTCGCGGTCCAGCTGGCGCGCGTACGGATCAATCAGCAACTTGTTCGGATTAAAACGCATACCGCGGTCGGGATCATACGGCCCGTCGACACGGTATCCGTAACGCATTCCCGGTTTTGCGTCGGGCAGATAACCGGACCAGACGCCGTCTTCGGACCGGTGCGGCAATTCTATGCGCGTTTCGTTGTCGTTTTCATCAAACAGGCAAAGTTCAACCTTTGTCGCATTTTCGGAAAACAACGCGAAATTAACGCCTTTGCCGTCATAAGTCGCCCCCAGCTTTTCCGTACTTCCGGGAAGAATTTTGTTTTCTGCCATAAAATAATCCTTTCAGCAAAACCGCGGGAATCGGTCGTCCTGCGGAAAACTTTAGACACATTTTAGCGAAAACGGATAAACCTTACAAGGATTTTTTCACTTTTTCTTAATAAAAAAGAAAGCCCGCCGTTTTCAAAAGGCGGGCTTTTTTCAGTTTAGTTTTGGTTGTGTTTTTTCCTGAACAACCGGTAGAAAAGTTTTGTTATTTCCACCAAAGCCAAAGGCAACAGTGAAAACAGCATAACGATTTCCCACTGTTTCGTGTTCAACATGACCAGACTGAAGAACGCTTCCAGCGACGGCAGACAAACGACAGCCGCCAGAATGGCGCCGGACAAAAACATGGCCAGGAATAAAAACCAGTTGACGCGCCCTTGTCTGGAAAAAACGGATTCCGTGTTGGAACGCTGGTTCAGCGCGTGGAACAGCTGAGAAATCGCCAAAACCAGAAATGCCATTGTCATGGCAACGGGATAATCCGCGGTTTTCAGGCCGTACCAGTAGGCCCCCAATGTTGCGATCGTAATAAATAAACCGTGCAGAATCACACGGATCACCAGACCGCGTTCAAACAGTGTGCCGGATTTAACAGGTTTATGACGCATGATGTTTTTACTGACCGGATCAACTCCCAAAGCCAACGCCGGCAAAGTATCCGTCGCCAAATTGATCAGCAGAATATGCACCGCCAAAATCGGCGCGTTCCAGTTGAACAGCGTCGCGATAAACAGCACCATGATTTCGGCGATATTGCCGGCCAGCAGGAACTGAATGACTTTTTGAATATTGCGGTAAACGCGTCGTCCTTCGCGGATCGCATATTCAATCGTGGTAAAGTTGTCGTCCAGCAAAATCATGTCGGAAGCGTCTTTTGCCACGTCCGTTCCCGCTTTGCCCATGGCAATCCCGATATCGGCCGCCTTTAACGCCGGAGAATCGTTTACCCCGTCGCCGGTCATGGCCGCGACTTCTTTATCGCGTTTCAGCGAATTGATAATCGCCAGTTTTTCTTTGGGCGACACACGCGCAAAAACCGTCGTCGTTTTGACGGCTTCGTCCAGTTCGGCCTCGCTCATCGCGTCAAATTCGTCCCCGGCAATCACCGTATTGCCTTCGCGGAAAATTCCCAGCTGTCTGGCAATCGCCATCGCCGTGACTTTGTGATCGCCCGTGATCATGACGACGCGGATACCGGCTTCATGACAGGTCTTAATCGCCGCAATAACTTCTTTTCTGGGCGGGTCGATCATGCCGACGACGCCCAAAAACGTCATGTCGAATTCAACGTTTTCATCGTCTTCTTCCGGTATGGAATCCAACTTGCGCTTGGCAAAGCCCAGAACACGCAGCGCCTGTTCCGACAAGTTCAGACAGGTTTTTAAAATCTGTTCCCTGTCCTGTTCCGTCATTTCGCGCACGCCGTCGTCCGTCTGAATATGCGTGCATAACGGCAGCATTTCATCAACGGCGCCTTTGGTATAAGCGATAATCTCGCCGTCAATTTCGTGAACGGTCGTCATGCGTTTTCTGTCCGAATCAAACGGCTGTTCAAATTGCTGAGGATATTTGTCTTCCAATTCTTCCTGTTCAACACCGAATTTCTGCGCCAGAAAGATCAAAGCTCCCTCCGTCGGATCGCCCAGGATTTCCCCCGGCGCGTCCGGATTCAGGCACGCTTTGTTGCACAAAGCGCCCGCATAAATCAAATCGCGGTACATTTTGGAATGACGATCTAAAGCGTCTTCGACGGACAAAGCGCCGTCTTTGGCAAAATCGCCATTGACGGCAATCTGCGTCACCGTCATTTTGTTTTGGGTCAAAGTCCCGGTTTTATCCGAACAAATTACCGTCGCGCTGCCCAGTGTTTCAACGGCGGGCAATTTGCGAACCAAAGCGTTTTTGCGCGCCATGCGCTGTACGCCCAGCGCCATAACGATTGTCGCCGTTGCGGGCAGACCTTCGGGAATAATGGAAATTGCCAAAGAAATCGCCGTCATCAACAAAGGAATCAGCGGCCGTCCGTATAAAAATCCGATTCCGAAAATCAGAATACAAACGATAATTCCGACGATACTGAGCGTTTTACCCACAGAGTTCAGTTTGCGTTTCAGCGGCGTATCAAAATCGTCCTGTTCTTCCAACAAATCGGCGATTTGGCCGACTTCGGTACGCATACCGGTTTCAACGACAACCCCCATACCGTTGCCGTACATAACGATAGAAGACGTATACGCCATATTAATTCTGTCGCCCAGCGGCACTTCCTTATCGAAAACTTCTTCCGCGTCTTTTTCAACGGGAACGGATTCGCCGGTTAAAGAGGCTTCCTGAATTTTCAGATACGTCGAATCAATCAGGCGGATATCTGCGGGAACGATGCAGCCGTCTTCCAAAAAAACGACGTCGCCGGGTACCAGTTCGGTTGACGGAACGACGCTTTCTTCGCCCTGACGCATAACGCGCGCCATCGGCGCACTCATTTGGCGCAAAGCCTCCAGCGCATTGGCGGCTTTTTTCTCCTGCACGATGCTGATCAGCGCATTAATAGCGACGATCACCAAAATAACGGCGGCTTCCGCCCATTCGTTTAAAAAAGCCGATAAACCCGCGGCGGCAATTAAAATCAAAACCATCGTATCGGTCAGTTGTTCCCACAGCATTTGCAGCAAACCGCGCTTTTCCGTTTCGCGCAATTCGTTCTTGCCGTACTTTTTCAGTCTTAAAGAGGCCTCGGCATCGCTCAATCCTTCCTCAGAGGTATTCAGTTCCTTGTACACTTCTTCCAAAGATTGAGTATACCAAGGCTTGCGTATATGACTGTCTTCCATAAAAAACTCCTTTTCTAACAGACAGAAAATAAAAAGCAGACACGACAAAACGCTTCACCCGTTATAAAACGGGTAAAGGGAAACGTCCTTTGATTTTCAGCTAAGTTCCGCGCAAAATAAATTACGCTGTTACAATCGCTGTCGCTGGTATCGCCGCCGCCGCTTGAATCGGTGTCGCCCATATCTTAACAGTGGTTACTTTCTTTACAATTAAACACTGTCTGTTATTAAAACAAAAAGATATTCCTTTTGTCAACAACATGTTTTCAAATCAATTTCATCATACGGGCGAACAATTCCCGGCGTCGCGGTTCACCCGCCGCCATATCGTCCGCATTTTTCCGCGCCGCCCGTATGTCACAGCGTAAATCATGCAGCCCGCGCGCCAGTGTCTCTGCTCCGTCTTCAAAATGAACGCCCGATAAAATAACTTTTCCCCGACCAAACATTTTCGTTATAACGGCCGCTTTGGGTTCCGGCAGATCGTAAACGGCCAAAACTTCGCCGTCCGTACCGTCAAAAAACGGCCCGCCGTGATATAACGCCGGATACGTTTCCCCGCCGCGAAACCGAATCTGAACGACTTTTGCCGAAAAAGACGTTAAAGCATACGGCAAAAGACCATACTCTTTATATAAAGTTCCGACGGCGCGCCCTTCGGCCAAATTCAGCCCGCACCCGTTTTCAATGCGCAAGGCGGGCACATCATGTTCAAAAACAATATCGCGGCAGGCATAATACGCCCCTGCGCAAATGCCGAAATAAACGCCGCCGTTTTGCACATAACCGCGAATATGATCGTTTCCTTCGCCCGTCAGCTTCCGCATGTACGGCGTTCCCGCACCGCCGCCCAGAAAGAAAGCTTTAACGTCCCGGTTTAAAACACCGTTTTTGATTTCGGCGGCGTCCGTAAAATCGACCGATATCCCTTTTTCCCGAAAATAAGACGCCAGCTCCCCGTAAAGAGAACTGACGTCCGCACAGCCGTAATCCCTGTAAATTAAGATTTTTGAACGCATGTTTAACGACGGTTTTTCAAATACCATTCAACCGTTTTGACTATGCCCGTATCAAAATTTTCATCAGCTTTCCACCCCAGTTCCGTTTCCAGCTTTGTCGCGTCAATCGCATAACGGCGGTCATGGCCGGCGCGGTCTTTGACAAAAGTCACCAAATCGCGGTATCCGCCTTCTTTACGGGGGACTTCCCTGTCCAAAATAGCGCAGATCGCATCGACAATCTGCAGATTGTTACGCTCGTTGCGTCCGCCGATATTATATGTTTCGCCGGCGCGTCCCTTGTGATACACCAGATCAATCGCTTTACAGTGATCCAAAACATACAACCAGTCGCGGATATTTTTGCCGTCGCCGTAAATCGGAATGTTTTCACCGTTCAAACATTTGCGGATAATTGTCGGAATTAACTTTTCGCCGTGCTGTTTCGGCCCGTAGTTATTGGAACAGTTCGACGTCGTAACATTCATGCCGTACGTATGATAATAAGCGCGCACCAACAAATCCGAAGACGCTTTGGACGCGGAATAAGGGCTGTTCGGCGCATACGGCGTTGTTTCCGTAAACAATCCTGTTTCCCCCAGCGTGCCGTATACTTCATCGGTCGAGATATGATGAAACCGGCAGTTTTCATACCCTTTTTTAACCTGCCCCGGCGCGTCCAGCCAGTGTCTGCGCGCCGTTTCCAACAGCGTGAAAGTTCCTAAAACATTTGTTTTGACAAAGATTTCCGGTCCCGAGATCGAATTATCGACATGGCTTTCGGCCGCAAAGTGAATTACGCCGCGGATATCATGTTCCGTAAAGATTTTTTCAACCAGATCTTTGTCCGTAATATCGCCCCTGATAAAAATATAATTCGGTTTTCCCTGTACTTCCGTCAAATTGCGTTCGTCCGCGGCATACGTCATCTTGTCCAGATTGACGATTGTCAAATCGGGGTGGGTTTCAAGAAAATAAGGAACAAAATTCGACCCGATAAAGCCGGCGCCGCCGGTAACTAAAATTTTTTCAGACATTTTTCTAAACTTTCCTGCCAATGGGGAACATCAATTCCCAGTGATTTAATTTTCGATTTGTTCAGTACGGCATAAAGCGGGCGCTTCGCCTTTGTCGGATACTGCGCGGATTCAATCGGATTAACCCGGCATTTCAGACCTGACAGTTTCATAATTTCACGCGCAAAATCATACCAGCTGCAAACGCCTTCGTTTGAATAATGGTATGTTTCCCGCGTGCCGTCTTTCAACTGTCCCAGCACATGAACGACAACGCCGGCAAGATCCGACGCGCATGTCGGCGTTCCGATCTGGTCATTCACAACGTTCAGAGTTTCCTTTTCAGCCCCCAGGCGCCGCATCGTCTTGACAAAGTTCCCCCCGAACGGGCTGTAAAGCCAAGACGTTCTGATAATCGCGCATGTCTGCGCGAGATCTTTTAAAATAATTTCGCCGTCACGTTTGGTTTGACCGTAAACACTGACGGGATTTGTTCTGTCCGTTTCTTTGTACGGCGTAAATCCGGTGCCGTCAAAAACGTAATCCGTCGAAATATGAATGATTTTCGCCCCCGTTTTTGCCAGATTCATAACGCCGGCCACATTAATGGCGTAACATTTTTCGGGTTCGTCTTCGGCCTTGTCAACAGCCGTATAGGCCGCGCAGTTAATAATGGCGTCCACATCGTTATCGGCGACGAAAGCTTTTACCGCCGCTTCGTCCGTAATATCCAGATCCGGCAGATCAACGCCGACGGCCTGCGGCAAAAGCGCTTTCAGCTCCATTCCCAGCTGTCCGTTCGCTCCCGTAATTAAAAGCATTCTTTCAACCTCGGTAAAATTTTGTCTTTTTCCGACAGACACGCGCTTTGAACCGGCACCTGCCAGTCAATATCCAGATCCGGATCGGCGCAATTTATGCCGCCTTCCGATTCTTTGCAATAAAAGTTATCACATTTATAAGCAAAAACGGCCGTCTTTGATAAAACCGAAAAGCCATGCGCAAACCCGCGCGGAATAAACAGCTGCAGATTATTGACGTCGCTGAGTTCAACGGCGACATGCCGCCCGAAAGTTTCAGAACCGGGCCGCAGATCAACGGCAACGTCCAAAACGGTTCCTTTCAGAACGCGTACCAACTTTGCTTGCGCATGTTCTCCTTTTTGAAAATGCAGCCCGCGGATAACGCCGAAAGACGATTTAGACTGATTATCCTGAACGAACTTGGCCGTAATACCGGCCTGGGCAAACACCTGTTCGTTGTAAGTTTCAAAAAAATATCCCCGGTCGTCGGTAAAAATCCGCGGTTCAAAAATCACGACCCCGTTAATTTTCGTTGGAATAAAAGGCATAACTAAAACTCCGGCGTAGAAATTTCACCTTCGGCCAGCTTTAGCAAATACCGGCCATACCCGGTTTTTGCCATGACCAATGCTTGTTCGCGCAGACTGTCGCGGGAAATAAACCCTTTGACAAAAGCGATTTCTTCCAGACAGGCGATCTTAATTCCTTTGCGTTTTTCAATCGCTTCGACATAAGAAGAAGCCTGGATCAAACTGTCGTGCGTCCCCGTGTCAAACCAATCGATATCCCGGCTTAACACATTGACCTTTAATTTTCCGCGGCGCAGATATTCTTTGTTAACGTCCGTGATTTCATATTCCCCGCGCGCGGAAGGCTTGAGATTTTCAGCAATACCAACAACATCGTTGTCATAAAAATACAGCCCCGGAACGGCATAATGCGATTTGGGTTTCTCCGGCTTTTCTTCAATGCTGACGGCATTAAAGTCTTTATCGAACTCAACAACGCCGTAACGTTCGGGATCCTGAACATAACAGCCGAAAACAACGGCGCCGTCCGTAATTTTCGCGGCGCTTTCCAACTGGCAGGTCAAAGCATGACCGTGAAAGATGTTGTCCCCCAACACCAGCGCCGCCGTATCCGCGCCGATAAAATCCGCCCCGATGACAAAAGCCTGAGCCAAACCGTTGGGAACGGGCTGTTCCGCATAAGAAATATTCATTCCCAGATGAGAACCGTCTTTGAACAAACGTTTAAATCCCGGCAGATCGTCAGGCGTGGAAATAATCAAAACGTCCCTGATGCCGGCGCGCATCAGCAAAGACATCGGATAATAAATCATCGGCTTGTCATAAACGGGAATCATCTGCTTTGACAAAGCGACCGTCGCCGGATACAGACGCGTTCCCGATCCGCCTGCCAAAATAATGCCTTTCATGCAACATTCTCCTTAAAAAACAAATTTTTCTTACCCTATCATAAAGATGAAAAGAAAAAAAACCTTTTCTGCCGGATTTTTCAATACTTTCCTTTTCCCGCCTTTTTTTATACAATCGGCAATAAATTCGGACAATATTCCAAAAAATACCGCGGCACGACAGCGGCCCGCCCGCCATAAACAGACCGGAGAAAAGAAATATGCCTTTGCTGACAACAAATATATTCCTGCCCGAAAACGCCGAACTGCCCGCGCCGTCCAAAGGAAAAACGGCCTGCATCGGTTCGGGCCCCGCTTCTTTGGCCTGTGCGGCCGCCTTGCGGTTAAAAGGATACGACGTCGCCATATTTGAAGCTTTGCCCAAAGCCGGCGGATCGTTAACCTATTGCATACCCGAACATAAACTGACGCAGCGTATTGTCGACGAACAGATCGAACGATTGGAAAACGCCGGCATAAAAATCGTTCTCAATTCCCCTTTTTGCACCGGTTTCAATGCCAAAAAGCTTGAAAAAATGGGATTTCAGGCCGTTTTTTTGGGATTAGGCCTGTGGGAAGATAAAAAAATCAATATCGGCGGCGCTGATTTGGACGGCGTGTTTAACGCGTCCAGCTTTCTGGCGCTGACAAAATTCAACGCTTTGACTCTGTCGGCGCAAGACACCGTTGTCATTGCCGGCAGCGATCGTTCCGCCGCGTGCTGTGCCGCCGTCAGCGTTTTAAAAGGCGCCGGAAACGTTTTTCTGATCGTCAAAGATCGTCCCGAAGAATGCACGGCGGATCCGGCGGATATTGCTTTTGCCCAGTCTTTGGGAATTTCCGTTCTGTACGGATTTGAAGCAAAAAAAATAATCGGCAAAGACGGCCGCGCGGCGAAATTCCGTGCCAGAATGCCCGACGGTTCCGGCGAAATAGAGCTGAGCGCGACAAAAGTCGTCTGTTCGTTCGGGCGCGGTTTTTCCAAACCGAACGCGGGGTGTTCCCTGATGTTGTCCAAAAACAAACTGATCGAGACTCGGGACTATGCCACTTTAAAGGTCGGGTACTTTTCCGGCGGCAGCGCCGTACGCGGGGAAAAAACGACGATTTCCCAATCTGTCGACGACGGGAAAAAAGCCGCGGAACAAATTGATTTTTATCTGAAAAACAAATAAAAATTACCGCTGTTTTCCCGGATTTTGAGTGTATTTTAACAGAAAAAGATTGTTTTGACAAATTTTTCTGCTATTCTGTCAATAGGACTCTTTTTTAAGCAGGTGATGTTATGGATTTACCGGGTTATATCAAAGATTTTCTGCAGATGAACTATTACATTCCGGCCGAAGAGCTGGCTTTGCCGTTTGATCAGATGCCGCCTTATCTGCGCGAACTGATTACGACGAAATGTATGGATCTGGCCGAAAACGGCGAAATGTCTCTTAAAAATGAACAGGAAATCCTTGATGAAACACGCAAACAGTTTCAGTCCGATATTGATTCCGATATTACGAAATCGCAGGATTCTCAGGTCAATAATTTTGTCGCTCATCACCAAAAACTGACAGAACTGGTCGCAGCGGCGGAAAAACATGAAAAGAATCTTTCCGATTTCAGCAAAACCGCCGTATTGTTGGCGGCCAAAAGAATGGCGTCCGACGAATATGCCGATACGCCCAAAACGCTGGATAACTTCCTGCAGGTCAAAGAGGAAATCGCAACCGAGCTGCAGGTAAAATACTTTACGGCCCGCTATTTTGAAACGCACGGTCTGAATCCCGAAAACGCGGATACTTTCCATGAAAAAACGCTGGAAGACATCGCCGTCATTTCCCAAATGGTTCAAAGCGGCCGGACAAACCAGATCGCCGCCCGTTTTAATCTGCCCGACACCAAAGAAGCGCAAGATGCAGCCAAAGGGGCGACTTTGTCCTTTGCAGGAGCGGAATTAAAGACTTTCGCAGACAAGGTGGAAAAGCGGATCAAAGATTCTCCGTTTGTCAAAAGCGTCAATAACCTTAACGATTCTTTTCAAAAGAAGTATCCTAAATCCTATATGGCGGCAAAGCTGATCGGCAACACGGCAGCCGCCGTTACGCTGGGTCCGGCATTTTCGGCGTATAAAGCCGTTGCCGGCATTAATGCCATGCGCAAGGATTTTGCAAAATTCAAAAATGAAAATCCGGATAAAAAAGGACGCTTCTGGAAATTTATCGCTTCAAAAGAAGGGCGCAAAAAATTACTGGAAGTCAGTCAGAATACCGTGCGCATTATTCCGGGCATGCGCGCCGTCGGCATTGCATTAAGTGCCGTTAAAAACTCCGCCAATTTAAAAGGAAGTCTGCAGGAACTGAAGAAAAACGGTTTCAATAAACGCACAATGACCCGCGTCGGCATTGCGGCCGCCGGGCTGCTGGCCGTTTCCGTAACGGCGGCATATGCGAACGATGAAGTCGCGGATATGGTTAACGATTGCATTTCCAACACATTCGGGTCTGTTCAGGACAGTGTCGAAAATGTCATGGATTCCCTGCAAAGCACGGCGCCGGCAATGGATATGCCCGATATGGCGGCCGATATTGATTTAAATGAAGCGACCTCCTCTTTAAACGATGTCGCCGCTGAACCAGTCATTAATGATCTGCCCGATCCGGTACAGGCTCTTGATAATTTAGCATGCGGCATTGACCCAGAAAAGGTTAATTACTTTATTCAGT
>URSF01000036.1 GCA_900550445.1 uncultured Rhodospirillaceae bacterium | reverse complement strand
TGAATACGGTTATCTGCCTAATAGGCCGAGCCGTAAACTGATATACGGTTTCTGATTATATGGACAAGGATTTTACTCGGTTTCGTTTGTTTTCCCTCCTTGTTTCTTGTTGTCTTCAACATATTGATATTCCTTAATAAATCCGCTTTTCTGCCTTTGGAAGCCAAGTGCGGACATTTTCTGTTTTGAACGGATTTTTTCTCCGCTTTGTTACCCGTGTGTTACCCAGATAAAGGAGAAGAAACGATGAATATCAACAAATCTTTCATAAACGATCTGCGTTTTGACGGTGCGGAAAAAACTTATTTTGACGATTCCCTCAAAGGCTTCGGCGTTCGCGTCCGAAAAGATTCCGCCAGTTATATCGTGATGTACCGCAACGCTTACGGAAAGCAAAAGAAGATGACGATTGCGAAAACATCTCAAATCACACCGACGCAAGCGCGGGAAGAAGCAAAACAGGTTCTCGCCCTTGTTGTTCAAGGGAAAGATCCCCAAAATGACAGAATTGAAAAAAGAAAGGCTTTGACGGTTGCGGAACTGGCGGACGCTTTCTATGAAAAAAGGAAAATCCGCATTAAACCGAATACGCGCACAGATTACGAAAACCATATCCGCAATCACATCAAGCCCTCTATCGGCAAGATGATCGTCAAAGAAGTTTTGCGAGGCGATATTCAAAGGCTGTATGACGACCTGCTTTCCGGATCATATGTTAAAGAACGTTTCAAACGTGAAGATCATAAATTCATTGCAACGGCAAACAACTGCCTGTGCGTTTTAAGCGGTATGTTTGAGTACGCCATTGACAACGGCTTGATGGAACATAATCCGTGCCACAGAATCAAAAAATTACCGAACAATAAACGGGAAATCTTTCTGGACGAGAACGGTTTGAAACGGTTGGGAGACGCTTTGCGACAGAGCAATTATCTTGACAAATACGCGTTAAATTCCGTTCGATTGTTGGCTATGACCGGTTGCCGGTGTAACGAAATTATGACGCTGAAATGGAAATATATAGATTTTGAATCGCAAGTGTTTCGGTTGCCCGATACGAAAACGGGAGCGCAAAACCGACCTTTCGGAATAGCGGTAAAGAACCTGTTGTTAAAAATGAAGACGGAAATCCGCCCTGAAAATGACGAAGATTTTGTATTCCCCCGCGTAAAGAAAACGGCTGACGTCGCAAAAAACATCTTTAAAAGAACCATCAAAAAATATCCGGGGTTGGAAAATCTTTGCGCCCACGCATTGCGGCACAGTTTTGCTTCCATGGCGGCGGCTTTGGGGTATTCCGATGCGATTATCGCGGGACTGCTGGGGCATAAACTGCATACGATTACGAACAGATACACGCATCTGACGGATAAATCGCTTATCCAAGCCGCAGATGTCGTCAGTGAAAAAATCGCGGAATTGATAGGGATATGAGTAAAAACTATTTCAAAAAGAACTCGATTTATGCTATAAAAATACATATATCGAGGAAAAATTAAAATGAGGTTGGACTCTTATAAAAAGCTTCTGGCGTTAGGGTGTTTCGGCAGGAAACAAGCAGAAGCTCTTTGGCGCGAGAACGCCTCCAAGTATTTGGACGACGCTTTGAAGCAGGGATTGATCCGCCGAGTCCGAAAGGATTTATACGTTTCCGTCAGCTTGGAAACACATCAGCCGACCGTGAACAAGTTTGAAATCGCATCCCGCGTTTCCCCGACCGCCTGCGTTTCCCATCACGCGGCTTTGGAGTTTTACGGATACGCCAATCAGGTCTTTTACGATATGACGTTCATCAGTCAAAGCAAAGTCAAGCCGTTCGAGTTTGACGGCGTTGCGTATCGTCAAATCTTTTCCGGCATTTCCGAAGGCGTTTCGGAACAAAACGGCGTGCGCGTGACGGACTTGGAACGCTCCGTTCTGGACTGTATCGACGCTTTTGAAAAGGTCTGCGGTTTGGAGGAGTTGGAAGCCTGTCTGGATACGATTCCGTCGTTGGACGAAGACAAATTGCGGCGGTATCTGCCTTTATACGGCAAAGCGTTTTTGTATCAAAAGGCGGGGTATTTATTGGAAAAGCGTCAATCGGATTTAAAGCTGTCGGACGATTTCTTCGACTTCTGCCAAAAAGGGATCGCTTCCCGCCGCTATCTGGGAAAAGGAACGGCGTTAAACAAGCGTTGGAACATCTACGTTAAGGAATAAAAATGTTGTTGAGCAAAGCTTTTATCGGGCAAAAAGCCGAAGAACTGAACTTTAACCGCGATACGTTGGAAAAGGTGTTCCGGCTGACGGAGATTTTAACGTTTTTGAACACCGATACGCTGACGGAAAAGTGTTTGGCGTTAAAGGGCGGGACGGCGATCAACCTGACGATTTTCGATTTGCTGCGTCTGTCGGTCGATATTGATTTGGACTTTACGCAAAACATCGGACGTGAAGAAATGCTGAACGTTCGCGAAAACCTTAAAACAACGTTGCAAAAATATATGAGCGCGAACGGTTACGATTTAAGTCCGAAATCAAAGTTTTCACACGCTTTGGATTCTTTTGTGTTTACTTATACGAACTGTGGCGGCGTCAAAGACAACATCAAGGTGGAAATCAACTATTCTTTGCGGGCGCACATCTTGCCGGTTGAACGGATCGAAACGACCGTTTTAGGAAAAGACGTCGGCGTCTGCCGGTTGGCAAAAGCCGAATTGTTCGCAAGCAAAATCGTCGCTCTGTTGTCCCGAACGGCTCCGCGCGACTTATACGATATTCACAATATGATTAAGCAAAGCGTGTTTTTTGACGATGAAAAAGAACTGCTGAAAAAATGTATCGTTTTTTATCGGGCGTTGAACGATCAAGCCTCAGAAGCGTTTGATTTATCGGGCATTGACGCGTTAAGGCCGTATGAAATCAAGACGATGTTGCTACCGGTCATTCATCGCAAAGAGTTTATCGATTTGACGCAGATGAAACAAACCGTCAAAGAATACCTGTCGGATTTGCTGACGTTAACCGATGAAGAACAAGCGTTTCTGCGGGATTTTTCGAACAAACGCTACTCGCCCGAAAAACTGTTTTCCGATACGGTTATTCTCGACCTTATTCGCTCCCATCCGATGGTGGAATGGAAGATTTCAAAAAAGCGATAAATTTTACAAAAAATAATTTTTTTGTAAAATTCATTGACAAATCTAAATCATAATGTAAGAATTTATAAGATTTTTATTTTTTATGGAGTGTTTCTATGAAACAGGTTTTTACTCAAACCATTTACGATGCTGTTCGACAAACGAGCACGCAAGACCATCCGATGATTCTTAAAGATATGAACACCGTAACGACGATGTCTTCTCCGTTTATTTTTTGGGATTTACTAAACACAAATCTGGTACACACAAATTTTAAATATACTGTATATGGAAAAGGCGGTTGGAAAACATGTTATTTACTTATTGACGGTTGCTTATACTCCTTTATGAAAGAAAACAGATTCAATGATCTTGTTAAGAAAAAGGAATTACCGCAATATTTAAAAAGCGTTCTTCAGTTAAACGACCAACTTCCATCAATTCAACCGTGCTTTTTTCCTGAACTTGAACCAACAGAGAATGAAAAGAGAATATTGGATACCGTATGTGATTTGCTGGGAACAAAGCAGGAGGCAATTAAAAACTATTCCTTGATTGTTTTTAATACGACAGATTATGGAGTTTCAACATTAAAAGAAGTCCTTTTGGATAAAAATTTTGATGTTATAAACGAAAAGAATCTGTTAGAAAATTGTCAGCTTGCAGTTCCCGCTGATACATCTGATATGGAAACGAAGCCTATGCTTGTCAAAGTTAAAGCTAATCTTAAAAAGACGGCGGGACATAGCAAATGCAAAGAAGAAGCAAAGAAAAGCAATAAGGATTAAAAAAGGAGAGGGATTTGATGTTACAAAGATTTAACGGAAATCGCTTAAAAACAGCCCGCCTTTACCGCGAGATGACCGTTGAGGATTTGGCTAATGAACTCAATGTAACAAAACAGACGATTTCATTGTATGAAAATGATAAAGTTTCTTTTCCTTTTGAAAAATTATTAAAATTATCATCTGCTCTTAAATTTCCTTCTGAATATTTTTTACAAGAAGACGATCCTTCTATAAAGAGCCGTTCGATTTATTTTCGTTCTCTTTTAAAAACAAAAAAAAAGGAGAGAATATCCCAAAAAATCAAGATGGAACATCTGGCAAAAATTTATAATGTTATGTCTGAATATCTTGATTTTCCTGCACTTAATTTACCAGAGCCGAAAGAGTATAGTTCACCGGAAGAAGCCGCTATGGAACTTCGCTCTTTTTGGAAATTAGGTGATGAACCTATTAAAGATTTAGTCTTTTTACTTGAGAAAAACGGGATTCTCTTTACCCAATTTGAAACAACATCAGATGACATAGATGCTTTTAGCGATCAAATTGAAGTCAATGGGAAAGAGATTATTCTGGTAGCTCGTTCTTCAAATAAAGAATCTGCCGCTCGGTTAAATTTTGATCTTGCTCATGAACTTGGGCATATTATGCTTCACGAATGGAGTGAAGATCAAGAAAACATTCCCAGAGAAGAATTTAGAAAGAAAGAAGATGAAGCAAATGCTTTTGCTTCCGCTTTTTTATTACCAAGAAATTCTTTTATTTCGTCGGTTTCAAGCCATGCTGCCGACTTGGAATTTTATGCAGTATTGAAAAAATTCTGGTTTGTTTCAATAGCTGCTATGATTCATAGAAGTAAAGATTTAGGGCTAATAAATCTTAATCAATATCAGTATATGATACGAAAAATGCAAATAAAAAAATGGTGGAAGAACGAGCCATTAGATAATATTTTAAAGGCATCATCTCCTTCTTTATTGCGAGAAGGTGTTAAGTTATTGTTGGAAAATAATTACTTAACTCGAGATGAACTTTTCCAATCGTTGTTAGATGCTAAAATTCCAATGGAAGCACAAGAATTAGAAACTTTAATGTGTCTAGAAAATGGAACTCTAACTTCTGTTGAGAACGAAAAAAATGCTATGATTGTCCAACTTAAATGCAAAAAAAATTAAAGAAACCGGTCTTAAGAAGAATTCTATTTTTCTATATGTATTAAAAAATTATTTTATATTTTTTAATAAAAGAAATAGTTTTTCCTTATCTTTAATCTCGCATTCCCAAATGACGACGACGTTCCAACCTTGCTCTCGAAGTTGTCGGAAAACTTCTTCAAAGCGTTGTTTGTTGCGTTCGATTTTGCTTTTCCAGAAGTCGATGTTGCTTTTGGGAATGCGGGCGTTTTTGCAATTTTCATGTCCGTGCCAAAAACAGCCGTGAACAAAAATGACCGTTTTATATTTTTTCAGAACGATGTCTGGTTTCCCCGGCAGGTTCTTTTGGCACAAGCGGAAGCGGAAGCCCATCGAAAACAAAACGGAACGGACGATTTTTTCCGGCTTTGTATCTCTTGAACGCACTCTCGACATAACAAAAGAGCGTCTTTCTTTTGAAATGTTGTCAGTCATTCGTCACAAGTTCCGGTCTTATCCATTTCAAAACGCTTTCGTCGCAAGCCGTTGTTTTATCCCAAACAAACCAAGCGTAGGCGGTGGGACCGCTCCCGCCGCCTTTTGTGATTTTTTCGGGGTAAAAAGTCAGCCTTTTAGAAAAGACGTAAACTTTTGATGGGGGACAGACTGTAAACAATGTCTGATAGCGTTCCATTCCCTCTAAAAAAGAAAGCCGGAGCAAAAGGGCTACTTTCCGCCGGGCTATTTCAAGAGAGTGTTTCGCGAAATCCAAAGACCGGTTAAACGGCGGATTGGTGACGATATTGTCATAAGGCTTTTCAATGTCGAAAAAATCTTGTCCGGTTTTCCCAAAGCCCCAATCGAAAAGATCGCTGCTGTCAACGATGAAACCTTTTTCCAAGAAAACTTTTGAAATATCGCCTTTTCCGCAAGCGGGTTCTAAAACATTCCCGTCAAAACGTTCATAAGCGAGCAACGCTTTTGTCGCGCATTTCGGCGTCGGGAAAAAATCGGGTGAATCTTTGGGGGCGAGCCGCCTTTCAAACTTCATAAATCAATTCCGAAAATGTCTTGAAGAATGTTGCTATGCGGGCAAGCATACCGATTTTTAATCAAATTTATCCATTGTCGCAGACGGTCATCGTTGATTCGGACAACACCCCAATTCGTCGCCAGTTCGGCCTCATTTGCCGTCAAAATCGCATTTTTCACTTTTTGACAAAGCGTTTGCGCGTTCAGAAAAATACGGGGAACGCCGAAATACGTCTTTGTAAGCGTTGTTATTGTCACTTTTCCTCCCGCTGAAAAATTATCGCGCAAAGATGATGATAAAACGCCGTATTCGCCAACCAACCATAAAGCCAGTTTGTCATATTTCGTCGGCGAAGAACCGAATATTTCCGGAAAGCGAGCCATACCGTTGGCGACGAACCAGTCTTTTTCATTTGCGCTTAAAGCCCGCCAAGTGCGTATTTTCAAAGTCGCTTTTTGAAACGCTTCGGCGTCGTTGTTTCCGTTTTCTATAAACCAAACGCTTTCTCCGTCCTTTAATGTCGTCTTGATATAACTGATGACTTTTTGAACGGGATTCGGATCGCGGCAAAGTTCGTCGTAACTCGTTCGCATTTTATCGAAAATCGTTTTACCGAACGGCAAGTCCATATCTATTTTATATCGGGGA
Organism: uncultured Rhodospirillaceae bacterium; assembly: GCA_900550445.1. Taxonomy (GTDB): domain Bacteria; phylum Pseudomonadota; class Alphaproteobacteria; order CAAGCB01; family CAG-977; genus UBA11549. The sequence goes on along the minus strand of URSF01000036.1, from coordinate 14,354 downwards.
TAATGGGTGGCGACGACATCGGACAAGCAATCTTCGTATGGACGCGTTTTGAATTCGACGGGAGATTTAAGCTTTCCGAAAGTCACAAAAATCTTTCCGACATCAGGCACGCGCGTGGATTCGTTCACGCTTCCGCCCAAAGTCGTCCATTGATCGTTTTTTGAACTTTTAACCTCAACGCCAAAATATTTTCCCGCAACAATATCGGGGAACTTGTGTCCTGAAACTTTAACGATACTTCCGTCAAACGGTGTGAAACGAGCGGCGAAGTTCAAAGCGTTGACGACTTCGTCCTCCAATCTTTCGCCGTTTTTTGAAAGATAATATCCCTCTCTTTTTCTGGCGTCATCATTCAAAAAGTCGTTTGCTTTTTTCACGACTTTGGCAAATTCTTCCGGCGTCGGTTTTTTGTTTTCGGAAACAATCATCACTTATCCTTTCCGAAATACAATTCCCAATTCTTTTCCAACCGCTTGGCTATGTTGTATCCCAACAACGGAGGAACGGCGTTCCCGATGATTTTATAAGCGTTCGACGCGGAAACTCCGCAAACGTCCCCGTTTTTTTCAAAAACAAATTCATAATCGTCCGGGAAAGTTTGTATTCTGGCGCATTCCCGAACCGTCAGGCGACGTTCCGGAAGATTTGCGGACAATTCTTCAATATGAGTTCCCCCGTGTTCCGAAGACAATCTTCGATATTCGATGTTCCCGTGATGTTCGGAACGGATTGTCGGTCCTATGGAATCCAAACGCACTTCCGTTTGCCCCTGCAAGGACTTTCCCAAAAACTTTCCTTTCGAATATTGTCTTTGGCTCGGATCGTCGCTGTTTTCCGGTTCGGGCAAACCGGACAAAGCCGTTCGCACCGTAACGGGAGATTGCAAATCTTTTCCCGAATTTTCGGTATAAGCGTGCGTGGCGAGCGGATAGGGATCGTATTTTTTCGAGATTTCTTTTTTAGATAGTTCCGTCAACGCTTCGGGCGTGAGAGCGGATTTTTTGAAACCGAAGAAAATGACGCGTTCCCGTGATTGCGGAACGCCATAATCCGCCGCGTGAAGAACTTTCGCGTCAACAACGAGATAGCCGTTTTCCGAGATGTTTTCAAAATCCCGCTCTATGGTTTCTTTCGCGTCGGACAAACTGACAAGCCCTTTGACGTTTTCGGCGACGAACATTTTAGGTTGTGTCAAAGAAATGACTTCCCTCATCCACATATAAAGTTGCCCGCGGCTTTCAACACTTGGAAAATCGTCGTCGTTAATTTTCTTCCCATCGTGTCGTTTATCCGAATTGAAGCCGAGCCTTTTTCCCGCCACGGAAAAATCCTGACAGGGAAAACCGCCTGTCACAATGTCGATGTTTTCGGGGAAAACGTGGGCTTTGCCTTCTTTTTCGTTTTTGACCAAATCGACAACGCTTTGCAACCGATAAACGGATTTGTCTTTTTTCGTTGAAAAGTATCTTTGCCACGCCGCTTGAGCGTCGGGGCGTATATCGTTTGCGAAAACCGTTGAAAATCTGTTCTTTTTCAAATGAACCCAAAAATCGCCGGATTTTTTTTCATCAATCCAGTCTGAATTTCTCGCCATATTGACGGAATCTTTCAGAACGTCGAAATCTCCTTCGAATCCCAAATCCATTCCGCCGCAACCGGAAAAAAGTGAAAGAAGACGTAACTGTTTGTTTCTGTTGTTTACCATAGCCCAACCTTCGATTTTTGATTGGGCTTTGATAATGTTTCCCAATCTAACCTTCGTTAGGTCGGGAAAAATCCGTTCCGCAGAAATCGGCGGAATATTTAAAAGGTTGATATTGCCGGAAACGTTTAGTAAACTTCAGTCTAACGAACGTCAGACTGGGAAAGAAACCTGTAAATCGAGCTTTTGCCGACGCCGTGTTTTCTCGCCGTTTGAATGACGGACAGACCGTTTGACAAATCCCTTAAAATCTTGTCTTCCTTGCCGTCCAGAACGTGCTTTTTGTTGCGGCTTCCGGTCGCGCGTCCGAGATGTTTGCCCTCAGATTTCAGGCGGTTCAACGCTTCTTTTGTTCGTTGGGAAATCAACGTCCTTTCGACTTGCGCGACCATGGAAAACACAAACGCCAACAACTGCGATTGAATGTCCGCTCCCAAGCGGTAGTTTTCTTTGACCGTCCAGACTTGCACTTGTTTCGTCATACAGACGTTTAAAATTGTCATCACGTCCAGAATGTTGCGTCCGAGCCGCGACAGTTCCGAACAGATCACGACGTCGCCTTTTTTCAACCGCTTTAACGTTCGTCCGATCTTCCGTTTCGCGAAAACGACCGTTCCGCTGATCGTTTCGTTGATCCATATGTCTATGGTAAGATTTTTGTTTTCCAAAAAACGCTCTATTTCAAAGCGTTGATTTTCCGTTGTCTGTTTGTCTGTGCTGACTCTGATATATCCGTAAACCGTCATCGTTCGATTTCCCTTTCTCTTTCTTTTGTTTGTCGGGGGTGTTTGCGCTCGGCGGTCAGGTTATAGACTTTGCGCCATGCGGATTCGATGTCGATGCGGGGATAGGCTAACGGGGAAGTCATACAGGCGCCGATTTCGTCGCGGCTTTTAAGGACGTTTTCCCTGTCTTTCGGCGTCAGATGAAAGTTCCGGCTGTTCAACGGTTCTGTCGGCACGTTCGACGCGCTTCTTTTCCCGAACACGTCCGGTTTGTTGTTCGCATACCAAAACGCCGTGCGCGGGTTTTCGGCATACATTTCTAAGAACAAAACAGCCGCTTTGTTGCCGTCCTTAAACCTTTGCGCCCAAACGTCCAGAGCCTCCGGTTTATGTTCCAATTCGGGAAGCCTTTGCAAAAACGGTATCGGACGAGGGCCCTTATCGCGCAAAACAATATCCTGGTTTTTCTCATACCACTTCGGGACTTGCCGTTCCAAAAGCGTCTTTTTGATCGGGCGGTCTCCGTCCCGCCTTTGCCGGACGAGCGTGTTTTCCAAACGGATACCGTAAGTCTTCGCAACTTCGACTTGCCGTTGCCGCAACGCTTGTATGTCTTTGCGGTCGAACGTCAGCCGTTCCCCGAACTCCGTTTCGTTCCTGATAATGACGTGTGCGTGCCGACTTCCTTGTTCCGTGTGAACGGCGATAAAATACTTCGCGCCCCTTTCCCGATACGGAAGCATGAACGCGTCCATAAAGTCTTCCGTTTGCCGGACGGACAGATAACACGACTTCGGGAAAGAAACGACAAACTGCGTCGTCAACCGCGTTTTGCGCTCCCGTGTTCCTTTGCTTTCGTTGCGGCGGTCGATCTCCGGATTAAAGCCCCATTCTTTGACGGCTTTTTCAAAGTCGGCGGGCTTTATTTCTTTGCCGCTTTCATCAAGAACGCGCGTTTCCTTGCCGACACCGTCCGACTCTTGCCCGATATAGCTTAAACTCGCAACAACGGTGCGGCTTGTATAACTTCTGCCCGTAATCTTGACGAACGCCTGACGACGCCCCGAGCCTCGTCCGATCGTTTGTTCGGGAATGTAAATGCCTCTGATGTGTTCTTCCAAAAAGTCATAAGGGCGTTTTCTCATTCAATCCCCGCATCGCTTCCAAAGCTTTTTCTTTCACTTCGGAAAGCTCTTTTATCAGGATCATCAACTCCTTGATTCGTTTCGCGTTTTTCGGGTCGGCGTTCAGGGCTTTGACAGCTTGGTTCAGATTGACGCCGATCTTGTGCGTTTCAAAAGCAATCCGCTTTAATGTTTCCGCTTCCTTGCGCGTCGGCAGGTTTTCCTTGTCGATATAGGCGCAGAGCAGTTGCCGCAAAACAAAAGAAAGCGAGCGTCCGAAGTGTCGTTGAGCCTCTTTTTTCAGCGAAAGCCCGATCCTGAATTTGATAAATCCGTTCAAGTCGTCCGACTTGTGCCGCGCAGTGCAGGAAAGCTTTGTGGCCACATTGTGGGCACCCGCAGCGTTTCCTGCACTCGCTTCTTTTGATGTTTTCGACGAACGGAAAAGCAAGTCCGCAAAGCCCGTCATGCGTCATCTCCGCCGCAAGGGATTCCCGTCGCCGCAAAAGTGTCAGACAGTCGCCGTTCGATCCATTCGTCCAGATCTTCGACTTTGTAAATCACGCGCATCGTTCCGAACTTACGGAATTTCGGCCCGCCGCCGACGCACGCATATTTTGCCAACGTCTTCGGGCTGACCGGCAAGCCTTTCTTTATGCAGTATTCGGAAGCCTGTCCGCGCGTCAGGTATTGTGTTTCTTCAGTCATATTCATTCTCCTCAAAAAAGTTAAACGCGGTCATTCGCGTCAAAACGAATTTGAAAGGAGGGAAAAGACTCAAAACAGAGGGGACAGCCTTGTTTTTTTATTCAAAAACAAGGGGGACTATGTTTTTTACGGCGGAAACAAGCCGTTTTTTATCAGAAAAAAAATTCAGTCGGAAACGGTGTGACGGAGGTTTTCGTCTTTCTTTCCGACGGGACGACCGCCTTTCGCCTTGTGCGGCAACACGCCTAACAACGCTTCGATTCTTTTTTCGGGCAAAGCGGGCGCGCGTTTGACGATCTCCTGTCGCAAATCGGCGGCGGAATACTCAGCGAAACGGTTTTCCAAATCCAAAGCGGCGTAAATATCCCGACACAAGGTATAATACAAAGACGCATTTTGCGGGTCGTATTCGCCGACGTTCAAATCCTTTTCAGAGTATTCCGCTTTTTCCCATTCATATTCGCACTCAAAATCGGGTTTGTTCTTCGGCGGGAACTTTTCCAAAACATCTTTCGTTGAAATTTGAAGTTCTTCCCACCCCGTATAACGGCGATACAGCGGCGATAAAATCTTTGCAAGGAAACTGTCCTCGGCATAGCGGTTTTTATAAGTGATAAACACGCGGTTGGCGGGCAAGTCGAAACGATACGAGCCGAGTTTCCTGTTGATGTCGGGCGTGATCCCGATTCTACCGTCGACGATCCCTCGGTCTTCCAAAGCGGATTTCAGGATTTTGTTCAAAACGGCGGCGGGCGTTTGCAACGGCAGGTAACTGTCTTTTTCAATAAAGCGGCAGGAGGCGGCTTCTTCGGAGGGAATAAAGTCGATATAAAGCTGTCTTTCCGGACAATACTTGCGTTTCAACCGACGGTATTGCTCGATCCGATAATGCGGTTTCAACATCTTGAACGCGAACGGAGACCCCGAAAGGGAGCAAGCCGTCAATCCCGCGGTTAAAGGACGCTCTTTTATCGAATTGTCGATTTTGCGCTTGAACAAGGAACAGCCGACAAAACCGATCAGCGTAATGACACTTATAAAAGGCAAAGACAACAACGGCAAGCGGGTGTAGAGATACCCTGTGACGTGAACAAGTCCGAGTTCCAAAATACACCTTGCCCGAAGTTCCGCCGCGACGCGCTCTTTTTTATCAGCCGGATGAACGGAATCAAACTGACGTTCAAACAACTCGTCGGTCGGCAGTCTGCCGTTTGTCAGATACGCGACAAACTCCGCCAACGTCATATATTTGCGAACAAAAATTTTGGAAGACATACAAAACCTCTTTTTAAATCAGGAGGCATATTAGCACACTTAAAAGGAATGATTTAAGCTTATATTTTAATCGGGTTGCGTTGTTTGAAAAAATTTTGTACCTTGTAAAAAGGTAATTTTTGGATAAAAAAGTCATCAAACCGGAAATGTCCTCAAAGGAAAGAAGCATCGGAAAAACTGTTACCCCGATGTTACCCGCAGGATTTTTTAAGGATTGAACAGATATGGGAAAAAGAGGAATTAAACAAATAAAAACAATTAGATAAGTCCAATCTTAAGATATAAAAATTTTTCGCCGTTTTTATTCTTTCTGAACATCCGCCCACCGTCTAGGTGGGTTTTTTGATGGATATTTAGGGACTTTTCAGTATGAATAAAAAATTCATAAAGTTTGTATTTTATTGTCTGGTCTGTATTTGTTTTTTAGGTATTTTATTCAGACCGGTTCGCAGAGTCGAAGTATTTTTTTCGCCGTCTTTTGATTGTGAATCCAATATTATCAACGCGATTTCAAATACTGAGAAAACTTTGGATATTGCCGTTTTTTCAATGACAAACAGGACAATTTTGAATGCGTTGTTAAAAGCGCATGAAAGAGGCGTGCTAATCCGGTTTTTAGGGGATCGGACTATGGAGTTGAACAAACATTCGGTTTTCCCGAAGTTAAAAGAAGCAGGAATCAGTTTTCGTTTTAATGATGCATTTGAATTAGAACATAATAAGTTCGCGATTTATGATGATGATATTGTTTTGACCGGATCATATAATTGGACACGGTCTGCTTCATATTCCAACAGTGAAAACTGTATATTTTTGCATAATGATAAAAAGGTGGTGCAGCGTTATAAGGAGCGTTTTGATTATTTGTGGAAGTTAAATGATGATCCTGCCGTAAAACTGCATGCTGAAATAATCAACAGAAATAAATAAAAAGGATATTTTTAAATTAAAACGATACAATTTGTTATATTTTTCTTTTGTTCCGTCTTGTTAAAATAAGGAGTAAGTTTTATTTGAGAGGATGGAATGTCAACGGCAACTGTTCATGTTTATACCCGGAAAGAAGAAGTTTTTAACAGTATAACACATGGTATAGGAATTTTATTCAGTATCACATGTTTAACTTTGCTGGTAACGCTGTCTTCCATTTACGGAAATATGTGGAGTATTATTTCCAGCTGTGTTTTCGGTTTCAGTATGATGATGATGTATACGGCTTCGACGGTTTACCATGCCGCGGTTCCTTCTGAAACCAAAAAAGTATTGAAGAAAATTGACCATATTGCGATTTATTTTTTAATTGCCGGCACATACACGCCGATTTTGTTGGTGTTAATGCGCAATCCCGTCGGCTGGACGATGCTGGCGGCCGTATGGGGGCTGGCGTTAATCGGAACGGTGTTAAAATTGGTATTGACGAATATAGACGGCCGGTTTTGGTCTGTCGCTCTTTATTTGATTATGGGGTGGCTGATTGTCGGAGCCTTTAAAAATGTTTTGGACGTTTTGCCGCCCAGAGCGATGCTGTTTTTGTTTCTTGGCGGAATTTTTTATACGACCGGCGTCTTTTTTTATGTCTGGAAAAGTCGGCCGTATACGCATGTTGTCTGGCATTGTTTTGTGCTGCTGGGATCAATTATGCATTTTTTTGCTATTTTGTTTTCGTGCGTTTTCGTTTAGGCGGAAATGGTGATTTTTTCTTCTTTTCTTTGCCGGCTGCGGGCTGTATGCTTTGTTTCCGGTATTGTAAAAGAGGGTATTGATGTTGCTGCCTGAATTAAAAGTATTGCTGGCTTCTCCGCGCGGGTTTTGCGCCGGAGTGACGCGGGCTGTTCAGATTGTGTCCATGGCGTTAAAAAAGTTCGGAACGCCCGTTTATGTGCGTCATGAAATCGTGCATAACAAGTATGTTGTGCAGAAACTGGCAGATGAAGGCGCCGTTTTTGTCAATGAGCTTGACGAAGTGCCGGACAAAGCCGTTGTTATTTTTTCGGCGCACGGAGTCCCGCAGTCTGTGGTTGATGAAGCCCGCCGCCGCGGTTTGACAACGATTGACGCGACATGTCCTTTGGTGGAAAAGGTGCACAAAGAAGCCAGGCGGAATTATGAACAAGGGCGCAAAACGCTGCTGATCGGTCATCAGGGGCACCCGGAAGTTATCGGGACAATGGGGCAGATTCCGCCGGGAGAAATAAAATTAATTTCAACGATTGACGATATTGACGGCGTTCCGGCCGAATGGGCGGACCGGCTGGGGTATGTAACGCAGACGACGTTGTCTTTGGACGAAACGGCCGGTTTGCTGCAAGCGCTGCAAAAACGTTTTCCGGCAATCGTCAAGCCGCATCAGAATGATATCTGTTATGCGACGACGAATCGGCAAAAGGCGGTAAAAGCCATTGCCGCGCAGTGTGATCTGCTGATGGTAATCGGTGCGCCGAATTCGTCGAATTCAAAACGGCTGGTGGAGGTCGCCAGAGAATCGGGGTGTTCCCGTTCTATTTTGGTGCAAAGAGCGGCAGAGATTAACTGGGAACATTTATCGGACGTAAAAACGCTGGGGATTACGGCGGGGGCTTCCGCGCCGGAAGTGCTGGTCCGCGAAGTGATCGAAGAATTGGAAAAGAATTTTAAAATTACTTTGTCCGAATATGTTGAAACAGAGGAAAAAGTGCTTTTTCCTTTACCGGAATCTTTACGGGACTGATAGAAAATGGCTGTATACACAACGGTATCCGCTGCGGATTTGACGGCGTTTCTGGCGCAGTATGATTCAGGAAAGCTTCTTTCTTTTTCGGGTATTTCCGAAGGGATTGAGAACAGTAATTACTTTGTGCGGACAACGGCGGGGCAGTTTATTCTGACTCTGTTTGAAAAGCGCGTTAATCCGGACGAGCTGCCGTATTTTTTGAATTTAATGACGCATCTGCGGCAAAAAGGCATTATCTGTCCTTTGCCGATTGCGGGAACGGACGGAAAAACGCTGCGGGATCTGTGTGCGAAAAAAGCCTGTCTGACGACTTTTTTGGAAGGAAAGTCTGTTCGGGATATTTCTCCGGATCATTGTGCCGAATTGGGACGGGCTATGGCGCGCATGCATTTGGCCGGGATTGATTATGCGGGGTATCGTCCGAATGATTTGTCCGTCGGCGGCTGGGAAAAACTGCTGGCAAAAATCGGCCGGTCGGCAGACGCCATAGAAAACGGCATATATGATGAAATGGCGGAAGCTCTTGATTTTTTAAAGAAGAATTTTCCCTCCGGCCTGCCGCAGGGAGTGATTCATGCCGATTTGTTTCCGGATAACGTGTTTTTTACGCGGGATAAATTATCCGGCATTATTGATTTTTATTTTGCATGCAACGACGCTTTGGCTTATGAACTGGCGGTCTGCCTGAACGCCTGGTGTTTTGAAGCGCGGACGGGGCGTTTTTTCCGGGACAAGGCGGAACGAATGATGACGGCTTATCAGCAGATCAGACCATTGACGCCGGAAGAAAAAGACGCGTTTCCTTTGTTGGCGCAAGGCAGCGCTCTGCGTTTTTTGCTGACCCGCTCATATGACTGGCTGAACCGGCCGGAAAACGCTTTGGTCACACCGAAAGACCCGGCGGAATACATCAGAAAACTGCGTTTCCATAAACAAGCCGGGTCTTTTCGCGATTACGGATTGATATAACTATCTGCCGGCTGAAGAAGACTGGCGTGCGACACTTATTGCCGTCTGCTGCTTTTGCTGTTTTTGCAAAGCGGACATCAACGACGGGTGCGTATGCGAAACCTTCAGAGAAGCCGTTGCGGGTTCTTTTTGTTCCATGGCGGCATAAGTCTGGCCGCTTTCATAAGAATACATATTATGATGCGAGGTGTCTTCCTGCGCTTTCCGGACATAAGACGTATAATTGTGCACCTGTTTGTCTAATTTTTCTATAGCCTCTTTGGAAATGGAAAAAGCTTCTCGGGAGGTTAAATATTCGGGAGCAATATTTTTCTGCACATCTTCGGAAATAAAGGCGTATTTCAAAACGTCCTCGGACGAAATGGCGCCCTGCATTGCTTTTTTGTCTTCTTTGGCGCGGTGAGAGGTCAGATAGTAAGAAATGTTGGAAACATGCTGGTTTTCATAGAAGCTCTGATAATGCTTATATCCGTACCAGGTTTTAAAGGCGGCTTCCCCGGCTTTGGTCATATCGCCGGATTTTTCCATTTCGCCGGCAAAGGCCTGATACATCGGAAACTGTTCTACGTGTTTCAGAACTTCCGGGTATTTGTCTTTGATCTGATAAGCGAATTTAGCTTCTTCCGTCCAGGCGGCGGCCTCGGCGGCGCGCTGGAATTTGAATTGGTCGGCGATGTTCAGACCGGCGCTGTCGGCCAGCAGCTGCCCGGATTTTTCATTTTGCACGGCGTGCGTCATTTCGTGAAAAGCCGTCGCGGCCAAAGCGGCCACGCTGCCGTGCTGGCACGGGCAAAGCATAATATGTTTTTGTTCGCCGAACATGCAGCCGTCCATATCGCCGCGAAAAGCGTCAAAGTGCACCGTAAATCCCATGGCCGATACGTCGTCAAGCAGTTTTTTTCCTTCCGGAACAGAGGAAATCAGGTCAAAAACATCAGACAGCAGTTTTTTTTCTTCTTCCTGCGGCGGCCTGCTGTTTTGAAATGCTCGCTGCAAGACGCCTCGGCCCGTATTGACCTGAATATAGTTCAGGTAGCGAACGGACAAAGAATCCTCTAAATCTTTTCGCGTTTTCGGCGGTTCGGGCTCCGCGGGCGTTTTTTTAAAAAGATTTGAGAAAAAACCCATTTTCTTTCCCCTTCATTATAATTGAAGATTTTGCCAGAAATGATAGAATTTTTTTACTTTTTTGTCAATATTTTTCTTTTGCTTTTTTCTTTCCCGCCATGAAATTTCAGGGATTTTTCTTTTGTCGTTTTAGGACTGGAATTTCAGGATAAAAAAAAGTATCTTTAAGTTTAATTAGGTAATAATGGAAAAGGAAAAAAACTGATGGCTGATGCTATTCGTTTTCTGTTGAACGGCGAAAAACGGGAATTGCGTGACGTTGCGCCGTTTACGACCGTTTTGCAGTATTTGCGCACGGTTGAACATCTGACCGGCACCAAAGAAGGCTGCGCCGAAGGCGACTGCGGCGCCTGCACGGTTGTTGTCGGCGAAGCCGTGAACGGCAAAATGCGCTGGCGTGCCGCGAACAGCTGTATTTTGCTGCTGGGGCGCATTGACGGAAAGTATTTGCTGACGGTCGAAGGGGTGAAAAATCCGGACGGCACGTTGCACCCCGTTCAGCAGGCGATGGTCGACATGCACGGCACCCAGTGCGGTTTTTGTTCGCCGGGATTTATTATGTCTTTGTTTACCCTCTATCACTGGGAAGGCGACAAACCCGCGACGGAGGAAGACATTTTTGATATTTTATCCGGGAATTTGTGCCGTTGTACGGGATACCGCCCGATTTTGGACGTTGCGCGTAAGATCGCCTGCGGGAAAAAAGACCGTTTTACGGAAAATGAATCCGAAATCGTCAAAGCTCTGGAAGCCATGCAAAGAACAATCGGCATGGAGTACGAATATAATTCGCAGAAATATTTCGCGCCCAGGTCATTATCCGCGCTGACTGATTTGATCGAAGAATACTCCGACGCCCGTCTGGTCGCGGGAGCAACGGATTTAGGGCTGGAAGTCAGCAAGGAATTTAAAGAATTTCCAGTTCTGATCGGATTAAGCGAAGTTCCCGAATTAAATAAAATCGAAGAAACCGACGATGCTTTGATTATCGGGGCGGCCGTGCCGTATTCGACTTTGGTTAAAACGTTGGAAAAATGGTTTCCGCCGTTTGCCAAGATTGTGCGCCGTATCGGGTCGAATCAGATCCGCACCGTCGGAACGGTCGGCGGTAATATCTGTAACGCCGCGCCGATTGCGGATTCAATTCCGTCATTAATGGCTTTGGGGGCGACGATCCGCTTGCGTTCCAAAGACGGCGTGCGCGATCTGCCGGTTGAAGATTTCTATGTCGGATATCGCCAGACGGTTTTAAAACCGAACGAATTCCTGGAATACGTAACGGTGCCGAAACTGCCGGCGGATCATATTTTTAAAGCTTACAAGCTGGCGCGCCGGCGTGATTTGGACGTTGCGTCGATTACGGGCGCGTTTAACATTAAAATCGACGAAAAGGGAATTGTCACGTTTGCCCGTCTGGGATACGGCGGCGGCGGTGCCGTGCCGCAGTTGGCGGCGAACGCGCAGGACGCTTTGATCGGCCGCCCCTGGACGGAAGAAGTCGTTGATCAGGCGATGGAAGCCATGGTTCAGGACTTTATCAAGCGCCGTCCGAAAGGGGATTACCGTTCGGATATTGCCTTGAATTTGTTAAAACGCGTTTATATTGAAACGACGTCCCCTGAAACCGATCTGGAGGTTTGGAAATTATGAAAACTTTAATCAAAGGCGGCGTCCGCCAGCCTCTGCCGCACGAAAGTGCGCATCTGCATGTGACCGGCGAAGCCGAATATGTTGACGATATTCCCGAATTGCCCGGAACGATAACGGCTTATATTTTAAAAAGCTCCAAAGCGCATGCCAAAATTAAAAAAATTGATAAATCGAAAGCTTTAGCTTTAAAAGGTGTTTATGCCGTATTGGACGCTTCGGACATTCCGGGGCATAATGACATTGCGCCGATTATCCACCCGGAACCCTGTCTGGCCCCGGGCGAAGTCAACTATGTCGGCGAACCGGTGGCGGCCGTTTATGCGGACAATATGGCGATTTGTCGCAAAGCCGCGGCTTTGATCGAAGTCGAATATGAAGAGTTGCCGGCAATCCTGACGATTGAAGAAGCCTGGGAAAAGAAAAGCTTTTTAACCAAGCCTTTGGTCGCCACGATCGGGGATCCCGCAAAGGCTTTAAAGGAAGCCAAACATCGGATCAAAGACGAATTTACGATCGGCGGTCAGGATCACATGTATCTGGAAACGCAGGTCGCTTATGTCATTCCGAAGGAAGACAAGCAGTACATGGTTTACAGTTCGACGCAGAATCCGGCGGAAGTCCAGCGCGGCGTCGCGGATCTGCTGGGGCTGCCGTTTAACATGGTCAAGGTGGAAAACAGACGCATGGGCGGCGGTTTCGGCGGCAAGGAAAGTCAACCGTCGATTTTCGCGGGCGTTGCGGCTCTGGGTGCCTGGAAAACGGGGCGGCCGGTCAAAATCCGTCTGGATCGTGACGATGATATGATTATCACCGGCAAACGCCACCCGTATATTGTTTCTTATGAAGTCGGCTTTGACGACGACGGCCGTATTTCGGCAATGGACGTCGATTACAAAGGTAATTGCGGTTCCGTGATTGACATGTCTTTGCCGGTGGTGCAAAGAACGGTCTGCCACGGTGAAAACTGTTACTATATTCCGAACTGCGTTATCCGCGGTCATTTGTGCAAAACGAACACCGTTCCGAACACGGCGATGCGCGGGTTCGGCGCGCCGCAGGGTATGGTCGGCATGGAAGGTATTATCGAACGGATTGCTTTTTACTTGAAAAAAGATCCGCGCGAAATCCGCCGCATTAATTTCTACGGAACGACGGACAGAAATGTCACGCCGTATCACCAGACGATTGAAGACAACGTTATTCAGGAATTGTTCGACCGTGTGGAAAAAGAAGGCGAATACGACAAACGCCGTGCGGAAATTATCGAATACAACAAAAAATCGCCGTATGTCAAAAAAGGTATTGCGATGTCGCCGTTAAAATTCGGCATTTCGTTTAACAAAGTCAATCTGAATCAGGCCGGCGCTTTGGTCTGCGTTTACACCGACGGCAGCGTTTTGATCAATCACGGCGGCACGGAAATGGGGCAGGGCGTCAACACGAAAATGTGTCAGGTTGCCGCGGAAGTGTTTTCCATTGATGTTGAACATATCCGCGTAACGGCGACGGCGACGGACAAAGTGCCGAACACGTCGGCAACGGCGGCTTCGACGGATTCGGATATGAACGGCATGGCGGTGAAAAACGCGATTGACAACATTAAAAAGACGCTGGTCGAATGGGCGGCGAAGCATTGGGACGTTGCCGAAGAGGAAGTCGTATTTGAATCCAACAACGTTTATATGGGCAAAAAAGCCAAACTGGCTTTTCCTGCTTTTGTCAAGGAAGCCAATCTGAATCGTGTTCCGTTGTTTTCTTCGGGCTTTTATAAAACGCCCAAGATTCATTTTGACGCGGAAACGATGACGGGGCGTCCGTTCCTGTACAGTTGTTACGGCGTGTGTATGGCCGAAGTCGCCGTTGATATTCTGACCGGTGAATCGCATGTTTTGCGGGCGGATATGATTTACGACGCCGGCATGTCGTTGAATCCGGCGATTGATATCGGACAGGTCGAAGGCGCCTTTATCCAGGGATTGGGCTGGGCGTTGCTGGAAGATTTGAAATGGGATAAAAACGGCAATCTGACGACGCATTCTCCGACGACGTACAAAATTCCGACGGGACGCGATCTGCCGGCGGTCTTTAATGTTCAGCTGTTGGAAAAACCGAACAAGGAACCGACGATTTTTAATTCCAAACCGACGGCGGAACCGCCTTTGATGCTGGGGATTGCCGTATGGCTGGCCGCGCGCGACGCGGTGGCGGCTATCGCGGATTACAAACTGCGCGTTAATCTGGATATGCCCTGCACGCCGGAAAGAATGCGCAAAGCAATCAAAGACATTCAGTCCCGCTACTGCCCGTAGGGTGGCGGCGCCACGGGCATAACGCCCTCCCGGCGGGAGATCAGGTTGTGCCAA
>URSF01000035.1 GCA_900550445.1 uncultured Rhodospirillaceae bacterium | reverse complement strand
ATCACATATTGAAAAATACGCAAGTATTTCTTTCTTTACAGGAAATTGCTTTCCTGTAAAGAAAAAAACGCTCGTATCAGAATATCCGCACAAAAACGGCCGGAATAACCGCCCCGGAATGGTTTTTTCTTGTATTCGCAAAACGGCTTAATACAATAATAAGAACTGAACGATTCAAGGAGTTTATTATGAGCGTTAAAATTGCCCCCAGTATTCTTTCGGCCGATTTTGCCCGGCTGGGCGAAGAAGTAAAAGCGGTCGCCGACGCCGGCGCAGATTATATTCACATTGACGTTATGGACGGACATTTCGTCCCCAACATTACTTTCGGCCCGGCTGTCGTCAAAGCCGTGCGGCCGTATACGGACAAAGTTTTCGACGTTCATCTGATGATCGAACCGGTAACCGCCTATATCGAACCGTTTGTCAAAGCCGGCGCAGATATCATTACCGTTCATGCCGAAGCGGACAAACATCTGGACCGTTTGCTGCAATATATCAAATCTTTCGGCGTCAAAGCCGGTGTGTCATTAAATCCCGCAACGCCGGAAAACGTGTTGGAATACGTTTTGGATAAAATTGATTTGGTGCTGGTCATGACGGTCAATCCCGGATTTGGGGGACAAAGTTTTATTTCTTCTCAATTAAAAAAAATAGAACGGATCAAATCCATGATCGGTTCCCGGCCCGTTGAACTGGAAGTCGACGGCGGCGTCAATTCAGAAACGGCGCGGCTGTGCCGCACGGCCGGCGCGGACGTTCTGGTCGCGGGCAGCGCCGTTTTCGGCAACGGCAAATACGCCGAAAATATCCGGACCTTGAAGTCATAACTTTTTTGTAACACACAAAACGTTTTCTTTTAACTATAATGAATGATTATTCATTGAAAAGGATTGCAGATGACTGACAAGATTATGATCATTGAAGACGAAGAAGATATTGTGACGCTTCTCCGCTATAATCTGGAAAAAGAAGGGTTTGAAACATGCGCCGTTACGGACGGGGAAAAAGCCTTTAACGCCATAAAAATAAATCAGCCGACATTGATCCTGCTGGACTGGATGCTGCCGGGGCTGAGCGGCGTTGAAATCTGCAAACAGGTTCGTTATGATAACGATTTGCGCAATGTGCCGATCATCATGCTGACCGCCCGCGGGGAAGAAGCCGATAAAATCAAAGGCCTGACAATCGGCGCCGACGATTATATGACCAAGCCGTTTTCCGTTCCAGAACTGATCGCGCGTATCCGCGCTTTGATGCGCCGCGTTCAGCCGGTCAAAACAAAAGGCGAGTTGGTTTTTGAAGATATCAAAATGGATTTGGCGACCTGCCGCGTTTTTCGCGGAGATCGTTTTGTTCATCTGGGACCGACGGAATTCCGGCTGCTGCAGTTCTTAATGGAACAGCCGCGTCATGTTTTTCCGCGCGAACAGCTGTTAAAGGAAGTCTGGGGGGCGGACATTCATGTCGAGCTGCGCACGGTTGACGTTCATATCCGCCGGCTGCGCAAAGCGATGAACGAAGGCGGCGAACCCGATTTGATCCGTACAGTACGCGCGGCCGGTTATTCGATTGATTCTCAACAGCCCGGCGATCCGGAAAACGACGAAGAAACAGCAGAATAGACAAAACGTGTTTTGTTCGCAAAAGCAACCGTTTTTCTGTTGACAAAAAATGCGCCGAAAACCAATATGCTCTGAGTTACGTTTTATTTTCAAAAGGATTCATTTCCATGCATACATATCGTTCGCACACCTGTGGTCAGCTGCGCTCTGCCGACGCGGGCAAACAAGCTCGTCTGTCCGGCTGGATCCACCGCAAACGCGATCACGGCAATCTGGTTTTCATTGATCTGCGCGATCATTACGGCATTACGCAGTGCGTTGTCGATATTTCCAGTCCGGTATTTAAAATTTTAGAAAAATGCCGCCCAGAAAGTGTCATCTGCGTTACGGGGGACGTTGTAATCCGTAAAGACGACAACGCCAATCCGAACCTGCCGACCGGTGAAATCGAACTGGTCGTGACGGAAGCCGAAGTTTTAGGCGAAGCCGAAACGCTGCCTTTGCAGGTTGCCGTTGATTTTGAACAGCCCGAAGAAACGCGCCTGCGTTACCGCTTTTTGGATCTGCGCCGCGAAAAGCTGCATAAAAACATGCTGCTGCGTTCGCAGGTTATCGCTTCGTGCCGCCGGCGCATGATTGAACAGGGCTTCGTCGAATACCAGACGCCGATTCTGACCGCCTCCAGCCCCGAAGGCGCACGCGACTTTCTGGTGCCTTCGCGTCTGCACCCCGGACAGTTTTACGCTTTGCCGCAGGCGCCGCAGCAGTTTAAGCAGCTGCTGATGGTTTCCGGTTTTGACCGCTATTTCCAGATCGCCCCCTGTTTCCGTGACGAAGACAGCCGCGCGGATCGTTCTCCGGGTGAATTTTATCAGTTGGACTTTGAAATGGCTTTTGTCACGCAGGACGATGTATTCGCCGCGATCGAACCCGTCCTGCAGGGCGTATTTGAAGAATTTTCCAACGGACGCGCCGTAACGCCGGCTCCGTTCCCCCGTATTCCTTATGCCGAAGCCATGTTGAAATACGGTTCGGACAAGCCCGATCTGCGCAACCCGCTGATTATTACGGACGTAACGGATATCTTTACCGGTTCCGGATTCGGCATTTTTGCCAACGCGATTGAACGCGGCGCCGTCGTGCGCGCCATTCCGGCGCCCGGCGCGGCAACCAGACCCCGCAGCTGGTTCGATAAAATGAACGGTTGGGCCCGTGAAATCGGTCTGCCCGGCATCGGTTTCATTACTTACACGACCGAAGGACCGAAAGGCGCAATTGCCAAGAATCTGGACGAAGACAGAATTAACGCTTTGAAATCGACCGTCGGCGTCAAAGACGGTGATGTCATCTTCTTTGTCTGCGAGAAGAAAGGCAAAGTCGAAAAATTCGCCGGTCAGGTACGCACAAAAATCTGCGAACAGCTGGATCTGTTGGAAAAGAATGCTTTCAGATTCTGCTGGATCACCGATTTCCCGATGTTTGAACTGGACGAAGAAACCAATCAAATTGTTTTTTCCCACAATCCGTTTTCCATGCCACAGGGCGGAATGGACGCTTTGTTGAACAAAGACCCGCTGGAAATCAACGCTTACCAATATGACATCGTATGCAACGGTATTGAATTGTCTTCCGGCGCGATCAGAAACCATCGTCCGGATATTATGTACAAAGCGTTTGAAATTGCCGGATACGGCCCCGAAGTCGTCGAACAAAAATTCGGCGGTATGCTGAACGCGTTTAAATACGGCGCACCGCCGCACGGCGGTTCGGCGCCCGGTATTGACCGCATGGTTATGCTGCTGGCCGACGAACCGAATATCCGCGAAGTCATTTTGTTCCCGATGAACGGTATGGCGCAAGACTTGATGATGCAAGCGCCTTGCGAAGTAACCCCCAAGCAGTTAAAAGAATTGCATATTCGGGTCGAAATGCCGAAAACGGTCGAAAAGAAATAAATCTTTTTCAAACAGAAAAGGCGGAGCTTTCAAACTCCGCCTTTCTTATTTAGAACGTATATCTGACACCGAAAGAAATTTCTTTCGATTTTGTTTTGTATTTGTCGCCATCAGAATCAGAGAAAGAGCCGTAGTCGATATAACGCAAGCCCAGATCCAAAGCTAAATGATCGTTGATATCATAGCTTGCACCCGCATTGATGTTATACGCGAATTTCGTTTTAGAAGCGTGATAAGTGCCTGTAGACGATCCCAAATAATTTCCTGTGCTGGCATCATAAACATCGTAGTTGTCGGTATAATCATATTCGACTTTTGCCATTCCGAAACCGATACCGACATACGGCGTGAATTTGGAGCTGTTATGAAAATCATAATATCCGTTCAGCATATAAGACTGTGCGGATAATTCCATTTTTTCCTTTCCTTCAAAAATAAACATACCGCCGTTGTCTATGTATGCCGCCGTCTTATCCGTTTTTTCCCGATAGTTGTATTCGGCTTCGAAACGCAGGTTTTGATCGACTTTAGCGCCGATGGCGATATTCGCGCCTTTCGGATTGAATTTTTTCTTGTTGCCCCAAAAATTGCCGTCTGTTTTCGTTGCGACGGCTTTGACGGAAGCATAGCCTTTTATGGAAGTTTCTTGCGCTTGAACAGCTGTTGACAACAACAACATTCCACTAAGCATTGTAACAGTTAGTTTTTTCATTTCTGAAACCCTTTTTATTAAAGTTAAACAAAACCCTCCTTTTGCAAGGAGGGCGGATTTTCAGAAACCGTTCAGAAATAAAGACGGCTCGGCTTATTCAGCACATAGCCTTATTCACCGAAATCCGCCCTTCACGGCAGAAATCGGCATATAATTTATTAGCCGCCATACACAATGCGGCTATTTCTGAAAGGGTTTCTGACGCCCTGAGCTTATCATAAAAAAGCTCAGTTCTAAGTTATCAAAAGCAAATGTTGTTTTCAATCCTTAACTGTGGGGTTTTTCTTTCAGGCGAAACGATAAACGTCTTTATATTTTCGAAAATAAAACAGCGTCATTAAAAAAGACAACGCTTCAGCAATCGGAATTGCCAGCCAAACTCCTGTCATTTCCCACCAGACCGGCAGTAAAAGAAGCAGCCCGACAACAAAAACAAACGTGCGGCAAAAAGACAACAGCGCGGATACTTTCCCGTTTGACAGCGCCGTAAACAAAGCCGAAGCGTATATATTCAATCCCATAAACAAAAAACACGCCGCAAACAACTTAACCCCCCGCAGCGCCATTTTATAAACAGTCGTGTCTTCGTCGACAAACAAACCGATCAGTTTGCCCGACTGCGACAAACAGAGCAAAAAAACAAAAACGGACATTGTACCGATCATCTTTGTACTGATCGAAAATATTTTCTGCAGATGCGGTGTTTCGCGTTTACCGTAATTATAGCTCGTCAGCGGGGCTATTCCCATAGAATATCCGAAACAGACGGACATCAGCAGCGTCTGCATATATAAAACGACTGTAATAGCTGCAACGCCGTCCGATCCGGCCAGACGGATCACAATATTGTTTAACAGAATTGTGACCAGACATACCGATAAATTCGTTACCATTTCCGATGATCCGTTAATACAGATTTTGGAAATCACATACGGTTTGAATTTAGGTTTGACGAAATACAGACTGCCTCGCCGGTTAACGGAAAAGTATATAAATCCGATCGTTCCGGCCAGAGCATATCCGATTCCGGTCGCCAGAGCCGCTCCGCGCAGTCCCATATCGCATAAAGCTATAAAAACATAGTCAAGAACAACGTTGGTAATGCCGCCGATTGAAGAAAAAATCAATCCCAATACGGCCTTGCCGCGCGTAATGTAAAACATGGAAAAAGTTCCCGTAAATAACGCCAGCGGCATAAAAAACAAACAAACGTACGCGTATTCATAACAATAAGGAAACAGTTGTTCATCGGCACCCAGAAAAATCAGAAGCGGTTTAAGAAATACCAGCCCCAAAACTGAAAAAAGGATTCCCGCCGCCAATGCGACCAAAACAGTCAGAGAAAAATTCTGACGAGCCGTTTGTTCCCTCTTTTGCCCCAGTTGTCTGGCAACCAAAGCGCTGCCGCCGGTACCGAACATCATACCGATTGCGATTGTCACCAGAATCAAAGGGAACGTAATGTTGACGGCGGACAAGGCGTCCGTTCCGATCAGGCGGGCAACAAACAGTCCGTCAATAATGCCGTAAATTTCCATCAGAAGAGTTGAAGCGATTGTCGGCGCCGCAAATTTCAGCAAAGAACTGAGTGTTATTTTTCTGTCCAGTGAACTTGTCATTTTCTTTAACCCGTTGATTCTTTTTCATACTCTTCTTATCATTCAGATAAAGTATACCTATACCCTTATGGCAGAGTCAAGAAATAAAGTGCGGGAACGAAAACTTTTAACTGTCGGACCGTCCGGAAAAATTTTTTCGCATGATCCGAACAGCGGCGCTGACGCTTATATTTTTGAAACAGAATACTTACCGGCGATTTTAATTTTTCCGCGCCGTTATATGAACTGCGTTGTCTGATCTGTTAAAATCCGGCAGCTGCGGCTTCGGCAAAAGAAACGGGATCTGTTTTTTCCGACAACAGTTCTGCGATTTCCCCGGCCGAATGCCGTGACAACTCTGCAAAAGCAGACACGGTTTTCCGATTGCCGGCCGCCATGTCCGGATACATTTTTAAAGCAAAATTTTTAATCTGAAGCCGACGCAGAAAATCTGCCGACACAGTCTTTTTATCGGCCGGCACCATTTCGATATAAAACGAATTGGGCATATATTCGATCCAGGCGCCGCTTAAAAAAACCGTCGCATCTGTCATTATAAACAACGGCAAAGACGGCATCAGCGTAGTCATTGCCAAAATGTCTTCTTTGGAAGCATTTTCGGCGCCACCTCTGCTGGAAGTCATATCGGTATACAAACCGGTAATGAACGGCGTAGAACGGCCGTATACTTTTTTAACCGGCAGCTTTACCGTTTTATAACCGGAACGTTTTAAAGAAAGATCGCCGATTTCCGAACGGGGAAGTTTTCCTGCAAAAGGCGTTTCGCCTATTCTTTTGTCCCCCTGATAAATAAAAGCGGAAACATTGGAATCTATAATTACCATTTGCGGTTTCTGGTTTTGACAGGCACACAGGCAAAAACACAAAAAAGCAGAAAAAAAGCATTTCATTTTCATCTGTTTTTCCCTTTACTCTCTTTTCCTGTTCGGCGGATACGGATCATCGGCCGGCGTCCCCTGCGTTACCTGAACGACGACGCGGCTGACGTCCGACGGATCCAGATCGGGCGCCTGAAAAGCCTGAACCAAAGACTCATAACCATCATTAAACCACGGCATAAAAACGATGTTTCTGTTTTTATCCGTCGTAAATTTCGCAACATACAAATCAGCATTGCCGATCTGATGTTTTTTACCCGAACGGTCGTAAACCGATAAAACCAACTTTCTGAGTTCATACGGTTTTATTTTTTCACGCCGCCCGTCGTCTTGGGTCATCATGACAAAGGAATCAAAGTCTGCTTTATCCTTGAAAAAACCGTGATCGACCGGCGATGTTTTTACAAAAACCGTGTCCGAAACGCTTTTTGCCGGCGAAAAAGCGCAAATAATCTGTCCTTCTTTTTTATCTTCATAAAAACAATCCAGATTTTCCGTCACGGCGCGCGAACCGTCTGATACGTTTTTTAAAGCGCGCCGAAGCGGTTTGACAAACAAATCCCGATAGTTGTCTTCGTCAAATGACAAAAACACAAAAAACAGCGTGCCGCCCGCCTTGCGTCTGACGTACGACGCGCGCGCACGGATAAAGTTAGACGGATACGACCACTTCATCGCCGCCAGCAGAACTTCTTCGCCTGTCGCGGCGGAAGAAAGGTTTAAATGTTTTTGAGGCGGACGGATTTCCTCATAGCGATGAAATTTATCCACACCGCCGGCAACAACCGCGGATTTATTTTTGGGAACAACGGTCTGTTCCCGTGCCAGCGCTTTCAACTCCGCCGTTTCGCTTAAAATTTCCCCGCCCTTTGCGGCAAAAGAACGCGTAACGGGTTCATAGCCTTCTTTTTCCACAGTATAGGTATGTGATCCGCGTGCAATCGGATAATTCCGTACCGGCGTCAACCCGACGCGCCGCTTGTCAATAAAGACTTCGGCGTTTTGCGGAAAAGAAAAAATCGAAATTTTAGCCGACTTTTCCGGCAGAACGATGTTCATCGGCCGGACTTCGCCCTTTTTCAAAGTAACCGGAACGGACATTCTTTCCATTTCTTCATGACGCAGACTGATCGTGATTTCTTCCTCAACCGGAATTCTGTCATACGTCAAAGGCGCCGTGCCGACCGGCCGGCCGTCCAGATAAACGTCAGCATTAACGGGATCCGTCGTTACGGATATCGTTGCGAAAGCCGGCAGCAGCGTTTTTTTGACGCGCACCGTCTTTCCCGGCACGGTAATTATATTTTCATTAACCGTTTGATAACGCGGGTGGTCAATGCGCAAAGAATGCCGCCCGGCCGACAAAGAACCGTACAGCGTCATCGGCGTCTGACCATACCGGTCGCCGTCGACATAAACGGCAGCCCCGTCAACCGGATCGGTTTCAACGATTAAAACGCCCTTAGCCGCGTCAGATTTGCTGCCGACGACGGACATCTGTCTTTTTCTGGGAGTATCGGCAATTTTTTTCAGGCGTTCTTTTTCCTGCGCGATCGCCTTTTTGGAAAACCGATACAGCAGTTTGACGCTGTAGCCTTCGCCGGTTTTTTGAATAAACTCGTCTTCTTTTTCAAAGCCGTCGAAGCGCGCCGAAATGCCGGAAACGATTGTTCGTTCGGTTAAATAGGCGGAACTTTCGGTTTGGTAGATGTCCGCCTGATACGAATATTCGGCCGGAAAGTTTTCTCTGGCCGCCTGATCATAAGCGTCCTTAACCGCCTGATCAAAAGCGGCTTTTTCGGAATCGGCCTCGCCGCGGCCGACATAGTACTTATAGTTTGAATCAGCTTTGGGCGTTGACGTCGTCCATGTCTGAGCGCCAAAAGCCGCCTGAGCCGCGAAGAAAACGGCGGCCAGCACAACCGCCCGAAGCCTGTTCAAACGAATCATAAGTATTTACTCGCTCATCTGATCCCAGTGCGCGTCAACTTTTTTGGCAAAGTCTTCGGAAATTCCTTTTTTGCCGGCATTACGTTTAATCGCTTCCTGAATAGCCTTTTTAAAATCGGCTTCGGGCATTGAAACACGAACAAAAATACGGTAAATCACGTCACGTGTTCCGTCCGCGTCAACGACAACGGAGACTTTTTCCCAATAACGGTTGGCCGGGCGGATTGAAGAAGCGACCAGTTTGCTGGTTTCCCCGCCGATAAAGCGTGTCTGATCCGCGCCCATCGAATCCCCTTCTTCGGCGTTTTGGAAAATAAAGTTCAAACGCTGTTCAATGGCACCGGACAAACCGGCTTTCGCGTTGTTTTCCGCAATCCGGTAACCCGTTGAAACACGTTTGCCGGCCACCGGCATTTCATGCGTGCCCAACATATAAACCGTACCTTTTTCAATCTTAAAGGTTTCTTCTTCGCTGACCCAATCCGGACGCGAAGACAAATCATCGGAACGAGCCAAAACCACATCTTTCGGAGCCGAAGCGCATGCCGACAAAGCAACGACCGCGGCAAAAACATAAAAAATACGAAATACGTTCTTCATTTGTTTACCACCTGAAAGTTTACAAATTTTTTTCAGGATAAAACAAAGCGTCTCGATTTTCAAGTTGTCATCTTGTTTAAAAACAATCGTGAAAAAAAAGTAGAAATTCCAAAGGCCTCCTGCTAAATTGAGAAAGATAAAATAAGGATTTTTTCGTTTTATGTTACGTCTGAAACATCTGCCGATCGATACCGGAAAGGAAAACATCGTTTTCATTCATAAACGATGCCCCGAATTTCAAACCGACGATGTCAATCTGACCGCCGGTCGTATTGAGATTCACGGCGGATTGCAACCGTTGTTTGCCAGCGTCTATGTGTGCGAAGACGAAACAATCGTTAAACCCGATGAAATCGCTTTAACTAATCAAGCTTTCCATCTGATCAGCATGGCCGAAGGATCCGAAGTGGCTATTTCTCCGGCGCCGCCGCCGGCCAGCATTGATTCCGTGCGCCGCAAAATCAACGGCGGCATTTTAAGCGCAAAAGAATATAAAAGTATTATTGCCGATCTGGCCGCATACCGTTATACGCCGATCGAACTGGCCGCTTTTCTGGTTTCCAACGCCAGTTTCATGTCTCCGCAAGAAGTCCTGTCAATGACCGAAGCGCTGATCGAATACCGCCGGCCGGCCGACTGGGGGATCGATCTGGTTGTTGACGAACACTGTATCGGCGGTATCCCGGCCAACCGGACGACAATGATCGTCGTGCCGATCGCGATCGCCTACGGGCTGTGCATGCCCAGCACAATGACGCGCAGCGTAACGTCCTGTTCCGGCGCCGCGGACGCGATGGAAGTTCTGGCAAACGTCGAATTGTCCGAAGAAGAAACCGCCGCGGCCGTTAATGAAATCGGCGGTTGCATGGTTCTGGACGGCCGGCGGCTGGCCATGTCGGCGACCGAAGATCTATTGATGAGTCTGGAACGCGCTTTGGGCATCAGCACGCCCCAGCAGATCGTCGCTTCGATTTTATCCAGCAAAATCGCCATGGGCATTACGCATCTGCTGGTTGACATTCCCGTCGGCAAAACGGCAAAAATCCGCAACATGAGCGAGGCGATGAGTCTGCGCAAGCTGTTTGAATACGTCGGCGACATGCTGTCGATGAAAATTGACGTGATCGTTACGGACGGATCCGAACCCGTAGGCAACGGCATCGGCCCCGTACTGGAAGCCCGCGACGTCATGAAAGTGCTGCGCTGCCGTGAAGACGCACCGCAGGATTTGCGTGAAAAAGCGCTTTTTATGGCGGGAAAAGTGTTGGAATTCGATCCGCAGCTGCGCGGCGGACAGGGGTATTATCAGGCGCGCGATATTTTGGATTCCGGCCGCGCGCTGGAAGTCATGAGTCAAATCGTCCATGCTCAGGGTAAGCAGACTCCGCCGCCTTTGGGACAGTTGACGCGCGATATCACGGCAGAAACATCGGGCGTCGTCGCCGAAATCGACGGACAGATTTTAAACCGGATTGCCATGACGGCCGGCGCGCCCGCCGATAAAGGCGCGGGCATTGATTTGATGAAAAAAGTCGGCGATGAAGTCGAACAAGGCGAAGTCCTTTACCGTATTTATGCCTGCAAGCCTACCTCGTTCGCTTTTGCCAACGGTCTGGCCGAAGGGGACTGCGGTTATAAAATCATGTCGTCCGGCGTTACTTATTAGCTCAGGACTTTTGATCCGGCTGTTTCCATTGATAAATCATCAGGCATTGCAGCGGGCAGGACGAACATTTCTGTCCGCACGGATTTACGCAGTGGGAACTGTCCAGCCGGCCGATTTTGCCTTTGCGTTCCCAATGCGCCAGCATTTCCTGCAGCGCCGATTCCGGCAGGTCAAACTTAACGGCAATGTCTTTTAACGACGCCTGCCCCTGCTCCTGCAGATAATCTTTAATCTCGGAAAGAATCATACTGCCTCCTTTTCCCGGCAAAATACAAAGCGGTAAAAACAGCCAGCTCGGTTAAAACAATCCCGGCGATCCAACCCCCGGAATACAAAACATTTCTTTGTATAATAGCACATTGGTAAAACAGCGTCGAGAGCAGATACGCCTGCCCCGTCGTCCAAATCATTACAAATCCCGCCCACCCCAGACTGAATTCTTTGGCAATCGCCCCCATTGCCGACAGGCAGGGCATATAAAGCAGAACAAACAACAGATAAGCAAACGCGCCGACCTTTCCGTCAAATAAAACAACCAAACGTTCGGTCGACGTTTCGCCTTCGGCCAGATCGGCATACAGCGCGTCCAGTGTTCCGATAATGGCTTCTTTGGCCATAACGCCGGTAAACAACCCTACGGTCGCCGGCCAGTTGTGTTCCGTAATTCCCATCGGTTCAAACACCGGCGTAATCGATTTGCCGATTGACGACAGGACGGATTTTTCCGGCGTTTGCGGAATAAAGTTCCCTTTAAAATCAACCGCGTTTAACAGATTTAACACAATCACCAGCGGCACGATCAGCGCGCCGGCCCGGACAATAAAACCGCGCAGCCTGTCCCAAGTCCTGACGGCCATGTTTTTAATCGTCGGCAAATGATACGGCGGCATTTCCAAAATCAAAGGAACCGGCTTTCCTTTAAACAAGGTCTTTTTAAACAAAATGCCCGTTGTCACGGCAATAAAAATGCCGATCAAATACAAAGAAAACACAATATTCGCCCCTTGCGTGTCAAAAAACGCCGTCGCAAACAAAGCGTATACCGGCAGTCTGGCGCCGCAGGACATAAAAGGCGTCATCATCAGCGTAATCAGCCTGTCGCGCCGGGACGATAAAATCCGGGTCCCCATAACGGCCGGAACCGTGCAGCCGAAAGCGACGATCATCGGAACGAACGCCGTTCCGGGCAGATTAAACCCGCGCATCAGCTTGTCCATGACAAACGCGCCGCGCGCCATGTATCCCGAATCTTCCAAAGCGGACAAAAACAAAAACAAAAACCCGATCGGCGGAACGAACGTCGCCACCGTGCTGACGCCGCGTCCGACCCCTTCGGACAGGAAAATATTCAGCCATTGCGGCACATGCAAAGACGTCATCAAAGAAGAAAAACCCGCGACCATGTATTCGTCGCCGAATTCCGCAATCGGATCAATCAACAGATTCCCCAGCGAAATCGTCCATAAAAACATCAGGTACATCACCACAAAAAACAAAGGCATGCCCGTATATTTTCCCAGCGCGACCCGGTCGATCATTTCCGTTACCGTTTTTGACAGCCGGTCGGAACGCGTAATCAGTTTCCGGCTGATTTCCGTAATGAACCCGTAACGTCCGTCCGCAACCATCGTATCGGCGTCTTCCCGATATTTTTCGGGAAAAGAATCTCTGATCCGTTCAATTTTCGCTTTATTTTCTTCGGAACCGAACAAACGCGGATCAATATCCCCGTCCAGCAGATGAATCGCCAGCCAGCGGGCGGCCCAGCCGTTTTTTTCCGCCGCCGGCGACACACAGGGCAGCAATTCGCCGACAGCGCTTTCAACATTCGGAGCGTACGGAATGACAAAATTTTCATTAATCCGCAAATCGGCCCGGACAATCTGCTTTTTCAGTTCTTCAACGCCCCTGACTTTGGAAGCGACCATCGGAATAACCGGCACATTGAAAATATGCGCCAAAGCCAAAACGTCGATTTTAATTTTCGCCGCCGCCGCCGTATCCATCATGTTTAAAACCAGAATAACCGGCAGGTGCATTTCAAACAGCTGCACCGTCATGTACAAGTTGCGTTCCAGATTAGAAGCGTCCAGAATATTGACAACGCAGTCCGGCCTGTTAAACAGCAGGTAGTCGCGCGTGATTTTTTCATCTTCGGACGCGCTGGAAACGACGCTTAAAGAATAAACCCCCGGCAGGTCGACGACTTCGACTTTAACGCCGTTTTGTTCAAAAAAACCCGATTTTTTTTCAACCGTTACGCCCGGCCAGTTGCCCACATACTGATGCGATCCCGTCAAAGCGTTAAAAAGAGTCGTTTTTCCGCAGTTCGGATTACCAATCAAAGCCGCTGTTTTATAAAAAGACATCTTATTAAATCCCGGCCGTTTAGTCGCAAACAGAAATTAAAGACGCTTCTTCGCGGCGCAGAGAAACCAGATAACCGCGGATCATGATTTCAACCGGGTCGCCGAACGGAGCGATCCTGACGACTTCAAACGGCGTGCCGGGCGTTACCCCCATGGCCAGCAACTTTTTGCGATAAGCCGCGTTTCCCTTTAAAAAACCGGCGACGACAGCTTTATCCCCGGCTTTTAACCCTGTGAAACTGCGTTGAGCGTTTAATCTTTCAGACATAAAAGTTTTCCCTGTCAAACTTTTTATTTTTTGTATCTTATCACAGCCTAAAAAAAAAGAAAAGCCGTCTTTTGATTCTTGCAAAAAGAACAAGAGTTTTCTAACCTGACTGAGATACCGTTTCATGCAAAGGCCGAAAATGCTGATTGAACTTGCTCACTATACAATTATATTTGCTCTGGCCGCCGTCGGGCTGCAGACTTTGCTGCTGACGCCGACGTTATGGTCCGGCGGTTCCGCCGTCGCGATCAGGCTGGGGTTCAGAGGCGCTTGTTTTACTTCGGCGCTGCTGATGTTCGCTTTTTTTGTTCTGCTGTACGGTTTTGCCGTTCATGATTTTTCCTTAGCTGTTGTTTTTGAAACTTTTGATTCGCAAAGCAGCCTGTTTTACGCCCTGCAGGCTTTTTGTTCTTCGCGTGAAGGATTTTTCTTCACTTTCATTATTGCTCTGTCGGTTTTTACGTTGATCGGTTTTTCCAAAAAAGATCTGGCGACTTATCAGGAAAGAGGGCGTTATTTGTTTTCCGCCGGTTTTTTGATCTTTTTCCTGCTGACATTAATGCTGTCGACGGCGGATCCGTTCGTCAGAATCGAAGAACCGCCCTTTGAAGGCGTCGGTTTTAATCCGGAATGGCGGCCGGCGCATAAGACATTGGAACTCTTGTTTATTTTCGCGGCTTATGCGGCTTTGATCATCTCGTTTATCAAAATAATCAGCATGTATTCCAAAGGAAGGCAATTCGTAACGCCGGCTTTGCGCGGCTGTCTGTTTGCCCTGACATGCCTGATCTGCGCGCTGGGATCAAAACTGATGACCGGCTTTACAACGGCGGAAAACGGCGCTTTATGGCAGTGGACGCCGGACAATTCACTGCTGCTGTCCGTTTTTATCCTGACGGCTGGACAGGCGATTTTATTGTTTTTCTGCCGGTATTCCCGCGTTTTCACCAACTGGATCATCGTTTTTGCCGCGGCGGGACTGGCTTTTTTCAGCGCCGATTTCTTCGCGGCGGAATACCGGCTGTTTTCCTTATCCGCCGATGAAGTTTATTTTCCCAATCCCGTAACGGCTTTATGCGCTTTTGCGGGAATGACCTGCTTTTTCCTGTTTTTAAGTTCCGTGATGATTAAACGGTCTTTGCCGGAAAACAATTTTTTTGTTTTTTCGCGTGAAAGCTTTGTCGGTCTGGCCGCGGCCGCTCTGCTGACCGCCGGGTTCAGTATCGGGGCACTGTCCCTGATGCCGACGCTGTTTATGTTTCTGCCCGATCTGCCGCTGCGTTTGCTGCCGGCATTGTTCAAAGATATCTTAACGACGACGGGCATTGCCTTTACTTTCTTTTTCTTCATCGCTTTTAAAAAACGCTCGCTGGGCAGAGGGTGGGTTAAAACCGATTGGAAAACGGATCTGTGGTTCTGGGGAACAGCCTTAACGGGGATCTGTTTTTGCCTGCTGGAAGTCGACAACGGTCTGCCGATTGTTTTGTCTTTTCTGCCGGCCGTACTGATCTTTAATTCCTTTTTAACGGCGAGATCCGTAAAAATTCCTTCATCATTTTCGGCAGTGCTGGAAATGTTAAAGAATACCAGCGCGTTAACGTACGGCCTGTTTTTTAACGCCGCGGGAATCTTGATCTTTTCAGCGGCTCTGGCTTACTGCGTGTTTAACGGCAAAGACACGTCGGCAACCATGTCAATATCCGAAGCCTCCTCTGAAGTAGCCCTGCCCTGCCGGATTGAGGCATTATCGGGGAAAACCGCAGCCGGTACGGCGCAATACCGGCTTGCCTGCACCAATGAAGCCGGTACGCCAGCAGCCGGATTATTAAGCGGAAAACCCGTTTTTCAATGGCCGGAAAAGAAACTGGACGCTACATTACTGCAGATCGGTCGGTTTACTTTCCGTCTGATCCGTGCCGAACAAACGCGAGAAGATCTGCTGACGATACGCACGGCGGAATATCCGCTTTTGCCTCTGGCCGGATCAGGACTGTTTTTGATGTGTTTGGGGCTGGTGTTTTTGATCTTTTCAACCGGAAAGGAACAGACGTTATGAAATGGTACGGATTTTTACTGATTTTTTTAGCGGCGTCTGTATTTTCTAACTTTATGTATACGGTACGGTTGGACTTTACTTTTGAAAACACACTGGTTAAAAATACTTTTCCTTTGCCGGAAGGGCGGCTGCAGCTGCTGGATCGCCCCGAAAACCGCGTTCTGTCCGCACAAACGATGCCGAAACAGCCTTTAATTTTGTTCTTTTTCGCTTCCTGGTGCCGTCCGTGCATGGTCGAGCTGCCGACACTGGTTAAATTATCTGCCAGAAGAGATGTTCCTTTTATCGGCATCGCCGCGCGCGACAAACCTGAAAAAATTAAAGATTTGTTGAAAAAAACGGGCGATCCGTTCCAGATGATCGCTCTGGATCCGGAAATCACGTGGACAAAGCAGATGAACGCCGACAAACTGCCAACGGCATTTATCGTCAACGCAAGAGGAGAAGTCGTCGCCAGAATTAAAGGATTAATGACCGAAGAATTTTATTTGCAGACGGTTCTGCCTTTTTTACAGGAGCTGAAAAATGAAAAACCTCTTTAATTTTTTAGCCGTCTTTTTATTGTGTGCCGCTCCGGCGGCGGCGGACGACGCAGCTTCCGTCGAAACGGAGGCTTTGGAAATCGCCGACCGTCTGCGGTGCCTGGTTTGTTCCGATGAAAATATCGAAGCCGCCCGCGACGAAACGGCCGAAGATATGCGTTTTTTTATCCGCAAACACTTGACGGACGGCAAACCGCAGGATCTGGTAGTTCATTTGTTGCTGGCGCAGTACGGCGACATGATTTCTTTAGAAGACGCTCCCGCGCCGACGGCTGAAAACGAAGAAACTTTTACAATTGCCGTTTCAACGCTCTGTTTCGCAGCCATGGCTTTTTACATTTTCCGGCGTTCAAAAAACTTTACGGCTTAGGGACAAACGCATGATTTTATTTTTGACGGCTCTGTTGTTGCTGACAATCGGCGCTTTAAGCCTTTTTATTTTCCCGATTCTGCCTTTGCGCCGCGGACACGGTCAATCCAGAACGGGCAAGCTGATTTATATTTGTTTTGTCTTTTTCCTTTTTGCCGTTCTGGTTCCCGCTTTGTACGGCCGTCAGGGAAAAATGCTGATGCCGGATTATCCTCTGGCCGGCAGAGATACGCTGGAAGCCGAAACGCAAACCCGCGGCATGGCCCGCGTCAGACGGCTGGAACGTTACCTGGCCGCCAATCCCGACGACGGCATTGTCTGGGAACAGCTGGCGCAGACGTACCGCTCCGCCGGCTGTTATAATGAAGCCGCGACGGCTTACCGTAACGCGATCGAATGGGGAATTCCGCAGGACATTACCAACTGGCACGCTTTGGCGGAAACGCTGATACAGGCCAACAACGGCCGGATTACGGGCGAAGCGCAAAAAGCGCTTGAAAACGTTTTGCGTTACCGTCCCGACGATCCGAAGGCCATTTATTTTCTGGGACTGGCTCGGATTCAAAATCAGGAACCGCAAAAAGCGCTGGCTTTGTGGCGTTATCTGGAACAGATTCTGTCGGCAGAAGACCCGTGGCTGACAGTCATTCATGAACGAATTGACAGTCTGCAGGAAACACTGCAGCTAGACCCGCGCATGGTAAAACCGCAGGCTCCCGTTTTATAAATCTAAACGCCGGCGCCGGCCGTCGGCAAAGACGCGTTCAACGTATTTTCCTGACGCAGAACGGCGGCCGTTTCGCGCACACGGTCTTCATCACCGTCAAGGCTGAGAATTGTCGCCGCCGCCAGACGAATGCCGCATTCCTGAGTTTCAGAGATAACCCCCGTCGCCCCCAGCCGTACCAGTTCGCCCCAGCGCGTATCATCGTTGCAGCGGATAAAGACGGGAATTGTCGAAGAAACTTCCCTGACCGCCTGCAAAACACGAATCGCCGACGGCAGACCGCTGATGCAGATCATAACGGCTTTGGCTTTAGAGATATTGGCGGCTTCCAGAATACGGACGTTTCCGGCGTTCCCGAACAAATAATCCCTGTTGTTTTTCTTCGCCCGTTCAATATGCGGCACGTCCGTATCCATAACCAAAAAAGGCACTTCGTTGCGCGCCAGCATTCGCGCGGCAGCCTGGCCGACACGGCCGTAACCGATCAAAAGGACATGGTTTTCCATTTCCTTTTCTTCTTCAATTTCGTCAGGCACCGCCTCATTTTTCGCCGCGTCTTCCGCCGCCCGTTTTTTATCCAGCAGTTTCAGGACAAAAGAGCTGACAAAAGGCGTTAAAGACATTGACAAGGCAATGACAACCTGCAACAGGGAAGACGTCTGTACACTCATCAGATGAAAGTTCTGCGCCGCCAGATTAAAGACCACAAATCCGAATTCCCCGGCCTGACACAGAAAAACGGACGAAGTTGTCGCTCCGCCGTGGCTTACTTTCATTCTGCGTTCAATAACATACAGGACAAAGAACTTGACCACCATCACGCCGACCGTCAGCAACAGAATCTGAACCATGTGCGTCCAGGCATAATGAATATCAATCATCATGCCGACGGACAGGAAGAAAATTCCCAAAAGCATACCGCTGAACGATGCGATTTCCGCTTCGACTTCATGTCCGAAATCCGTTTCGGCAATCAGCATGCCCGCCAGAAAAGCCCCCAGAGAAATCGACAGTCCCGCCACATTTGTCGCCCAAGCCGTCGCCAGAAACGTAAAGAAAGTGACGGCTGTAAAAGCTTCCGAGTTTTTTGTCGAAACAACGATTCGGAACAACGGCTTGACCACCATGCGTCCGATTACCATAATCAGCGTTACCGCACCGACCGCCTGCGTAAATGCCTGTCCTAAATTGCCGATTGCTGTCGTATCCGTCTGCGCCATACGGGGCAGCAGAACCATAATCGGGATAACGGCCAGATCCTGCATCAGCAGAATGCCGACGGTCGCGCGTCCCGCGCCCGTATGCATTTCTCCGCGTTCCTGCATCAGGCGCAAAGCGATTGCCGTTGACGACATTGCCAGCCCCAGCCCGATAATAATCGCTTCGTTCAGCGTTTTATGCATCAAAAAAGCCGCGCCGCCCAAAACAACCGCCGTTACCAACAGCTGCACCAAACCAAACCCGAAAATATACAGGCGCATCGCCTTGAAACGGTGGAAAGACAAATCCAGCCCGATGGTGAACATCAGGAACAACAGCCCCAGTTCCCCGATATTTTCAGTAACATGCGTATCTTTGATCAGCCCCAGCATATGCGGGCCCAGAACAATCCCCGCCACGATAAACGCCAGCAGCGGATTTACTTTTAACCGGTAAAAAATCGGGATAAAGATAACGACCGCAGCCAAAAAAGCCAATAGTTCCCAAATCTGATCACCACTCATTGTTCTTATCCCCGATTTGTTTACTCGCTATATTATTTTTTAAAATAAAAATATTAAAAATTCAATCACTACACGCACTTGCCTGAAAAAATTTTAAATTATGTTGACGGTTCGCTTCAGCTTTGGCACCATAAAAAAGATTATTTTTTCATCAGCGGGGGTTAAAATGACAAAATCCGAATTGATTGCGCGTATTGCCGAATTAAATCCGCATTTGTATCAAAGCGATGCCGAAAAAATCGTCACAACGATTTTTGACGAAATCGCCGCCGCTTTATCCGAAGGCCGCCGCGTCGAACTGCGCGGATTCGGCGTTTTTTCCGTACGCGCCAGAAACGCACGCGCGGGACGTAATCCCAGAACAGGCGAAAAGGTCAGCGTTGAAGCCAAAAACGTTCCCTTCTTTAAAGCGGGCAAAAAATTAAAAGACCGCCTGAACGCCGAAGAATAAGGACAAAATTTTTGAAAATCATTCATTTCATTTTCAGTTGCGTCGTTTTGTTTTTCACGGTGTCTTTCGCCGTTTCAAACAAACAGGAATTCGCATTGACTCTGTGGCCTTTTCCTTTTGAAATCACATTGCCGGTCAGCTTTATTGTTCTGGCGTTTGCCCTGTTGTTTTTCATCTTCGGCGGCATTTACAGCTGGATCCTGACAATCCCCGTCAGAAACGAACGTTATCAGCAGGCAAAAAAAATCAAAGAGCTGACCAGAAAAATAACCGAATTGGAAACAGATTCGTAAAAAAAAACGGCAAAAACGTTTCAAGTATACTTTTCAGTCGCTTTCCTGATCGGATTCTGATAAAAGATTGGTCGTAACGATCGTAATGAAGTAGGTGTCTGTAATGAATTGGTTGACAAGCTATGTGCGTCCAAAGCTGCAAAGTCTGGTCGGCGCCAAAGAAATTCCTGATAACTTATGGGAAAAATGTCCTTCCTGCGGTGCAATGATTTATCACCGTGAATTGGAACAAAATTTCAGAATATGCCCGCAATGCAGTCATCATATGCGTCTGGAACCGGAAAAACGTCTGGAAATGATGTTTGATAACGGCGAATATACTCTGATCGAACTACCCGAAGTCAAAGAAGACCCTCTTAATTTTTCAGATCTGAAGGATTACACCGACCGATTAAAGGACGCTCGTAAAAAAACAAAGAAAAACGACGCAATTCTGGTCGCGTCCGGCACAATGGACGGCATGAACGTCGTTGTCGGCATTTTCAATTTCGCTTTCATGGCCGGGTCTATGGGAACGGCTGTCGGTGAAAGTATTGTTGCCGCCGTTGAATTGGCGATTTTGCAGGACGCCACTTTGATTTTAATCCCGGCTTCGGGCGGGGCGCGCATGCAGGAAGGCATTTTATCCCTGATGCAAATGGCCAGAACAACAATGGCCGTGCGCAAACTGAAAGAAAAAGGTCTGCCTTATATCGTTATCCTGACAGACCCGACCATGGGCGGTGTTTCCGCATCGTTCGCCATGCTGGGGGACGTTGCCATTGCAGAACCGGACGCCTTAATCGGATTCGCCGGCGCCCGCGTCATTGAACAGACGATTCGTGCCAGCCTGCCCGAAGGATTTCAAAAGGCTGAATATCTGCTGGAACACGGCATGGTTGACATGGTTGTCGACCGCCGTCAGATCCGGCCGACCGTTATCAAACTGATCGGCATGCTGCGCAATCCTCACCCGGCTATTAATCCCGTGCCGTTCGCTCGTAAAAAAGAAGAAACAGCATAGCTTGCAGAAGCTTTAAAAAATCAGAGGTACTCTTATGACGCAGACAAAACCGCTGGCCGGTATAAAAGTTTTAGACATGACCCGAGTTCTGGCCGGGCCTTATTGCACGCAGATGCTGTTTGACCTGGGAGCCGAAGTCATTAAGGTTGAAAATCCTTCTCATGGTGACGATTCCCGTCTGTTTCAGCCGTTTAAAGAAAACAGAAGCCTTTATTTCGAATCGATTAACGGCGGAAAAAAAAGTCTGACACTGAACTTAAAAAATCCTAAAGCCGTTGAAATCCTGAAAAAACTGATTGCTCAGGCAGATGTTCTGGTTGAAAATTTCCGTCCGGGCATTATGGCGAAATTCGGCCTGGATTATGAAAATGCAAAAAAAATCAATCCTAATCTGATTTATGCGTCCATTTCCGGTTTTGGTCAGGACGGACCGGACGCGTTAAAACCGTCTTATGATATTTTGGCTCAGGCGCGCGGCGGGATTATGAGTCTGACCGGCGCGCCGGACGGCGATCCGATGATGATCGGCGTTTCGTTCAGCGATATGAACGCGGGCGTGTTTGCCGTTACGGCAATTACAACAGCGCTGTATCAGCGTGAAAAAACCAAAGAAGGCATGTATATTGATATTTCAATGCTGGACTGTCAGGTTGCTTTGCTGGAAAGCGCCATGATGCGCTATCAGGCGACAAAAATTCCGCCCAAAGCCGTCGGCTGCCGTCATGCAACGGAAACGCCGTTCCAGTCCTTCAAAGCTTCGGACCGGCCTTTTGTCCTGGCTGCCATTGCCGGCGAAGCAATGTTTCAACGTTTATGTCAGGCAATCGGGCACCCTGAAATCGGTGCGGATCCCAGATTTGCGACAATTGCCGCCCGTCACGATCATGTCGAAGAATTAGGCGACACTTTACAGGCCGTTTTCATCACTAAGACCGCCGCGGAATGGATTGCTCTGCTGGAAGAAAACGCCATTCCCGTTTCCTTGATTCAGAATCTGGAAGAAGTCTGCCGGGATCCGCAGGTTCAGGCCCGCCGTATGTTAATTGATTCTCAGGCGCCTGAATTAAAAGACGTAAAAATGATTGCTTGTCCGATCAGAATATCTTCTGCCGCGCCGCAGGAATCGCGGCCGGCCGCTCCCGCATTAGGGCAAGATACGGTTGAAATTCTGCATCATTTGGGCATAGAAGATCTGGAAATCGAAGCTTTAAAAGAACAAGGCGTAATCTGATTTACCAAGCCCGTAAAAACAAGCGGCCGCGAAAGCGTCTGCCTGTAAAATGTGTGTGAAAAAATAAAGAATTTCCCTTTTCCGGCCAAACAAGAGTACAAGATGGAAATACGTGAATTGAACGTAAACAATATTGACGATATAAAAAATGCAATATTGAATATCTTTTCAAAAGATCCCTGGAATGACACATGGACAGAAGAACAACTGCATTTATATGTTTTAGAATTAATTGAAAATAAAAACTCTTTATCTTTTGGCTTTTATGAAAATCAAAATTTGGTCGGTATTTCTTTGGGAAAAGTAAAACACTGGTGCGAAGGAACAGAATACTGGATTGAAGAATTCGGCATTTTACCGGAAAAACAAAAAAGCGGATTGGGATCTTTATTTCTGACCTTTATTGAAAGGGTCTTAAAAAGCAAAGAAGTCACCTCTATTGTTCTTTTGACGGAAAATATGGTTCCCGCATACACGTTCTATCAAAAAAACGGATTTAAAGAACAAAAAGAAACTGTCTTTTTTTCAAAAAAAATAACAGGCATTGCCCGTACGGCTACTACCCGTAGGGGGAAAACGCCCTCCCGGGTGGCGGCCGACGGCACTACCCGTGCGGGGGTGGCGGCGCCACGGGCATAACGCCCTCCCGGCGGGAGATCAGGTTGTGCCAATGGCAGAGATAAAAAGACTGATGCCCCTGCGGCTAGCAGCCCGGCGGGGGTGGCGGCGCCACGGGCATAACGCCCTCCCGGCGGGCACTACC
>URSF01000034.1 GCA_900550445.1 uncultured Rhodospirillaceae bacterium | reverse complement strand
TAAATGCCTGTTTACTAAATTAGAGTATACATCTTTTCTTTCTAACAATGATGGCTGAATACGGTTATCTGCCTAATAGGCCGAGCCGTAAACTGATATACGGTTTCTGAACATCCGCCTACCTGAAAAGGTAGGTTTTTGTTTAACCCAAACAAAAAGGATTGTTCAGATATGAAAAAACTTACTTTTATTGTGATAATGTTTTTCTGTTTCTTTGCAAAAACAGAAAACGCACAAGCGCAGAATTGTGAATTCAACCATTCTTACTTCTGGTATAACAACAGCGAAGAAGCAGCTTTAGACAATTCCTGCGGAGCCGGAGAAATGTTTTACGGCCGTCCCTATAAACGACACAGTATCAGATCACAACGCGGTTCGGACTGTTGGCTAAATTGTGTCGATGCACTTTGTATCAGCGCCAATTCCTCCAGCGCAAAATGTTTAAAATGTTCCGAAGGATATTTATTGAAAAACGGTTTGTGTGAATCTTGCCCGGAAAATGCCGTATGTGACGGCACAACCACTTTCATCTGTGATTCAGGATATACCGTTTTTGGCAACTCTTGCATTAAAGAAGAAAAGAAAAACACTGTATCAAGCTGCCCGTCCCGAATGACATTATCTGCCGACGGCTGTTGCTGTATTAACAAACAGTGAGGAACAGCATGAAACAATTATTCATTATTTTTACGTTTCTTTTTCTGCCTGCAGTAACAAAAGCCGAAGAAAACAAGGAAATATTCCAAATCGCCAAAGCTGTTAAGTTAGGGCGCGGCCATACCTACTCCATATATACCGGCGCAACAGTCGGAAAAAACAACTTAAAAATTGACTGCGACGTCAACTGTAATGTCTGTAATAACATGACGGGCATATGTTCGTCATGTACTTCGAACAGATATTTGTCAAATAATCTATGTTTGGCTTGTCCGGAAAAGAATTTTTGTGACGGACAAAAAGCCGTCCCGAACTGTACAGATGTTTTCTGCCGGCAGACGGCTTTCGCCGAGCCGACCGAAGCAGGGTGCTGTTGCATTGATAACTGTTCCGGTGTTATTTGTAAAAACGGATACACCGCCAAAGCTGATGACAACGGCTGCTGTTGCATATAGAAAAAACTCGGAATCCCCTCTGTTACAGCAGGGGATTCCTATCAAAAACCACGCCCCATCGCCGCGACGTCGGCGTCCCAGCGCATCAGCATTAATTCCATCTGTTCCGGAGCCAGCGGACGCGAAAACAGATATCCCTGAATAATATCACAGCCCAAATCTTTTAAAATTTCAAAATGCTGGCGGTTTTCAACACCTTCTGCCAGTACTGATAAATTCAGCGCATGCGCCATAACAATCGTTGCCCGGACAATTTCCAAATTCTTCTTTTCGCTCAGTTCCAAAACAAAAGAACGATCTATTTTTAACTTTTTCAGCGGAAAGCTGCGCAGCACGCTTAACGACGAATATCCCGTTCCGAAATCGTCCAAAGCGCAACGAATGTTGTTATCCAGCAAAGTCTGTATGATTCTTTGCGCGTTTTTCGGATCATACATCGCGGAACTTTCCGTCAGTTCCAGTTCCAAAAGATACGGCGGCAGACCGCTGTCGTCCAAAGCTTTGTCAACCAGACACAACAACTGCGTTTCATTATGAAATTGGCGTCCCGAAATATTTACGGCGACCGGCACGCGGCACAATCCCATCGAATACCATTTCTGATTCCATTTA
The DNA here is from genome assembly GCA_900550445.1 of uncultured Rhodospirillaceae bacterium. Classification (GTDB taxonomy): domain Bacteria; phylum Pseudomonadota; class Alphaproteobacteria; order CAAGCB01; family CAG-977; genus UBA11549. Next base: position 21,353 of record URSF01000034.1, on the reverse strand, counting down.
CAGGCCTGATCCAAAATCGTTTCCGTCAAAGAATCTATCATGCCGTATTCTTCGGCTTCGGGAATAAATTCAGACGGCGGGATCAAAACTCCGTCGCTGGTATGCCAGCGCGCCAAAGCCTCCAGTCCGATAATATGTCCCGTTTTGATATCCACCTGCGGTTGGAAAAAAGCACTGATTTCATGGTTTTCAATGGCTTTTTTCAGATTGCGGCGCATATTCAGGTTGATGGCGGCCTTCATTGACAGATCACTGTTATAAATGCGCATTGAGCTTTTTTCATCGGTATGAATCTGCCTCAGCGCCAAATCAGCTCTGGAAATCAAATCCTGCAGATTCTCGCCGTCCTGAGGACAAAAACAAACGCCGATACTGACCGTCAAGTCAAATTCCAAATCGCCGATATAAATCGGACGTTCAAAGCCGCGCAGAATCGCCTCAATCTTCTTTTCAATTTCCAGCGTAAATTCCAACCCCGTAATCAAAACGGTAAAATGATATCCGCTGGTCTGCGCCAGATAATCATCATCGGACAGGCATGAACGAAGCCGATCTGCTATTCCGGCGACAATGCGGGCATTGGTTTCCTGATCCGAAATGGCGTTTAACTGTCCCAGACTGTCGGGGGCAATAGACAACACGGCAATCTGCGTCTGCGATACCTTTGCCTGATCCAGCACTTTTTCAAAAATATCCTGCAGGTAAGCATAATTTTCAACTCCGGAATTTATATCATGATAGGCCAGATAACGCAGCTCTTCTTCTTTTTCATAATATGCCGTAACGTCCCGGAACAGGCAGACAAAGAAAGAATCCTTTTGCATCATGTCAATTTCCAAAAACACGGGATCATGATGTTCTTTCTGCAGCGAAACAGTAATCGAAATTTTTTCTTTTAACGCCGAAAGCAGCATATATTGCTGCAGCGTTTCGGAAGCGTCCTGCGGCAAAAGAGAAAAAATCGTTTTTTCAGCGACTTCCTCCGGCGTGCAGGACAGTATTTTCATCAAAGACGGCGAAAACGATAAAATTTTCCCCTGACGGTCAAAAGCCGCGACGCCTTCATGAACGCTTTCCAGTACCAAAGAATTAAAATAATCTTTTTTCTTTTCGTTTGTAACGTCCAGCCAGAACCCTTTCCAGACGATATTTCCGTTCCTTTGTTTTTTCGGCACGGCCGATCCCGCCAACCACCGCGTTTCCCCGGACGGCAGAACAACGCAGAAATGTTCGTCCGATGCCGCCATGTTTTTTTCAGAAATCCGAATAGCTTGCGTTAATTTATCCTTGTCCGACCAATGAACAATATCCAGACAACCGTCCTGATCCGTTGAAATTTTATCAAACGGAGAAAAATCCAGCCGTTCCCTGTCCTGAAGAGAAGGGAAATCATAAAAATATTTTCCCTTAGCCGTTTTTGTTCTGATAAATGCAATAAATGGAAGGTCTTTAGCTACATTCGCATATGAAAAAGCAATTTTCTTTTCAGACATTCAAACCTCTATGAAAAATTTAGTTTATTCTAACATTTAAGAAAAGAACAGGTCAAGCAAAGAGAAAAAGTTTTGGTTGACATCTGCCAGAGATGATATAAAAGAAAAGACAGCTGATTTTTCAGCAATAACGGAGAGGTGGCAGAGTGGTCGAATGCGGCAGACTCGAAATCTGTTGACCGGTTTATCCGGTCCGGGGGTTCGAATCCCCCCCTCTCCGCCATTTTATTAATTAAAAACGTCGGACAAAAGCGTTCTTTCCTTTTACATGCTGAAATAATCGTTTTATTTGAGTTTTTTTAAGCCGGATTTTCATGCTAAAATAACAACGAAAATCGCAGATTTAAATATCCGAGAAAAAGAAAATAATGAAACTATATCATTATGCGCCCAAAGAAAATACCTGCCTTCAAAAAGGAATTTTATCCGTTTCATTACTTCCCGAATGTTTATTTCATTATGCGTCAAGAGCCGGTTCGGAAAAACATTCCGATATTATTAAATGGCTGGACAAAACATTCCGGGGCAGAAGCCGTTCGGTTTCTTGTTTTACCGAACCTTTGAAATTAAACGGAAAAATCATCGCTAACGCAGGACATTTGTTTTCTTTCGATATTGATGAATTGATCCGGGATAACCTGATCGAAAGCGTTTATTGCAAAACCAAATCCGGCAACGGCGGCTATATCGAAGCTTTCAAAAAAATCAATCCTTCTGAAATCGATTATTCTCCACTGGATTTTTCACTCTATAAAACAGAGTTTGACCTGACGAATACTTTTTTCAGGCATTATATGGTCGTTTTAAAAAACGGTTTTATTCCGGCACGGTATATAACATTGGAAAAATAATCGGCTCAAAAAAAATATATTGACTTAAAGTCAACTTTAATATCTATGATGCCGGAACGACAAAACGACAGGAGGATCGAATGGCTAAAAAAATACTTGTTTTATCCGGCAGTTTTCGTAAAAAAGGCAACTCGGACATATTGTGCGACGCTTTTATTTCAGGCGCACAAGAAGCCGGTCATCAAATCGAAAAAATATATATTAACGACAAGCAAATTCATTATTGTCGCGGCTGCGGCGCATGCAATACAACGCATAAATGCGTACAAAAAGACGACATGGCGGAAATTTTGGAAAAAATGATACAGGCTGATGTTATCGTTATGGCAACTCCAGTGTATTTTTATGCGATGAACGGCCAAATGAAAACTCTGATCGACCGGTGTGTCCCCAGATATACGGAAATTAAGTCAAAAGAATTTTATTTTATCGTGGCTGCCGCTGATGAAAACCATGCGGCTATGGACAGGACGCTGGAAGAATTCCGCGGATTTCTGGATTGTTTGGATTCGCCTGAAGAAAAAGGGGTTATCTATGGCACAGGCGCTTGGAAAGCCGGAGAAATCAAAGATAAGCCCGCCGTTGAAGAAGCCCGGCAGGCAGGTCTGTCGGCATAGTCACAAAAGACTTGAAAAAATCGGTAAAATATGCGATATTAAAAATAGAGGGGTGAAGGTCTTATCTCTGTGTAGCTTAAGGGAAAGCAACTCACTGTCACTGAGTAGATGCGGAATCAAAACCGTCGCAGAGACCAATTTAAAAGCCGGGTTTTATACCCGGCTTTTTCGTTGTCTTTTCCCAGACGCTTAAACTGCACCCGTCACACGAAACTTTTCGCCGGAGTCGTTTTCCGCCGAGGAAGGACGAATCGGGTCTGAAAAAATAAAATCATTATTTTTCAATAAGATATTTTTTTCTTTTGTTTCATTATTGAAAAAAGCGTCGAAGTATGCGATATTAAGAATAGAGGGGTGAAGATCTTATCTCTGTGTAGCTTAAGGGAAAGCAACTCACTGTCACTGAGTAGATGCGGAATCAAAACCGTCGCAGAGACCAATTTTAAAAGCCGGGTTTTATGCCCGGCTTTTTCGTATGAAAAAAACAAAAGAAAAGCGCCGTTGCGGCGCTTTTCCCGTATTATCGAAATTAATAATTTTCGGCGCGGACTTCAAAATAGCTCTGCGGATGAGCGCAAACCGGGCAAATTTCCGGCGCCTTTTTCCCCATAACCAAATGACCGCAGTTGCGGCATTCCCACATGGTTTCGCCGGCTTTTTCAAAAACGGCTTTCATTTCAACGTTTTTCAGCAAAGCACGGTATCTTTCTTCATGCGTTTTTTCAATTTCAGCCACAGCGCGGAACTGAGCGGCCAATTCCGTAAAGCCTTCTTCTTCCGCTTCTTTGGCGAAAGTGGCATACATATCGGTCCATTCATAATTTTCGCCCTCGGCGGCATGCAGCAGGTTCTGTGCCGTATTGCCCAGTTCGCCCAAAGCCTTGAACCATAATTTGGCGTGTTCTTTTTCGTTTTCGGCCGTTTTGGTAAACAAAGCGGAAATCTGTTCATATCCTTCTTTCTTGGCGACGCTGGCAAAATACGTATATTTATTGCGCGCCTGAGATTCGCCGGCAAAAGCGGTCATCAGATTCTTTTCTGTTTTTGTTCCTTTTAATTCCATTTTCTTCTCCTAAGATTTATGTATAACAAAAGTTTAGAGGGATTTTAAACTTTATATTGATAAATGCAAATCTTTTTTACAAAATCCCGTTTTGCGGTATACAACATCTGATTTTATCGTTATACAGACTTTCGACAACCACATCAACGCCGTACAGCGTTTTAATCAAACCGGCGGATATTGTACCTTTGGGCGTGCCGTCCGCCAGAATTTTTTGATTTGACAGCGCCAAAACGCGGTCAGCATACAGAAAAACCTGATCCGGGGAATGCGTTGAAAACAAAATCGTATAGCCCTGATCAGCCAAAGAACGCATTTGTTCCAACACACGCAGACTGTTGCCGTAATCCAGATTCGCGGTCGGTTCGTCCATGATCAGAACGTCCGCTTTTTGTGCCAATGCTCTGGCAATCAATACCAGCTGGCGTTCTCCGCCGCTGATCTTCCGGTAATCACGGTCTTTTAAAAAAGAGATATTTAACCGCTCCAAAGCCTGACAGGTAATTTCCGACTGTTCGTCCGAAGGGACTCTGAAACCGCGCAGCCGCGCCGTCGTTCCCATCAGGACCATGTCGAACACGCTGAAATTAAAGGCCGTATCGTGCGACTGGGGAATATACGCGGCCAGCGCCGCCAGTTTTTCGGCAGCCAGATTTTTTGTTTCCGTGCCGCTGATCGTTACTTTTCCCCGGTAATCAGTCAACAGTCCCAAAATACATTTAAACAGCGTGCTTTTCCCGACGCCGTTCGGCCCCAGCACGGCAGTCATAGAACCGCTGTGAACGGTAAAAGAAATATCGTCCAGTACCGTTCTGTCTTTGTAAGAAAAAGACAAATTTTCCACGCCGAGCGTCACGCCGATTCTCCTTTTGCCGTAATCAAATACAAAAAGAACGGCGCGCCGATAAAAGCCGTTAAAATACCGATTGGTATTTCAGACGACGTCATATTTCTGGCCACATCGTCAACGACCGGTAAAAAAGCCGCCCCCAGCAGCATGGAAGCAGGCATCAGATATCTGTAATTACTGCCGACCAGCCGTCTGGCCATATGCGGCACGACCAGTCCGACCCAACCGATAATTCCGCTGACAGACACGGCGGCCGCGGTTATCAGCGAAGCGCAAAAAACAATAATCAGCCGCAGCCGGCGGGCGTTTACGCCCAAAGACCACGCTTCTTCGTCCCCCAGCGTCAACACATTAATTTTCCAGCGCAGAAAAAACAGCGGCGCCAGACCGACGGACATAATACAAAAAGCAAAAAGCAAAGTGACCTGTCCTGTTCCGGCCAGACTGCCCATCAGCCAATACGTAATCGCCGGCAGTTGGTCTGTCGGATCGGCGACCAGTTTAATCAGAGAAGTTGCCGCCGAAAATAAAGAACCGACCACAATCCCAGACAGAATCAGCGCCAGAATCTGCCGGCCCTGAGTTTTACGGCTGATCAGCCAGGCCGCCCCCGTACACAGCAAGCTGAAAAAAAACGCGCCGGCGACAACGGCGGAACCGCCGGCGCCGCATAACAGCGCCAAAGCCGCCCCGAACGCCGCGCCGGAAGACGCGCCCAAAATATCCGGCGAAGCCATCGGATTTTGAAAAACCCCCTGATAAGCCGCTCCGGCAGCGGACAAAGAGCACCCGACCAGACACCCCGTCAACACGCGCGGCGCGCGGACGTTAATTAAAACCGTCTGCGCCTGATAAGACCAGAACGGCTCTGCCGGAAAAAATTTCGACATTAAAATGCCGACAATTTCTTTTAAAGAAAGCGGATAACGACCGATTAAAAAAGAACAGACCACGACACCCGCCGCCGCAACAGCCAGAAGAATTAATTTTTGGAACGGCGAAAAGCGTTTTTTTAAGCCAGGCATACGGCATTTCCCTATCAGATTAATGATATGACTTTACACGTTCGCGGTGCAAAAAATCAAGCGCGGAGATGAACAAAGATTGAAGCAAAATAACAAAACGGTTATATTATGGCCCGTTTTACAAATCAGGAGAATTAAAATGACGGACCGGATCAAAAAAGCTGTCGAACTGCGTAATGACAAAGGATACAACTGTGCTCAGGCCGTGTTATGCGCTTATGCCGATATGTTTAATCTGGACGAACGCACGGCATACAAAATCGCCGAAGGATTCGGCACCGGCATGGGCGGCATAGGCGACACATGCGGTGCGGTAACGGCCGCCTTTATGCTGATCGGATTAAAAAACGGCTCCGGTCTGCCCGGCGATAAATCAACCAGAGCCGCGACCTATAAACAAATCCGGGAATTCGCAGACGCTTTTAAAGCCAAAGCCGGATCCGTAATATGCCGCGAACTGAAAGGAGAAAACGGCCGGCCCGTTTATCCTTGCGCAGCCTGCATTGAAACGGCGGCAGAACTGATTGAAAAAACAGCAAATTAAAAACAACCCGCCTTTAGAATAATCAATCGTTCGATTGACTTTTAAAATAAAAGTCTTTATAGTCGTCCGATCATATTCGAACAGAGGATAGCCGGTGATTAAAAATTCCAAAAAACGCTTATTCGCAACGGCGCGTCATCTGTTTGCCATAAAAGGGTATCAGGAAACTTCGACACGCGATATCGCAGACGAAGCCAAAGTCAACATTTCGGCGATTACGTATTATTTCGGCAGCAAGCTGGGACTGTACGGGGCTGTTTTGTCGGATATTGCCTGCCGGGTAAAAAAAGAACTGCATGAAAAAACGGAACATGCGTCAAACCTGCTGGCCGCGGACGAAACCTCCCCGCAGGAAGCCGAAACCCTGTTGTTTGAACTGATTTCGGATTTGTGTTCTTTGTTGTGTTCAAAACGTCTGCCAAACGAGGACGCCGTTATTTTCCTGCGTGAATATTCCGTTCCGGGCGAAGCGTTCGATACTTTATATCAGGAATTGATTTCTCCGGTTTACAGGCTTTTTTCCGACCTGATCGTCAAAGCCACGGGCAACGCCTTGAATAATGAAGACGCCGCGCTGTATACGTTTCAGCTGTTCGCACAGATGTTTGTTTTTCAATCGCGCAAACAAACGATTTTACAGCATCTGAATTGGCAGGAATACGGAGAAAGAGAAATCAAAAAAATCACGGACATGATTCTGAATCATACCCGGGCCGTTCTGGCTTTATACAAAAACCAACACTTAAGATAGGATTACAATGAACTTTTCAATATCAAGCTCCAGACGTATTTTTGCATTCGTTTTTTCTGCAGGCGCCTTTTTGACCGGACAGGCACACGCTGCCGGTTTTCAGCTGACTGATTTTTCCATGACCGGGTTGGGGCGTTCCTATGCGGGCGCGGGAATTGTCGGCGACGATTATTCCGCAATCGCTTTCAACCCTGCCGGCATGACGCTGAAAGGCACGGGCGGACAAGCCGGCGCGGCCGTTATCTGGCAGCACGGGCGTGTCAAAGGCTTTGCGGAAAAGGCCGGCGCGCCCGGCCCCGGCGGCACAGCTTCGGGTAAAGAAACCGTCAGCATTCCCGTCGCCGTTCCGAACTTATTCGCGCAGTACGCAATCAACGATGATTTCCGTTTCGGTTTGGGCGTTTACGCGCCGTTCGGGCTGGCCACCGAATACGACGACGACTGGTTCGGTTCCGATCTGGCCGTCGATTCCGAGTTGGAAGTAATAGACATCGCCCCGTCCCTTGCCTGGCGGATCAACGATCAGTGGAGCGTCGGCGCTTCTTTGATCGCCCGTTACGGCCGCGTCAAAATGACAAACACGTCATTCGGAACGGGATTCAGCGATTTCGACATTGACGGCTGGGGCTGGTACGGCCGATTCGGCGTGATGTACGAAGCCGATGAAAACACACGTTTCGGTCTTTCCTATCAAACGCAGTCGACCGAAGTTGAACATACTTTAAAAGGCGATCATACGTTTGAAGGAATGCCGGTTCCCATATTAAACGGCGACTGGATCGGCGGCACGGTAACGGGGCTGCCCGAACACTGGCTGCTGTCAGGATATCACCGCCGCGGCGATTTCGGATACTCGGCGTCAATCCGGTACACGCGCTGGGAACACTTTAACGATTTCACGTTAACGTCTTCCAGCCCGCTCGGGTACCATACGTCAAAATACAACTGGGAAAACACGTGGACCGCCGCTTTGGGAATTGACTGGTATTACAACGACGTCTGGACATGGCGCGCCGGCGTTGCTTTTGACGAATCTCCGGTTCGCGGAGCCGGCACGCGCACGGTGCGGATTCCCGATAACGACCGCTTCTGGCTGTCTTTGGGCTTTACTTATAAAGTCAACAAAAATGTGAAAGTCGACGTCGGGTACGCGCATTTGTACCTGCCGACCTACAAAGCCAGAAACGGATACGGCGCAACCGGGCAGGGCGGCAATCCGTATAAAACCGTCGACGTCAAATATGACATCAACGCGGAAATTCTGGGCGTTCAGTTCCAGTATGACTTTTAAAACAAAAGCGGGGACATTCCCCGCTTTTTTTTATTCATGTCTTTAATGAGCGTCAGCCCAATTATCGCCGACGCCAACTTCGGCGATCAGAGGCACAGACAGGTGAACGACGTTTTCCATAACGTCCTTCACCACTTCGGCGACAGCCGCCGTTTCGGATTCCGGCATTTCCAAAATCAGTTCGTCATGAACCTGCAACAGCAATTTCGCGGACAATCCGGCTTTTTGCAAAGCAGGCGTTAAACGCAGCATAGCTTTTTTAATAATGTCGGCCGCCCCGCCCTGTATCGGCGCGTTAATGGCGGCGCGTTCGGCGAACTGGCGGCGTGAAGCGTTGCGGTCGGCAATGCTGCCGACAGAACATTTCCGGCCGAAAGGCGTTAAAACATATCCGTTTGAGCGGGCGAAATAAACCGTTTCTTCCATATAAGAGCGGATTTCCGGATAACGGGCGAAATAAGCGTTGATATAATCCTGCGCTTCTTTTCTGTCTATGCCCAACTGACGAGCCAAACCAAAAGAGGAAATTCCGTAAATAATACCGAAGTTAATTGCTTTTGCGCGGCGGCGGACCATGGGATCCATGCCTTCGACGGGAATACCGAAAATCTGCGACGCCGTTGCGGCGTGAATATCCGTCCCCTGTGCAAACGCTTCTTTCAACCCTTTAACGTCGGCGACATGAGCCATTAAGCGCAGTTCAATCTGCGAATAGTCGGCGGACAAAAGTTTATTGCCGGGGCAGGCGATAAAAGCGCGGCGGATCGCGCGTCCTTCCTCTTGCCTGATCGGAATATTCTGTAAATTCGGATCGTTGGAAGACAAACGCCCCGTCGAAGCGACCGTTTGCATAAACGTCGTATGCACACGCTGCGTTTTCGGGTTAATTTGCGCCTGCAGCGCGTCGGTATACGTGCTTTTCAATTTCATAAACAGTCTGTAATCCAGAATATCGCGGGCGATTGAAAAACCGTCGTCGGCCAGTTCTTCCAAAACGGCCGCTTCCGTTCCCCATGATCCCGTTTTGGAATTTTTAACGCCTTTGGGCAAATTCAGCTTTTCAAACAAAATCCGGCCCAGCTGCATCGGAGAATTCAAATTAAATTCTTCGCCGGCGGCCTTATGAATCTTTTTTTCCAAAGCCGACATTTTTTCTCCGAATTCCGCGCTGAGCTGCTTTAATTCCTTTTCACAGATTTTAACGCCGGCATGTTCCATATCATACAGCACTTTGACGCACGGGCGGTCCATCGTTTCATATAAGGCAACCAGCTTTTCGTTTTCCAGCCGTTTTTTAAAAAAATTATACAGCCGTAAAGTAATGTCCGCGTCTTCCGCCGCATAATCCAAAGCTTCTTCCAGCCCGACCTTGTCAAAAGTAATCTTCGCCCGCCCCGTACCGCAGACGTCGCGGTATTTTATCGTATGGTAATCCAGAAACAACGCGGCCAGATCGTCCATATTGTGACGATGCGCCGCCCCGTCCAAATCATAAGACAAAACCATCGTGTCTTCGATCGGATTCAAATTCAGCGTTCCGTATTCATTCGCCAGGACATGCCAGTCAAATTTTATGTTATGCCCTATTTTTAAAATTCCTTTGTTTTCCAAAACGGGTTTTAACAAAGCCAGCGCCTGTTCCAAAGGAATCTGGCGGATTTTTTCCTGTTCCTCCTGCGCTCCGAACAAATCGGCCTGCGGATTGCGCGGACGGTGGCGCAAAGGAACATAAAACGACTTTCCTTCTTCGAAACAAAAAGAAAAACCGACCATTTCCGCTTGTGTCGCCAACAGGGAATCCGTTTCCGTATCTATTGCCAAAAAGCCTTTTTCTTCGGCAATTTTCAGCTGCTTTTCCAATTCAGCGGCGTCCTGAATCAACTTATATTCTTTTTTTACTTTACGAATGACGGGAAAAGAAATTTCTTCTTTCTTTTCTTCCGCCGAAGCAAGCCATGACGGCAATTTGGCCAGCAGGCTTTTAAACCCCATTTCCTGAAAAAAAGATTCCATTTTTTCAATCTGCGGCGCCTGCAGCAAAAAAGACGAAAGCGGCTTTTCAACCGGCGCAAAAGCGTCCAAAGATACCAGACGCTTTGAAATACGCGCCAAATCGGCGTCGGCCGTTAAAATCTCACGGCGTTTGTTTTGCTTGATCGACGACAGGTTATCCAGCAGATTTTCCAGACTGCCGTATTCCGTAATCAACGCCGCCGCCGTTTTTATGCCAATGCCGCGCACGCCGGGCACGTTATCGGACGTATCGCCCGCCAAAGCCTGAACGTCTATGACTTTGTCCGGGGTAACGCCGAATTTTTCAATCACCTGTTCCGCTTCAATGTTTTTTTGTTTCATCGGATCATAAATCGTTACACCCGAACCGACCAGCTGCATTAAATCTTTATCCGCCGAAACAATCGTTACTTCCGCCCCCTCTTCGCCGGCCAGCCGCGAATATGTCGCCAGCAGATCGTCGGCCTCAAAACCTTCCATTTCGACCTGCGCCAGACTGAACGCATCAACGGCCTGACGCATTAAAGGAAACTGCGGAATTAAATCTTCGGGTACGTCTTTACGCGTTCCTTTATACTCAGGAAAAATATCCATACGAAACGTTTTACGCGACGCATCAAAAACAACAGCCATATAATCCGCCGGCATTTCTTTTAACAGCTTCATCATCATGGAACAAAAACCATAAACCGCATTTACCGGTTTTCCGTCCAGGCGGGTCATCGGCGGCAAAGCGTAATAAGCGCGGTAGATATATCCCGAACCGTCAATTAAAACGACTTTTTTATTTTTCAGGCTGTCGGTCATCAGAGTATGTTCCTTTTTTCAATTACAGGAAAATACTTTATAGCGTTTTTCAGCAAAAGGAAAGAGATCGGCCGTTTATTTCCGAAATTGTGAAGCCAAAAGCCGCGGCAACTCATTTTGTACGGTCCAATACCAGCGGACTGCTTCACATTTCATGTTCGCAGTTTCGATTATTTTTCTTTTCATTTTCGAAATTGCGAGGCTGAAGGCCGCGGCAATCCATTAACTGTTTATTTGTTCTGACTTTAATTCAGATGCTTTCGGCTAAATAACTATTGCTGTTCAAATAATGTATCATATAAATCAATCCATTGCGGATTCATCGACATGATTAAATCAATTTTCCGTTTCCGATTTCCAGCTTTAATTTGTTTTTCGCGAAAAAAAGCGGATTCTAAATCGTCAAAAATTTCATAATATCCTAATTTATCAACGCCGTATTTTTTTGTAAATCCGGCAACGCCTTTTTGTTTATGTTCATAAACGCGTCGTATTAAGTCTGTTGTCGCCCCAGCATACAGTGTTCCATTTTTTCTGTTAAATAATATATAAAAATAAGCAGGCATATTAAATAACTCCTTTAAGTTAAGGATAATATGAGGTTATAACGTTTTCAATAATTTCCGGTCAAAAGCCGCGGCAATCCATTTTGTGCAGTTCGACACAGTGGACTGCTTCACACTTCGTGTTTGCAGTTTCGGTTTTTTTGTTTCACATGTCTATCGAAATCGCGAACGAAGTGACGCGATCCACCAGGCTGTATTTGAAAATGCGAAGTTTACAGCAACCTGATAATGGACTGCTTCACATTTCATGTTCGCAGTTTCGGTTTTTTTTGTTTCACATGTCTATCGAAATCGCGAACAAAGTGACGCGATCCACCAGACTGTATTTGAAAATGCGAAGTTTACAGCAGCCTGATAATGGACTGCTTCACACTTCGTGTTCGCAGTTTCGGTTTTTTTGTTTCACATGTCTATCGAAATCGCGAACGAAGTGACGCGATCCACCAGGCTGTATTTGAAAATGCGAAGTTTACAGCAACCTGATAATGGACTGCTTCACACTTCGTGTTCGCAGTTTCGGTTTTTTTTGTTTCACATGTCTATCGAAATCGCGAACGAAGTGACGCGATCCACCAGGCTGTATTTGAAAATGCGAAGTTTACAGCAACCTGATAATGGACTGCTTCACACTTCGTGTTCGCAGTTTCGGGTTTTTTCTTTCATATACTTATCGAAATCGCGAACGAAGTGACGCGATCCATCGGTCCGTACCTGCAAAAGCGGAATCTGTTGATCGGTTTGATAATGGACTGCTTCACACTTCGTGTTCGCAGTTTCGGTTTTTTTTGTTTCACATGTCTATCGAAATCGCGAACGAAGTGACGCGATCCACCAGGCTGTATTTGAAAATGCGAAGTTTACAGCAACCTGATAATGGACTGCTTCACACTTCGTGTTCGCAGTTTCGGGTTTTTTCTTTCATATACTTATCGAAATCGCGAACGAAGTGACGCGATCCATCGGTCCGTACCTGCAAAAGCGGAATCTGTTGATCGGTTTGATAATGGACTGCTTCACACTTCGTGTTCGCAGTTTCGGGTTTTTTCTTTCATATACTTATCGAAATCGCGAACGAAGTGACGCGATCCATCGGTCCGTACCTGCAAAAGCGGAATCTGTTGATCGGTTTGATAATGGACTGCTTCACACTTCGTGTTCGCAGTTTCGATTGTTTTCTTCTTAAAAAATAAAGGCGGAGAAAACTCCGCCTTTATCGTAATTAAGTTTCCTGCTCTTCAGGATTAAAACAACTGCAACACGCTCTGAGCAGCCTGAGAAGCCATGGACAAAGAGTTGACGCCCAGCTGCTGACGGGTCTGAAGAGCCAGCATATTTGCCGCTTCTTCGTTCATGTCAGCCAGCGTCAGTTTGTCCGCGCCTGTCTGCAGGTTGTTGATCATGTTTTCCGTAAAGTCTTCACGGATCTGAACCGTTGACAGGTTCTGACCGAATTCGGAAGCCTGAGCGCGCAGCAAAGACGTCGCTTTGGTGATTTGATCCAAAGATTTGTCAATGTTTGCGTTGTCTTTCCATTCGGCTTCGGACGCCGTAAAGCCCAGACCTGTGGAGTTGAAGGTAACGCCTTTCAATTCCAATGTACTGGTACGGGATTCATTGAACACAACCGTCAAATCGTCGCCGTTCAACAGGTTAATGCCTTTGTAAGACGTATCCTGAACCAACTGGTCGATTTGATCCAAAACGCCGTCGAACTGTTCGGCATATTTAGCGCGTTCGTTTGACCCGTTCGTCGCGGAAACAACGTTGCCGCCCAACAAACTTCTGATGAAGTTGCCGTCGCCGCTGTCAGCCAGAACCATATCATCGCCCTGTTCGCCCGAAATGACCATGTGGCCTTTAGAGTCGAAATCAGCAGAGATACCTTCCAGACCATCAACGGCCTGACGGAACTGTTCAACCGTCATGCCTTCGGTAATGGTTACGGTATAACCTTCGTCAAAACCGAAAACTTTGTTAAAGTTGGTTGATGTTTTTGCAGCGCCTTCGGTTACAGCAGCATTAGCATCAATCCTTGTTGCGTCATCACCACCGGAAAGAGCACCTTCGGTAACAGCAACTGTCGGCTTGGTTCCGGTATTATTGCTGTTATAGATTTCCAGTGTCGTTCCGTTTACCTGCGCCACGATGCCTTCTGACCCCAATGTGGAGTTGATTTTTTCAACAACGGCTTTCAACGTCGTTGCGCCCGTATCGGTTCCTGCTTTCAAAGCGCCCGTTGTCGGATCAATGAATTCGCTGATGTCAACTTTTTGAACCTGGCCGTTAACAGTGATGTCGATAGACGCACCCGTAACGGACGTGTTGTTCGAATTGGCTCCGGCGGCGAATTTTGCCGTTGTTGCCGTTGCAATCGTCGCAGCTGTCGCCGTTTTACCGGAATCGAAACCAGCTGTTGAACGAATGACCAAAGAAGAGTTATCCAACGTATTAAACGTCAGTTTACCTTCTTTGACTTCGGCATTCAAAACCTTACGGCCGACCGTATAGACGACTTCGCTCATGAAATCTTCCAACGTTGTGTCGATACCGAAAGACTGCTTTGTTACGCCGGTTGTTTCATCAACAGTTGCATCCGTAATGCCGGAAGCAGCCGCCGTAAACGTAAATTCATACGTTTTATCGCCGACGATCATTTCAATTTTGGCATTTTCTTTAATACCGATTTGTTCCATTGTTTGATCGGCGGAAACGTTTGACGTTCCTTCCATCGTTGTCGCATCGCCCAAACGGATCGTAAAGTTATCCCCGGCGGCGGCATTGGCAACCATATCCGTTAACAGATCGGTTTTTGCGGTGGCGGAATTAAACGTAACGTTTTCGGAAACGGCTTTGGACGCGACGTTAGCCGTATCACGAGCGCTGTTCGCGATGGACTTTGCCTGTTCTACGAATTCTTGCAGAGTCGTAATGCCTTCATCGGCAACTTCCAGTGTCGAAATCGCCTGTCCGATGCTGTCCAGCAAAGTAGACAGGTCGTCGGCGCGCGAATTCAACGACTGCGCGGTAAAGTACGAAGAAGGATTGTCCATCGCGCTGTTGACTTTATAACCGGTGGACAAACGGTCTTGCGTCTTATCCAGCAAATCCTGCGTGTTTTTCAAGCTCAGCAGGTTGGAACGCATCGACGATGTAAGAGCAATTTTATCTGTAGCCATGAGATTTCTCCTTTTCTTGGATTAAATACAGCCCTTCAAGGGAATGACCCTTAACGGGCCGGTTTTCTGGAAACGGCGCTTCGGCCGTTATGTAAACTCCATTGTTAAAAAGCTAGCACAACTTTCCCGTCGGTTCAATAGGCAAAATTTTCCCACCCCGAACGGCGCGGAAACTCTCGCTTTTTTTACACTCACGGTACAGAGTCGGGCATATAAGAAAAACCTTTTTTATGACGTTTTCGTTACATTCCGAACGTCAAGCATAAACAGAAGTTTTTTTTATGAAAAACACGCTTCGGCAAAAGCGCCGGCAAGTCAGTATATCGACAGATATAACCGAAGAAACGGCTCATCAAAAAAAGAAATTAAAAATATACTGAAAATAAAAACGGAGGAAAGTCATGCTTATTCAAACCAAAAGAATTTACGAACCGGCCAGCAACGACGGATTCCGCATTCTGACGGACCGGATCTGGCCGCGCGGTATCAGTAAAGAAAAAGCGCGCCTCGACTGGTGGGCAAAGGATCTGGCGCCGTCGGCACGGCTGCGCAGGCGGTTTCATCAGGACGGCGACTGGGCGGCTTTTAAACGTGATTACATTCTGGAATTAGAACAAAACGAATCTCTGCTTAACCAAATGATCCGGCAGATTCGTTCTTATCCGAAAGTCACTCTGCTCTTTGCGGCCAAAGACATCGAACACAACAACGCCGAAGCGTTAAAAGAATACTGTGAACACATTATGCCGGAAAACTGATTAAATTTTTCCGTTTCCGGCTACCAATCGGCAGGCAAAAGAATTATATAAAGTTTGTTCTTCCCTCTGAAACAACGAAAGCAGGCGTCATGATTGAAAAAACAGATTTTTGGTTTTCATCAGCCGGCCAAAACCGCAGGCTGCATATTTATCTGCCCGACGATTATTATGAATCCGAAGAACGGTATCCCGTCATGTATATGTTCGACGGGCACAATCTGTTTTATGATTCGGACGCGACCTATGGCAAAAGCTGGGGTATGAAAGATTTTCTGGATCACTGGGACAAAAAAATCATTGTCGTCGGCATGGAATGTTCGCACACGGGAAACGACCGTTTGCGCGAATACTGCCCGTATTACTGGGATTCCTTTGCCGGCCCCGTTTACGGCACGGGACAGCAAACAATGGATTGGGTCGTCAATGAAATAAAACCGTTCATTGACGAAACGTACCGCACCTGGGGACATCGGGAAGCAACCGGAATCGGCGGCAGTTCTATGGGCGGATTGATGGCTTTGTATGCCGCGGTCTGTTACAACGCCGTATTTTCAAAAGCAGCCTGCGTTTCTTCGGCGATCGGATTCTGCGGCAAAGAGCTGCGAGCCGCCATTGCGCAAAACGACATTGATCCCGACACGAAAGTATTCCTCAGCTGGGGCAGCAATGAAAGCCGCACGCCGCGCGGCAAAGCCATTGCAAATGCCTGCAACAGATCCATAAACGACCATTTGTACCGCAAAGGGGCGCAGCCGTACATGTACCGGCAGATCGGCGGACGGCACTGCGAAGCCGACTGGGAAAAACAAGTGCCGCTGTTTATGAACTGGCTGTGGCTGAACCGGATTTAAACGCCGCGGAACATAATCGCCTTAAATCCCTTCTTCCCGATTATTCTTGCAAAAAACAAAAAAAATATGACAACATATTGTTATTACGCTTGATTATACGACTAAAAAAGGCTTATCCCCCCGGTCTGAACCATCGGGGGATAATTTTTTAACAAGCTTCGTTAACGAGGATTATTAAAAAGAAGAAAGCTAAAATAATAATTTTAAAAACTTTCTCGCTAATTTTACGCTTTTTTTATACGACTCACCTCCTTTCATAAAAAGTGATCGGAGGCATGCCGGAAAAAGTTTTAACCGGCACAGTCAAAAGTATTAAAGAAAGTCCTGATGAAACGCAAAGCTTCTTTTCCCGCGCCGGCGGAAAGAAATAAAAAAAGATCGGCCGGAATCTTTATTCTTTATAAAAAAAGGGCTGCCCGAAGACAGCCCAAAGGAAACAAGGAGAAAAATTTCAAACGAGAATGTCGAGCAAAGCGCCCCGACCATCTGCACTGGCAGCAGCGGACTGTGTCGCTTCTGTAAGGAGGGTTGTCACAGCTTTTTGTTGATCAATCGCACTTTTCGCAGCAGCCATAGCCATAGAGCTTCTGATCATCTGCGCCTGCATTGCAACAATCTGTTCTGCAACATCAGAAACGTACATAAAAAATCCTCGCTTAAACCATTCCTTATATCCATTTTTTATTTTACCAATTTTTCAGGCAAAATCCACTATAAAAATCGAAAAAATGATAACTCTTTCAAAAATAACAAAAAAGGCGGCGTTGCAGCGCCACCTGATTTATCCGCCGTTTTTCAGCCGATCGCGCCGTGGCAATGTTTGTATTTTTTCCCCGAACCGCACGGGCACAAAGCGTTTCTGGACACTTTTCCCCAAGTTGACGGGTCATTCGGATCAACTTCGTCCGACTTTGTATAACGGAAAGGACTCCGGTCCAGCCGGCGGTCAACTTCGCGCTGCGAATCGGACGGATTGCCGAACGCATCGCCCGGTTCGTCATGATAAGCCGTTGTTTCCTGCTGGCGGCGACGCGATTCTTCGATCGCCTGAACGGTTTCCGGCGCCAGTTCAACGTGCATTAAAAATTGCGTCACCTGTTCGCGCATATTGCCGATCATGCCGCTGAACAGATAAAAGGCTTCCTTCTTATATTCGTTTAAAGGATCTTTCTGGCCATAAGCCCGCAGCACAATCGTATGACGCATGTAATCCAGCACCTGCAAGTGTTCTTTCCATACCTGATCCAGAATTTGCAGCGTAATGTTTTTTTCGATCATGTTCATCAGACCGTCACCGAAATCGCGGCGCTTGCCCTGCATTTTTTCGTTTGCGGCCTTTTGCAGCCGTTCCGTCAGCTCCGCCGTGCCGATTCCTTCTTCCACCCAGGAATCAAGGGGCAGCTGCAGTCCTAAGATACGTTCAACGTCTTCCTTTAAAGCCGCAACGTTCCAGTCGTCAGCGGCGGCGTCTTCGGGCGTATAGGTTTCCGTCATCGCCGAAATGATTTCGTCGCGCATATCCTGAACCGTTTCCGTAATCGTATCCGCCATCATTAATTCTTTGCGCTGATCATAAATGACTTTGCGCTGATCGTTCATGACGTTGTCGTATTTCAGCAGGTTTTTACGAATGTCAAAGTTGCGGGCTTCAACCTTTTCCTGCGATTTTTGCAGCGTTTTGGAAATCCAGGGACTGGAAATAACGTCATCGTCTTCCATGCCGCCCAAAGGTTTTAAGAATTTTTCAATTCTTTCCGCGCCGAAAATACGCAAAAGATCGTCCTGCAGGCACAGGAAAAATTTTGACGCGCCGGGATCGCCCTGACGGCCCGAACGGCCGCGCAGCTGATTGTCAATGCGGCGGCTTTCGTGGCGTTCCGTGCCGATAACGTACAATCCGCCGGCTTTCAGCGCGATTTCCTTGCCTTCTTCAATTTCTTTTTTAATTTCCGCAATCCGGCGGGCGCGTTCGGATTCATCGACAACGTCCGCCAGTTCCTGCGCCACGCGCATGTCCAGATTGCCGCCCAGCTGAATATCCGTCCCGCGGCCGGCCATGTTCGTCGCGATCGTAATCGCGCCCGGCATGCCCGCCTGCGCGATAATATACGCTTCCTGTTCATGGTGACGCGCGTTTAACACGTTGAATTTCAGCTTTGTTTCCTTTTTCAGCCGTTCGGCCAGCTGTTCCGATTTTTCAATCGACGTCGTGCCGACCAGAACGGGCTGTCTGCGCGCGGCACATTCTTTAATCAGCTCAATAACGGCTTTAAGCTTTTGATCTTCTTTCCAGTAAATTTCGTCCTGATGATCAATTCGGACACACGGTTTGTTTGTCGGAATATCAATGACTTCCAGCCCGTAAATTTCAGCGAATTCCGGCGCTTCGGTCATTGCCGTTCCCGTCATGCCCGCCAGTTTCGGATACAGGCGGAAATAATTCTGGAACGTAATCGAAGCCAGCGTCTGGTTTTCAGGCTGAATTTTAACGTGTTCTTTGGCTTCCAGAGCCTGATGCAGACCGTCGGAATAACGTCGGCCTTCCATCATGCGGCCGGTAAATTCGTCAATGATGACAACCTGGCCGTTGCGGACAATGTAATCGACGTCGCGCTGAAAAAGTTTATGCGCTTTCAACGCCTGATCGACATAATGAATGACCGGCGCGTTAATCGCGTCGTACATCGCGCCGCTAAGCAGTCCCGCTTCCTGCAGCAGTTCTTCCATATGCAGAGTTCCCGTTTCGGTCAGGGATACCGTGCGCTGTTTTTCGTCCTTTTCATAATCTTCCGGTTTTAACCGCGGGATCAAAGCGTCGATCTGAATATATTTTTCAGACGAATCTTCGGCCTGGCCGGAAATAATCAAAGGCGTTCTGGCTTCGTCGATCAAAATAGAGTCCACTTCGTCGACAATTGCGAAATTGAACGGCCGCTGAACCATGTCGTCAATAGAAAATTTCATATTGTCGCGCAGATAATCAAAACCGAATTCGTTATTCGTTCCGTAAGTAATATCGCTGGCATAAGCGGCACGGCGTTCTTCGTCGGACAGATCATGCAGAATAGTGCCGACGCTTAAGCCCAGAAAACGGTAAATCTGCCCCATCCATTCGGTATCGCGTTTCGCCAGATAATCGTTGACGGTAACGACGTGCACGCCTTTGCCCGTCAACGCGTTCAAATAAACGGCCAGCGTCGCGACCAACGTTTTTCCTTCACCGGTACGCATTTCGGCGATTTGTCCGCGATGCAGGACGATCCCGCCGATCAGCTGTACGTCGAAATGGCGCAGTCCGATTGTTCTTTTAGACGCTTCGCGCACGACGGCGAACGCTTCAGGCAGAATATCGTCCAGCGTTTCCCCGTCGGCCAGCCGCTGTTTCAGCGCCGGCGTTTTATTTTTTAATTCTTCATCGGACAAAGCGGAAATTTCCGGTTCCAGAGCATTGATTTTTGCAACTGTTTTTTGCAGGCTTTTGACGTATCTGTCGTTCGCGCTGCCGAAAATTTTACGCATTAAAGAACCGATCATCGTAAATCCTCTTATTAATCAAATATAAAATCAAACAAGTTAAGCCTACAGAACAGCGCGTGTCAATCATTCAGTTATGTCAGCAGAACTAAAAAACATATTTTTCCGCCGCGAAGAGATATTTTAAATCTTTACGACCTTTCGAAAGATGATATGATAGGCGGATCGTTTAAAAACAACAACATTAGGAAAGGCCTTAAAATAATGTCAATGAAAGTAATTACGGGCGCTTTGGTTGCTTTGTGTCTTGCGATGCCGGCTCAGGCGGCAAAAACAAAAGCAAAAGCCGCACAGACGGATCTGGTAATCGCGACGGTTGACGGAAACAACATTACGCTGTCCGAAATTGAAAACGTGCGCGCGTCCAATCCGCAGTTAAGCGCTCTGCCTTTGGAAAGTGTTTATGAACCTCTTTTGGACAATATTATTGATTTAAATGTTGTCGCGGCGGCGGCAAAGGCTGAAAAAGTCCAGAATACGCCCGAATTCAAAAAAATGGCGAAGGATTTTGAAAAACAGCTGTTGGCCCGTTATTATCTGGAACAGCAGGCAAAGAAAAACCAGACAAAAGAAAAACTGGAAGTTTTGTACGAACAGTTTAAAAAGGACAATCCTCCGCAGGAAGAAATGTCCGCCGCGCATATTCTGTTAAAAACGGAAAAAGAAGCGCAGGACGTTATTCAACAGCTGCAAAAAGGGGCTGATTTTGCTGAACTGGCGAACAAAGTTTCCGAAAACAAAGGATTGGAAGGCGGCGATCTGGGATATTTTTCGCGCGAACTGATGGTTCCCGAATTTTCCGAAGCGGCCTTTGCCATGAAAGAAGGCGAAATTTCCAAAAAACCCGTCAAAACGAAATTCGGCTATCACGTAATCAAAGCCGGCCCGCGCCGTTTGTCCGAAACGCCGAAATTCGAAGACGTCGAACAGGAACTGATGCAGATGCAGGCGGCGCAAAGCGTCGAAGAAACAATGCAGAAACTGCGCAAAAAAGCCAAAATCGTCAAAACGCCCGTTAAATTCGGCGCCGACGGCAAGGTTTCCGCAAAATAAAAGAACAAAGTCATAATATAAAGCCCTCTGAGATCAGAGGGCTTTTTTTTGTTATTTATTCAAATTCGATTTTGACACGTTTACCGTAAAAACGAGCCAGACAGAACAAT
>URSF01000033.1 GCA_900550445.1 uncultured Rhodospirillaceae bacterium | reverse complement strand
CTCGATTAAAAGACGATCTTAAAAATGATACTTTTTAACTGGGTTGATCCGCCCGGTGGGACAGAAGTCGGCATAAATATTTTCAGTCGCTATGCGTAAAACGACTATTTCTTAAGGGTTTTCGACGCCCTGAAGTTTAATAAATCTAAACTTCCGTTTCAGGATATCAGACCGGATTTGTTTTCACAAGCAAAGAAACTCGCCCGAACCTTTTTCTGGGAGGGGCGGAAGGGAGAACAGGCGGCTTTATAAAATGAAATTACGTTAAAAACGTCTGTTTTTCAGATGTTTTTTCAGTCTGAAAAGAGCATTCTTTATTCTTTGCCCCAAAGAACGTTTTAAACGGTAATTCTTGACCGCCGTCCGCAATACGCGCGCGTCGTGCGGCGGTATGCCGCAGGAATTTTTATAGTCAAAGGTCAGTTTGAAAATGTGTTCGCCGATTTGTCTTTCCGATCTGTCCGGGGCGCAGGCGATATAGAGCAAGTCAATATTTTTGTTTGGGAAACGTCGAATGATCTTGTTGTAACCGGATATTAAAACATCATCATTCGTATTTTCCGTAATATTGTCCGAAACAGTGTGTACAGGGGGGGGGGGGGGGGGGACTTCAGTAAAAACAATCAGGATATTTTTATGGCGGTCAATATCGTTCAACAGCCGATTGATACGGCGATCATATTTCGCCTTGACGGCAGGGTATGAAACGTCAAAAGGAACGCCGCGCGCGAAATCATGGTTAAACATTATTCCGGTTTTGTTATTTTTATAAACATCGCACGGATTATGTTCATCGGCATTGTGTCTTCCCGTAAAATGAAAATCTTCCCGATTAAAAAAATCATTGAAATCGGAAACAAGAAAATCGATCCGTTCGGAAAAGTCGCAGGCAGCCAGCCAATCAAACGGGTAAGAACAAAACTGCAATCCGGCACGCCGCAACATTTGAGAGCAAAGGCAGGCGGACCCCATACTGAAAATAACGTCGTATTTCTTAAGCATGATATAAAGTCCTTTACAGTTTAATGCTGACGCAGGCCTGCGCCGCAATGCCTTCTTTGCGTCCCGTAAAGCCCAGCTGTTCCGTTGTCGTGGCTTTGATGCTGACGCGCGAGGCAGAAATATTCATTAACGCGGCCAGTTTTTCCGACATTTCCAGCCGGTATGCGCCGATTTTCGGGCGTTCGCAGATAAAAGTAACGTCCGCGTTTAAAATTTGTCCGCCCAGGCCGTGAATTAAATTAACGGCGTATTTCAGAAAAACAGTCGAATCCGCGCCTTTCCATTTCATATCCGACGGCGGAAAATGCAGGCCGATATCCCCTGACCCGATCGCGCCCAGCAAAGCGTCCGTTAAAGCGTGCAGCCCGACGTCCGCGTCCGAATGGCCCTCCAATCCTTTGTCATGCGGCACCCGAACGCCGCACAGCGTAACAAAAGCGCCGTCCGTAAATTTATGCACGTCAAAGCCTGTCGCCGTGCGGATATCGCTGCCTTTGCCCTTTAAAAGGATTTCGGCGCGCGTCAGGTCTTCCTGCGTCGTGATCTTGAAGTTTTCTTCGCTGCCTTTGGTTAAAACGACGGTCATGCCGGCCTGTTCGGCAACGCAGGCGTCGTCGGTCAGTTCCTGTCCTTTGACGAATTCGTGCGCGGCCAGAATCTCGGCGTAGGGAAATCCCTGCGGCGTTTGAACGCGGTACAGGCCGGATCGGTCAACCGTGCGGGTGATGACGGTTTGGCCGTTTTTATCCGCGCCGGCTTTGATCGTGTCCGTTACGGGCAGGGCGGGAATGGCGCCGCAGCGTTCTTTGACGGCGGCAATCACGCGATTGATCACGCCAAAATCAACAAAAGGGCGCGCACCGTCGTGAATTAAAACAATGTCCGGGTTTTCCTGTTTTAAGCTTTCCAGTCCCAGGCGGACGGAATCCTGCCGCGTCGGTCCGCCGAACGCCGGCGGCAGAACGGGCAGGTTTTCCGCCGCGCATTGATATAAAGGCAGGTCGTCGGGGTGAATGACGGCGCGCACGGCGGAAACGGCCGGGTGGGCGCAAAACAAAGACAAAGAACGGCGCAGCACCATTTGTGAACCGATCGTTCTGTATTGTTTGGGCATTTCGCCGCCGAAGCGGTGGCCTCTGCCGGCGGCGACAATTAAAACGGCGCACTTGACCATAAATCATTCTCCCTTTAAATTTTTAACCAAGAGATTAAAACAGATTTTTATTTTAGAAAAGAAGAAGATGTCTTTTGCGCCTTTAAAAATCGGTTCGTTCTGTACCTCGCCCGTCGTCGGGGCGCCGATGGCCGGCGTGACCGACGAACCGATGCGCCGCGTAATCCGCGGGTTCGGCGGCGAATTATTGTTTACGGAAATGATTCTGGCCGCTTCGCTGGTGCATGCGCACAAACAAACGCGCAAAATGGCGCTTTGCTGTGAAACGGACTGTCCCGTCGGCGTGCAGATCGAAGGGACGGATCCCGAAATTATGGCGCAGGCGGCGCGGATTATTGAAGAAAACGGGCGAGCCGTTCTGATTGATATCAATATGGGGTGTCCCGTGCCTAAAATCGTCAAGTCGGGCGGCGGAGCGGCGCTGATGAACGATCCCGAACGGGCGGAAAAAATCGTCAAAGCTGTCGTTTCGGCTGTCGGGCTGCCCGTGACCGTGAAATTTCGTTTGGGTTGGGACGAAAACCGTTTGAATTATCAGGATTTTGCTCTGCGCATGCAGGACGCGGGGGCGGCGGCCGTGACTTTGCATGCCAGAACGCGGCGGCAGTTTTACGGCGGGGCGGCGGACCGGGCAGCCGTTGGAGAATTAAAAAAAATTTTAAGCGTTCCCGTTATTGCCAACGGTGACATACGTGTGCCGGACGACGCTGAAAAAGTTTTAAGCGAAACAGGGGCGGACGCGGTCATGATCGGGCGGGGATTATTGGGAAAACCGTGGATTTTATCCCGGTGTTCCGCCGCTTTGGAAGGGCGTAAAATCTTTGATCAGCCTGATGTGTGTCGGGTTGTGCTTGACCATTTTGATAAAATGGCAAAATATTATGGGCACAAAGCGATTTTTATCGCGCGAAAGCATATTGCCTGGTATTCTTTGGGAATAAAAGGCGGAGCCGCTTTTCGCGAAAAAGTCAACAATACGGTGCGGGAAGCGGATTTGCTTGCTTTAATTCGGGAATTTTTCGGCGGGTCACATGGAAAATGACAATCAAGGGCTGGGGGCGGTTGTGGAAAAGTATCTGCGCCGGTTTTACGCGGACGCCGCCGAAGCCGCCGAGCAGGCCAATGTTTATGACTCCGTTATGGCAGAAGTTGAACGGCGGCTGATCGCGGTGACTTTGGACGTCACTAACGGAAACCGTTTGAAAACGGCCAGAATTTTGGGACTGAACCGCAATACCTTGTTAAAAAAAATGCGCAAGTTGAATCTGGACGACAAATTAACCGAAAAAAACGCGGAAATTCACCCTCTTTATAAAAGGCGGAAAAAAAGATGAGAATTATTGTCTGCGGCGCCGGCCGAGTCGGTTCGACAATCGCCCGTTATCTGGCCGAAGATGACAACGATGTTGTTTTAATTGATACGGACGAAGAACGTTTAATGGATTTAACGTCAACGATGGACGTGCGCCCCGTCGTCGGGTTCGCTTCGTATCCGTCCGTTCTGGAACAGGCCGACGCGCAGGATACGGATATGCTGATCGCCGTGACAGCGTCGGACGAAGTCAATATGGTGACGTGTCAGGCGGCCAATTCCCTGTTTAAAGTGCCGACTAAAATCGCCCGTTTGCGGTCCAATGAATATACAAATCAAAAATGGCGTAAATTCTATACGCATGACGCTTTGCCGATTGACGTCGTTATTTCGCCGGAAGTCGAAATCGCGCGGTCGATCCGGCGCAATATTTCTTTCCCCGGCGCGTTTGAAGTCATTCCTTTGGCGATGGACAAGGTTTATTTGCTGGGAATACATTGCGACGAAGTCTGCCCGATGATTAACACGCCTCTGCGGCAGTTGACAGAACTGTTCCCTGACGTCAATGCCGTTGTGGCGGCTTTGGTTCGGGATTCAAAGTTGATTATTGCCGACAGCAATACGCGCATTTTAGCCGGCGACGACGTTTATGTCATTGTGCCTTCCGAAGCCGTGCGCCGGATTTTGACTTTATTCGGGCGTGACCAGGAAAGGGCGCAGAGCGTTTTAATCCTGGGCGGCAACAATATCGGGTTAAATCTGGCCCGTTATTTGGAAAAATCGTCCCACATGCATGTCACGCTGATTGAAGAAGAGGAAGAACGCGCCAAATATCTGGCGGAAACGTTGTCGCAGACGACGGTCATTCAGGGCGATTTTTTAAATACGGCTTTGCTGGAAGAAGCCGATATTGACGTGATTGAAACGGTCATCGCCGTCAGTTCAAAGGACGAAGACAATATTCTGGCGTCTTTGATGGCGAAAAGGTACGGCGTCGAACAGACGGTTTCCGTTATTGAAAAGCCGTTATATTCTCAGCTGGTCGTCAATTTGGGCATTGATGTAATTATTGATCCGAAAGACATTATGGTATCGACGATTTTACAGCATGTCCGGCGCGGTAAAATTTATGCGGCTTATTCCATTCGGTCGGGGTTGTGCGAAGTGTTGGAAGCCGATGCGTTCGATACGTTTGAATATACGGGAAAGGCTTTGCGCGACGTGCGGCTGCCTGCCGGCGTGATCATCGGCGCAATCGTGCGTGACGCCGAAGCTTTGCCTTTGCGCGGCGATACCGTCATCGAAAGCGGCGACCGGTTGGTCCTGTTCGCCGATGCGGAAGCGGTCAAGCAGGTCGAAAAAATGTTTTCTGTCGGACTGGAGTTTTTTTAATGCAATGCGATTATCCTTTTCCCCGTGTCGTTTTATTCGATTGGGACAATACGCTGATGGATACGACGCCCGTTTTGTTCAAAGCGTTTTGTGCAATGCGCCGGCATTACGATCTGCCTGAATATTCCATGGAAGAATATCAGGCGAAAACCGGGTTGTCTTTACGCGAAACTTTTCCCGATTTGTTCGGCGACAAATGGGAAGAAGCAAAAAAAGTTTATCTGGACGCGTATCGTGAAAACCATTTGACGTTGCTGACGCCGTTTGAAAAAGCGCGCGAGCTGGTGGCTTTCGTTCATGACAAAGTCGGGCGCGCCGGCGTCGTCAGCAATAAAACGGGGTTTATTTTACAGGAAGAAATCAATTATCTGGGCTGGCAGGATTATTTTTATGCCGTCGTCGGCGCGGGGGACGCGCCAAAGGACAAGCCTGCGCCGGATCCGGTGTTTAAAGCGTTGGAAGGAACGGGAATCGTTTATGAAAACGGGCGGCTGTCCGACCCCGTCTGGTTTGTCGGCGACGGCGATGCCGATATGCAATGCGCCGCCGCGGCCGGCTGTCTGCCCGTGCGGGTGGCCGCTGTCGATAAAGACGGCGAGGGGGTGATGAGAGTAAAAAATTGCGCGGAGCTGCTGTCTGTTCTTTACTCTTACGGATAAATGATTTAATAAAGACGACAGTTGATTTTCAACAAGGGGAACGACAATGGTTGATAAAAATCAAAATGTGCAGGACGTGTTTTTAAATCATATCCGCAAAACAAAAACTCCCGTAACCGTTTATCTGATCTGCGGCGTCAAGCTTCAGGGGATTATTACCTGGTTTGACAATTTTTCCATGCTGCTGCGCCGCGACGGACATACTCAGCTGGTTTACAAGCATGCTGTGTCAACGATTATGCCGGCGGTTCCTGTTTCGCTGTTTGATGACGAAGACGCCGGAGCGCAAACGATTGAGGAATAAGGAAGCTTCTTTTGTCTGAAAAGACTTTCGTCCTTCACCCCGTTTTGAAAAATGACGCCGATACTTCGGGACGGTCCGTTCAGGCGGGATTGGAAGAAATTAAAAATCTGACGGCCGCAATAGACTTGATTGTCGTTGCGGCTGAAGCCGTATTATTAAACAAAACAAACGCTTCTTTGTTCATCGGTAAGGGAACGGCCGAACGCATCGGCGCGGAAATCAAAGAAAAAGAAATCCGGCTGGCGGTCGTAAATTGCGCTCTGTCTCCGATCCAGCAGCGTAATCTGGAAAAGTTGTGGAATTGCAAGGTCATCGACAGAACGGCTCTGATTCTGGAAATTTTCGGCGAACGCGCCCGGACAAAAGAAGGCGTGCTGCAGGTTGAGCTGGCGCATCTGAGTTATCAGCGGTCCCGGCTGGTGCGCGGCTGGACGCATTTGGAACGTCAGCGCGGCGGACGGGGATTTTTGGGCGGGCCGGGGGAAACGCAGATCGAACTGGACCGGCGCGTCATTACGGACAATATTGCCAAATTAAAAAAAGAGCTGGAAGAAGTTAAACGAACCAGGCATCTGCATCGTGAAGCGCGCCGGCGCGTGCCTTATCCGATCGTCGCGTTGGTCGGATATACAAACGCCGGAAAATCGACGCTGTTTAACCGTCTGACAAATGCCGGAGTTTTTGCCAAAGATATGTTGTTCGCGACTTTGGATCCGACAATGCGTTTATTAAAGCTGCCGTCCGGGCGGCGGGTCATCTTGTCTGATACCGTCGGGTTTATTTCGGATCTGCCGACCGAATTGGTCGCGGCGTTCCGGGCTACGCTGGAAGAAGTATCGGAAGCGTCGCTGATTTTGCATGTGCGGGATATTGCTCACCCCGATACGGCGGCGCAAAAAGCCGATGTGGAAGACGTTTTAAAGATTCTGGGGTTGCAAACGCAGGTGGACCGCGGGTTGGTCGAGGTCCTGAACAAAGTTGACCTGCTGGACGAACAGAGCCGGGCGGCTTTGACGGCCGCGGCGGCGCGGAACAAAAAACAAATTCCCGTTTCCGCCGTTTCGGGGGAAGGCGTTTCGGAGCTGCTGTTCTTGATTGAAAGCGCTCTGGCAGCCGGGCGCGCGGAAATAACGGCGGATATTCCGGTTGCCGACGGCGCGGCTTTGGCGTATTTATATCGGGTCGGCGAAGTGTTGGACAGGATTGACGGCGATCAGGTGTGTCATGTCCGGGTCCGGCTGGATCAGGCCGATGTCCAAAAGTTTAAAAATTCTTATCCACAGGTGATTTATGCATTGTCCTGATCTTCGCAAGGTGGCGGAAATTATTACGGTTATATCGCAGGAAGAAGTCTTGCCCCGTTTTAAGCATTTATCCGTGTCGGATATTGATACAAAAAATTCTTCGGAAGATTTTGTGACAACCGCCGATACCGAAACGGAAAAACGGCTGACAAACGAATTGACGGCTTTGCTGCCCGGTTCTTTGGTCGTCGGAGAAGAAGCGGCGTTTAAAGATCCCGCCGTCCTGGATTATTTAAAAGAAGACAAACCCGTCTGGGTGATTGACCCGATCGACGGAACCATGAATTTCGCCTATGGCCGCAGTGAAATCGGCGTCGTCGTCGCTTTGGTTTATCAGGGAGAAACTATAGCCGGGTGGTTGTTTAATCCGGTTTACAAAATCATGATTATGGGGGAAAAAGGCGGCGGCGCCTGGTACGGGGACAAAAAAATGAAAGTCGCCGAAGTTAAAGACATGCATAAAATGACGGGCGTCGTCGGGCGGCGCGTCGCTTTTAAAGACGCAAAACTGCCAAAGCCCGTCTGGTGGGGCAGCGCTTCGTTCGGGTATATGTCGATTATTTCCGGCGGAACGCATTATTCGGCTTACCGGACAAAAATTATCAAGCCGTGGGATCATGCCGCCGGCGTTATGTTGCATGCCGAAGCCGGCGGATATACGTCCTATGTCGACGGAAAATCCTATACGCCTCTGGTCGGCGCCAATCATTTGATCTCCGCGCCGAACAAAGAAGCGTGGGAGTATCTGCGCGCTAATCTGTGCGCTAAAGCGGATTAATCTTTTTGTTTCAAACGGGCGGTTATTTTATAATTTACCGGCGTCGTCATGTTTCGGATCTCTCCGGAAAAGGTGATCAGAGGATAAGAAACCGTCCACGGTCTGTAGCCTTTTTCACGGGCTACCGAAAGTATTTTCAGTCCGTCCGGGCGGGCGTATACGGTGTAAGCGCCGGCTTTTAAAATATCACTGCGGGAATATTGGTGTTTTGCCGGGCATTCGTCTTGTGAATCCGTGGTGATAAACAATGCGTCCAGATCTGTCATCTGGCAAGCGTCATAGGCGCCGATTTTGTTATGAGCATATCCGATTTTTAAACCGTTCTTTTCGTACAGGCAAAGGCCGTAAGGGCAGATCGTTGTCAGTTCCTGTTCTTGTCTGTTTTCTTCCAGCCAGGCTTTTTTCATCATTTGATCGGAAGAGCCTTCTTTGAAAACAAGCAGATTTTCTTTGTTTTTGAAGGCTGCCGCGGATAAAGAAACGTACATGTCGGGCAAAGCGGTGAAAAACGGGGTCGTCAGGCTGCAGCAGAAAACTGCCAGTCCCCACAGCCGGTGCCGTCCCTGCCACAGGCAGGTCCATAATCCGCCAAATACGGCCATCATCAGTCCCCAAAAAGGCATGGGAGGAAACTGATAAACGGCATGCGGTAGGTCGGCGGTTATTTCCGCCGATTTGTTAATCAGTAAAATGCCGTAAGACGCCAAAGTCAAAAAAGGTCTTTCCATGCCGATCGGCATCATGATTGTTCCGGCTGTCAGGGCGGGCATTACCCAAAGCCCCGTAACTGAAGAGCTAAGCAGATTGCCGATTAAAGAATAAACGGGCAGTCGCTTAAAATGAAAAACCGTAAAAGGCGCCGTTGCCAGTGAAGCGATAATTGTTGTTAAAGCTATGGCGGCCAGGCAGGAAAGAAAGTAAAACAGGAGGCTTTCTTTCTTTTCCAAAAGGCGGGTATATTTTCCGACGCCGGCTTCATAAGCGCAAATCAGTGCGGTCACGGCGGCGAACGAAAGTTGAAATCCGGCGGAACAAACCGATTCGGGGAAAAACAGCAGAATAAAAAAAGCCGCCCAGGCCAGTGAAACAACGGAAAGGGCGCGGCGGTTGAACAATATGGCCGTCAGGGCAAAAGCCAGCATGATAAAAGCCCTTTGCGCCGGGTAAGAAGATCCCGAAAGGTGCAGATAGGCAAAACAGACGATCAGGGAAATTACCGCAGCGATTTTTTTCGTGTTCCAATACAGCGCGGCAGCGGGAATTAATGCCAGCAATGTTCTGGTAACGGCAAAAACCAATCCTGCCAGCAAGGACATATGCAGGCCGGAAACTGACAGAATATGCGCAATGCCCGCGTCGCGGTAGTTTTGAACGATATCAAGCGGTATGCTTTTGGTACTGCCGGTTATTAACGCTTTTGCCACGCCGGCCGTGTCGGCGGGCAGGACGGTGTCAATTTTTCGGTTGACGGCGCTGCGGACGGTTGAGCTGCCGGATTGTTTCAGGATTTTAAAATCGCCGTGAACGGATCCGATGGCGCCGATTTGCCGAAAATACAACAGGCGGCTGAAATCAAATCCGTCCGGTGTGCCGGCAGGGTAGGGAGTGGAAAGAAACGCTTCGGTTTCAACAAGGTCGTTTGTCTGCGGCATTTGTATGCCGGCAGGCAGATTCAGCCATATTTTTGCGGGTGTTTTCCAGTCGGGAAAAGAATCGATCCGAATGTTTTTTAAAATCAGGCGGCCGCGTCCGTCAGGATATTCCTGAACGTCCTGAACGGTTCCCGTGACGGACAAAAGTCCGGTCCGCATTTTAATGCGCGGTTCGCTGAGGGAAAAAACACGCAGCTGAGTGAAAAAAATTCCGGCGCAGAACAGCAGAAAAAATACGGCGGAAAACAGATAAACGGTATTTCTGCGGCAGTCCCAGACAAGAAAACAGGCACAGATAAAAATGCAGAGCGTCGTCGTAAGCAGCGGTTCTTCCGGCAAAGAAAAATAAAAGCCGATTCCCGCACCGAACATAACGGGAAGCCATAGAGCAATCCGGTCTTTTTCCATTAGAAAAAAGCCGTTCAGTCCATACCCAAACCGGCGGCAGTAATCAAAAAAAATCCCCATAAAACAACCTGATGATTAAATATTAAATCCATAGTATATAAATTATGTTTCTTATGCAATCAGAAGAATAAAAACAGCCTCCGGAAAAACGGAGGCTGTCTGATAAAAAACAAAGAAGTTAAGCCGCGTTAAGCAGATAAGACAATCGCGCCGTTTCCAGAAAATCCGGCGAATATAACAAAGCGATTTCTTCTTCTTTGGTAAACTCGGTTTTTACGCCGTAGTTGATGAAATTTTCCAGTTTAATCCGGCCTTGTTTTAACACTGCTTCATCAAAATCCGGCGCCGGGCCGTTTACCGGCAGCATCAGAATATGCAGCGCGTTCAGATCAGAATCGCTGATGACGTCTATAACGCCCCGTTCATATGCGGCGTATTGTTGCAATTCGGACAGGCTGCGCTGCGCTTTTTGCAAAACGGAAGGGGTATTCAATTCTTCGGGAATAATAAAGTATTTATGTTTCTTGGCCTTTAAGCCGGATTCTTCCCGGGAAGACAGTACGGAAACCGGAATCGAAAACGTCAGTCCGACTGTGACCGGCAAAATCCACCAAAACAAAACGTTAACGTATTTCCACACGACAACGGTTGTTACCAGGCCTAACAGGGTATGCCAGAAATGAACTTTTGCCGCCGTTTTCCAGGGGGTTCCCGTTTCATCACGGTTTTGCGGATTCCAGCTGACAGATGAACCGAACAAAATGTCAAAGACGAATTTGCTTTGGAACATCATCATAACCGGCGCCGTCAGCGCGCTGAACAGAATTTCCGCCAGAACGCTTTTTACCGCGCTGAAAATACCGTCAATATCTTTCCGTCGGTTTTGGGCAATATAAACAATCAAACCCAGAAATTTTGGAAAAACCAGCATAAACATAGACAATAAAAACAGGCTGATTGTGCCTACTTTGTCAAAAACGGGCCATGTCGGAAACAAGGAATAGCCCACGGGAAAATAATTCGTCGGAATTAAGGCTTTGCCCAATGCCGCGGCAATGCCGACCAGAAGAAAGCACAGCCAAAGCGGAGAGGAAACATAAGACATAATGCCGATTAAAAAGTGAATTCGGCTGACAGGATTTAAATTCCGCGACAAAAGGACCTTAATATGCTGCAAGTTCCCCTGGCACCACCGTCTGTCGCGAATCGCAAAGTCAATCATGCTGGGAGGACATTCTTCGTAACTGCCGTTCAGTTCGGGCAGCAGCCATGTCCGCCAGCCGCCGCGGCAAATTAACGAAGCCTCGACAAAATCATGACTGAGAATATGGCCGCCGAAAGGGGCTTTGCCCGTCAACACGGGCAGTTTGCAGCAATCCATAAATGCTTTGACGCGAATGATCGCGTTATGACCCCAATAATTGCTTTCGCCGTCCTGCCAGTAAGCGGATCCCGCCGCAACGACGCTGCCGTAAACTTTGCCGGCAAACTGTTGAATACGGGCAAACAAAGAGTTTCTGTTAATGCACATCGGCGGTGCCTGAATAATACCGGTGTCCGCGTTTATCTGCATCAGCTGAGACATTTTCAGCATCGTCCGGCCGGCCAGAAGGCTGTCTGCGTCCAAAACAATCATAAAATCGTACAGGCAGCCCCATTTTTTGCAGAAATCTTCAATATTTCCGCTCTTTCGGGCCGTGTTTCGCACGCGGCGGCGATAATACAGCCGTATATTCCGCGGCATGCGGCGCTGTGTTTCCAGCCACATTTTTTCTTCTTTTACCCAGGTTTTCGGGTCTGTCGTGTCGCTGAGGACAAAAATATCAAAATGGCTGCCTTGACCGGTTTGATCCAGTTCTTGCGCCATGGCCAGCAGGTTGGCATAAACTTTGACGGGTTCTTCGTTGTATATGGGCATTAATACGGCGGTTTTGCCGCTCAGAGCAACGTCGTCGGCCGCCCATTTCAGTCCGACCGGCTTTTTGCGGCGCAGCAATTCAAAAAAGCCAAACAAACTGGACCAGAAAAACAGGGCAATCCAGCCAAAGGTCAGGCTGAACAGGGAAATCATCAGAATTTTCGTATAAATGTAAGAATCGCTGGGAATGGCCGTGATCCATTTTAACGTGGCAAGCAGCGTGCTGAAAGCGGACAGGCCGAAAACCATACGGCGGCGGCGGAAAACCTGTTTTTTGGTGATCGGAACGTATTCTCTCATTTCTTTTTTTCCTTTTTTAAACAAGAAAATATTCTGCCAAACCAATGGACTTCGTCAATCGTCTGGGGTTTCATGTGTTCAAAGTGATATTCGGGGGCGTTTACAACAGCCTGTTGCTGCATTTTCTGAACCAGTTCCGACGGGATTTTTCCTTTGACAAGGTCTTTTACCGTGCAGATCTTCGCGCCGTCAAAAATTGAAAAAAACAGTTTAAAGTAGGCGACCGTCTGTTCTTTTTCAAAATAAATGTCGTTAAAAATTTTTAATGCGTTATCAAACAGAATTTCATCGGCTTTGCGGACCAGCTCTTCGGCCGTTTCGGACCGAATATCCGCCGCCGACAAAAATGACGAAATATCATCGTCGGTCAGTTCGGACATCTGATAACCCAGTGTCTGCAGATAAACACGCGCCACGTCGCGCAGGCTTTGTATTTTTATGGCAGCCATTGATAACTCCAGATTTCGGAAATATGGCGTCCTTTCTTTACGACGGAAGCTCTTAGTTCGGAAATTTTGCCGTTCGGTTTAAAATCAATATAAGCCGTCAGTCCGCCGGTTGTCGGATTATAAACCAGCTGCTGTTGGACGATTTTGCCTTCGCTGGCAGAAGTTTCCAAAACCGCTATTCCTTTTTCGACTTCCTCTTGCATGTTCAAAATATCAAAATCGATAACGAATTTGCGTTTTTCTATTTCCTGTTGTCCTGAAATGCCTCCGATACCCGTTCTGGTCGCGGTTACGGCGCCGGGAATCTTTTCAACGGGCAGATCGGTAAACCAATGCAGATTATAAGTATACCGCAATTCCTGTCCGGCAGTGACTTTTTCGTCAGAAACCCAG
The DNA here is from genome assembly GCA_900550445.1 of uncultured Rhodospirillaceae bacterium. Lineage (GTDB taxonomy): Bacteria > Pseudomonadota > Alphaproteobacteria > CAAGCB01 > CAG-977 > UBA11549. Next base: position 10,109 of record URSF01000033.1, on the reverse strand, counting down.
TAAGCGACGACATTATCATGTATTTCCTGATCCGACGGAATTTCGACCAGCTCAACGACACCTTTTCCCCAATCACCGACAGGTTCAACCCAAACGCTGGGACGTTGTTCATAATGGGATTCAAAATCCAGATAGTTGGACAGATCGCGATCCCGCTGCAAAAGGCCGAAACCTTTCGGGTTTTCATCGGCAAAATCGCTGATACGCAGATATTTTGAATTATCCAAAGGCCGCCACAGCCATTCACCGTTCGCGTTTGAAAGCAGCAGGCCGTCGCTGTCATGGACTTCGGGGCGGAAATCATCAAATTTGTTTTTTGTGTTTTCGCCGAACAGATACATGGACGTTAACGGCGCAATTCCGAGTTTACCGATTTCTTTTCTGGCAAACAGGCGGGTTTCAACGCGAATCACCGTGTCCGCGCCCGGTGTGATGGTGAATTTGTAAGCGCCCGTTATACTGGGGCTGTCCAGCAGAGCGTAAATGACGGCCGAATTATCGTGCCATCTGGGGCGCTGGAGCCAGAATTCCTTGAAAACGGGAAATTCTTCGCCGGTTGACACGGCTGTGTCGATTGCCAGACCGCGGGCGGAAATTCCGTATTTTTGGCCTTCGGCCAGTGCGCGAAAATAGCTGGCGCCCAAAAAAGCAATCAATTCGTCAAAATAATCGTCCGTATTTAACGGATAGTGCAGTCTGAAACCCGCGTAGCCGATATCGGACAAATGTTCGGTGTTCAACCGGTTATGACCAAAATTAAAGAAATCGGGCGAATATTTTAACGGATAGGATTTACCGCCGATAACTTCATTGATTTTAACGGAATTTTGAAACAGGGCGCCGGCATGGAAAAACTGGACTTCAAACGGTTTGTGAGTGCCGTACCACGGGCCTTTTTCCCGTTTGAAGCGGATTGAACGGTATTCATCGTAATCAAGATCCTGCAATTCTTTCGGCAGATCTTTCCCCGGAGCGACAAATGGCAGTTCGGACAGAGCTTTAGCCTTTGAGGCCAGTTTTTCAAAACTGAACGAACTTTCGGCGCGTTCAATGCTGAGCAGCGACTTTTCTATTCTGTAATCTCTGTAAAAAAAAGCGCCCTTTACAGCCGCAAATAAAACCAGCGCGGCAGCCAGTCCGTTCATAACATGTTTGGTCTGTTTTTTCATTCAATCACCTGAAACGCTGCCGGAATCTTTCCGGAAATTCTGCGGCAGAGCTTTGTTATTATCAAAATACCAAAAACGGGGACTCCGGACGCAAGAGAATAGCATTGATATCGGCGTACAACCGTTCCTGCCGTCTGAACCGCATCTCAAATGATCCCTTCTGCCCTAAAATATGCAAAAGAATATACGGAAGGTCAAGATGCTTTTAAAAAAATCAGCCGGGAGGTCTGCGAAATTTGGAAAAAAGGAAAATTATGCCTGCAATTTTTAAATTGGATTTTCGTGACGGCTTATTATAAATTTAATGAAAGTTCGGGAGGAAAGAATATGATCTGTCGTTTATTGTTTTATTTTCTTTTAGCCGCCGTCGCCGTTAACGGTTTATCTTCCGCGCGGGCCGAAGAAAAAAATTATGACGCCGAAAACGCGGCGCAAGAAGAATTTGACGGCGATGTTTTGGATATTTTCGATATGCCTGAAAAAGGAGATCCGTATTATGATCAAAAAATCGAAATCCGGAACGAAGACGCTTTTTTAAACGAGATTTTAAAAGACGGACAGGAAGAAATGTCCGTTGAAATGCTGAACGACGCTTTGGCCGAATATAAAAGCAGGCTGGCCGCCGGGGTTAAAGACAGCGAAGCGTTTAATTTGTATTTGTCCGAAAGAAGCGATGTGTGTACCGGATGTATTCGTGAAATTGTCAGCAGAGAATATAAGGAATCTCCGGTAACCGCCGCGGATTCCGATGTGTGTCAGGTCGTTCTGCAGTCCGGTAAATTCGCGGACAGGCAGGATAAAATTACGTTTAAAAGCAAAAGCGGCGCCGTTTATGAATTTACGACTTTTTACAGCGGTATAGAAAATCTGCCCGAAACGGAAATGAAAGTCCGGCAGGAAAGCGAACCGCCGCAGCAGGCCGTTGTCAAGCCGGTATATTTTCCGATGTGGCAGCCGGACCGCATCGGATATTTCGAGCTGAACGGAAAATTATACGCGTCAAACAGCGATCCGGACGCAAAACGGTTTTCTATTTTTGAATTCGTGCCGGAGCATTTGTTCTTTAAAGACGTTTGTACGATTTCTTCCGATTCCGTTAAACTGACGACGGTTTTCGGTGAACAGGAGCCGGTTTGCGAAAAAGTCGCGAAAAAAGAATACAAAACCTATCCTTCGGTAAATATGAAAAATCTGATGAAAGAAGCTTATGCGCTTTATCATCAGCAGATGTGCGCCGTTTCCGCACAGCAGGAAGGAAAAAGCGATGAAGAGCGTCAGGCTTGTGTCGCGCGGCAAAGCGGCGGCGATTATCTGCTGGCGAAAAATTCCAGAGGCGGTGTGTCCGGAAACAAAATTGATTACAACAATGATCAAAACAGCGAATATATCGTTCAGGCGTTATATGAGGCGCCGCAATGCCGGTATACGTATCTGCGGGTTTATGATCCGAATGTTCAACAGACGCGTTTAATTACGACAGGGCAGCCCGGCGGGGTTTATCCGGAAAAAAGCGGCGGGGACGAATATGCTGTTCCTTGTTCAAACGGTATGCAGTCGCTTGTTGCAATCGATGGTGTGAATTATTTGCTGACTTCCAATGCCGAAGGCCCCGAACGGCTGGACGAAATCATTACGGATCAGGACGGAAACAACAGTCTGGATCATTATTGTTCTTTTGCTATGCAGCGGATATACCGATAATAAAAAAAACACCCGGCGACGGGTGTTTTTTTAGCGTTCGTTTTGTTTTCGTTTTAGGAGTTTTTCGGTCAGCCGTCCGGCGGCGTCCTGTTTCTTTTCGGGAACCGGAGCCATATGGTCGGACGAAAAAATCTTTTTGATTTTCTTTGCGGCTTTTTCGACTTTGTCGGCAACTTTAGATACGCCCATGTAAACCTGCGTCGTTATCGGCAGGTTAAAGACGCTGGTCAGGGACGCGTTCGGAATATCGGCTGCCTGCGCCGCCTTTTTGGCAAAGCGGGCGCAGTTCATCGCCACGGGCCAGTGATACGTCGGCGGATTTTTAATGCTGTCTTCGACAAACCTGACAACATTGTCGAATTGTTCGCGGGTCAGTTTGTAAGTCTTATGAAAATGGTAGCTGGGATCTGATTTTTCCTGATCAAAAACATATCCCGGAACGCCGATTTTTATCTTTGCGGCCTTTTCGGGATCCGGCGTTTTATCGGCCGAAAAGCCGATCTGGCGCTGTCCGATAATTTGATTGTCTTTTTTCATTACAAGGTTGAAAAACACATGGCCGGAATTATTATAAAAGAAATCAAAAATTTTACCGCGTCTGGGAGCTTCGTATCCCGGCGCCGGCGGCAGAGATTCCGCTTTATGGTATTTGCGGGCGAATTTTTCAAACAGCGGGGAAACTTCCGTCCGGAGATCGAATTCATAGCTCATTCCCTGTTCGTGCGGGATTTTTGCAAAGCTGAGGTCCGGGTGTTCGGCCGTTGAATATACAGGGTTATTTTGTTGTGTCATGTGTTTGCTCCAGCCATTCAAACGTACAGTAAGCATCTCTGAGGCAGTTGAGTTTCTGTTCGTTTGTCAAAGATGTGTCCGTTAAAATCTTTTGCGCCCAAACAGGCGGGGCGTCATCGGATAAAACGTTTTCCAGGCGCATGTCTATATCTATAAAAGCCATGGCGTCGGCTTGCGTTGAAAAATGATTCGCATGCGCCGCCCGCAGACCATCATCAATCAGGTCTTTCAGTTCATCATCATTCAGCGTTTCTGTTTTTTCTGCAAATTCTTCGCGCAGATAAAGCGCCGCATAATGATAAAAACGGTTGTCGCTCGCTTTGGTCATTTTTACCTCGTTCTTTCAATCATTTCAGTTTTCGGGTAAAAGTCAATCAATTCCGAAAAAAAGGGGGAAAGATTTTTCCCCCCTTCTTTTTTCGAACGTTTATTTCTTTTCTTTCAATTTCTGATGAATGGTCATCAACACTTTGAAAAATTCCGAGGCGATGATGACTGTTGCGGAAAGGCCGATGATTTTCAACCACATTTCCGTCGGCAGAGGAACTGTTCCGAAGACGTAACCGCCGTACTGGCTGATCACGTATTGCAGCAGGAAAGTGGCGACAAAAGCAATCAGCATCAGTTTGTTGTCAAAAAAGTGTTTGAAAATGCTTTCGTGCGTCAATTCCCGGCAGGAAAAAGCGTTCATCAGCTGGAACATCACGAACAGTGTAAACAAAATCGTGCGGTTTTGTTCCGGTGTGCCGCCCAAAATATTTTGAGAGGTCTGAAGCATGAAAATGGCGGAAATAAACAAACCATTGAAAACAATGCGCGCCAGCATTTCCTTAGTGACGATGCTCGCATTACGCGGAGTCGGTTTATTGTCCATTAACGTGCTGCGGATCGGTTCCAGACTGAGCGTCAAAGCGGGAGGGCCGTCCATGATCAGGTTGACCCACAGCAGCTGTAAAGCCGTAAACGGCGTCGGAAAACCGGCCAGCAGAGAAACCAAAACAACGACAACCGAAGACAAGTTGACCGTCAGCTGAAACAGGATAAAACGCTGGAAGTTTTCATAAATACCGCGGCCCCATTGAATGGCTTTGACAATTGTTGAAAAAGAATCGTCCAGCAGGACAACGTCGCTGGCTTCCTTGGATACTTCCGTTCCGGATATGCCCATGGCCAGGCCGATATCCGCGTTTTTAATCGCAGGAGCGTCATTAATGCCGTCGCCGGTTACGGCAACAACGCATTTCATTGCCTTTAACGCTTTGACGACACGCATTTTAATAACGGGCGTGCTGCGGGCGATAACGCGGATTTTCGGCAAAAGATCGAACAGTTCTTTTTCGCTTAACGCATCTATGTCCTTGGCTTCCAGAGCTATGTGATTTTCGTCAAGCAAAGACAAATCGTTCGCAATCGCCGTTGCGGTGACGATGTTGTCGCCTGTCAGCATTTTGACGTCAATGCCGGCTTTGCGGCAGCTGCGCACGGCGTCATAGACTTCTTTGCGCAGCGGATCGGCAATAGCGGTAAAGCCGTCGAAAATCAAATTGCTTTCAATATCGTCGCGCCGGGTTTCAAAATCCGGGCAGGTTTCGATGTTTTTGTGGGCAAAGCCGATAACGCGGCAAGCCTTTTTCTGAAAAGCGGTGATTTGTTCTTCGTACTTTTGTTTTTCCGCGGCGTCCAAAGAACACATCGACAGAATTTTTTCAGGACTGCCTTTGGTATAAACGGTATAGCCGTTTTCACCGCGGACAACGGTCGTCATGTTCTTTGTATCCGAAGAAAACGGATAAACGTGTGCGATGCCGAACGATTTGCGGATCTGCTGATAATCTTTTCCGGCTTTGTCCGCCGCGACCAGAAGAGCGCATTCCGTCGGATTGCCGATAAAGGTGTAGGCGTTGTTTTCAATGCCGATATCAGCCGTCGAATTCAGGCTGAAGTTTTTTAGCAGATCCATATCCGCAACGTCCTGCGGCTGTTTTAAAATGCCGCGTTCGCAGACCTGCTGCACGGTCATTCTGTTTTCCGTCAAGGTGCCCGTTTTATCCGAACAAATAACGTTGATGCAGCCGATTGTTTCGCAGGCGATCATTTTTTTGACCAAAGCGTTTTCTTTGGACATTTTGATGATGTTGATCGCCAGACAGATGGCGACCGTCGTCGGCAGGCCTTCGGGCACGGCGGCTACGATCAGGACAATGCTGGTGATGAAGGCTTCCGAAACGTTATTGAGGTTTGCCGTTCCGTCGGAAATGAACATGCCCAGCTGGATTAAAAAGGCCAAAGTGGCCATGGAAACGCCCCAAATCGCAATAACGCTGCCCAGATGAGCCAGTTTTTCCTGCAGCGGGGTCAGGCTTTTTTCCGTAGAGGACAATTCTTTGGCAATCTGGCCGAATTCCGTTTCGTTGCCGACAGCCGTGACGACCATGGTGCCGGAACCGGCCGTGACGAATGTTCCCGAATAAAGCATGTTCGTCCGGTCGGCCAGCGGTGTTTTCGGATCGGAAAAAACGGCGTCGGCATCTTTTTTGACGGCTTCGCTTTCACCGGTTAAAGAGGCTTCCTCCACGCGCAAGTCGACGCTTTCCAGCAGACGGCCGTCGGCAGGGACTTTCGCCCCCGTTCCCAGGCAGACAATGTCGCCGACGACAATGTCTTTCTGGCTGATCAGGCGAACTTTCCCGTTTCTGAAAACTTTGGCCGGAATGTCGTCCTTCATTTTATTTAAGGCTTCAAATGCTTTGGCACTTTTGCCTTCCATAATCAGAGAAATGGCAACGGACAGAAAAATGGCGGCGATAATGCCGACACATTCGATGTATTCCGTTTCATCGCCGTTCAGGCCGCGGGCGTAATTGACGCCGAAAGCGATAATGGCGGCAATGACCAGCATTAAAACCATCGGTTCGGTCAGGTTGTTCCATATTTTCTTTAACAAAGATTCCTGCGGCGGGCGGGATAACTGATTGACGCCGAAACGAACGGCGTTGTCGACAGCCTGTTCTTCGGACAGGCCTTTTTGTTCAGAAACGCCCAGTTCGTCTAAAACCTGCTGTTTAGTCTTTGTAAAAGCGTCCATAAATAGCACCTCTTTTAAGTTTAAAAAAAGACTCATGTACGAACTGAAAAACGTTCAGTCTGTACATGAGTCTTGTTCTTTAAGACAAGCCAGACCGACATCGCGGCCACGGTGTTGACTTGCCACACACACGTTGTGCGCAAACTACTCCCTCATGGGACAAAGAAATAATAAAATAACAATTCAAAGAAAGTCAAGCGAAAATAATCTAGAGGAAAGCAAGAAAAAATTTCGGGAAATTTTGTCTAAAAATTCAGTTGACTTTCTAAAGGATTTTTTGTTATTTTGTAAGGTAAGTAATGATAAAAGGGGTTGTTTTAATGAAGCGCGATCATTTGATTAATTTTTCCGAATTATCTGATTCTTTTAACCAAAATGCTTCCAGAACCGTTGAAAAACGCGATTTTGCAGCGCAAATCAGCGCCGCAATGGCTGTTACGGGGCCGAATCACGGAAAAGACGGCAAAGAAGATTACAGATCCAAAGAAGAAAAATTAGCGGCGCTGGACCGGATCGTTAATCAGGGAACCGAGCATTTGGATTCCAGTCAGATCATGGCGTTATTTTCGGCTTACCGCGATCTGGCCGCTTTTGATAAAATGATTTCTTTATATAAAAAGGCGGATAACGAAGATTTTAAAAATGCTCCCATGGTCTGCGAACAGCTGGCCGTCGCTTATCGTAAAGTGCCGCGCGGAAAGCCGGTCGATGATGGGAAAACCAACAGTGAAAAGCTGGCCGATAAAATGTGGGATTACCACTTTTCAATGGATATTTGTCTGAAGCTGATTGACGAAGGGTACGGCAACGGAGTCGCATATGAAAATATCGGGCGGTGTCTGCGGTATATCGCCGATAAAACGGAAATGGCCGACAAAACGGCCGAAGGAAAGCGGAAAAAAGAATTAATGACTGATTCCGTGGCTCGGTTGGAATCGGGATTTATGGCAACGTTGGAATCTTCGGTCGGTATTCAGGCTGTTCACGGCAATATTATGTTGGGAAAAACCGACAGAGCCAGAGAAACGGCAAAAGTCGTATATCTGGCCGCTTTGCGCGACGGGGCGGAAGAATCAAATGATTACTTTTGTGTCTCTGCCGCTTTGCAGGCCGCCTGCATCGCCGGCGAAGATAAAAAAGTGATCAATCATCTGTACAACCGGTTGGAAAACAGTATTCGGTATCAGTGGGAGCTGGACGATATCGCCAGAGATATGGACCGCATATCAAAATCCATGCCGTCCGAACATGTCGCAGCTGTTTGTCGGAGGCTGGAAGGATTAAAAGAATCCGCCGTGCCGCAAGAAGATAAAAGCGGAAGAAAAACAGACGTGATTGTTTTTAAGCACGAGCTGAACAAAGACCGGTATATGACCGAAGATCCCAAGCTGCAGGCCGTGCGGGATCACAGTTATTCTTACCGCGGGTGCGGTTCGGCTTTCCGCGGGACAAACCGGGTCAGCGGAAATATGGCGTTCGGCGGACAGCTGCCGGATCATACGGTGTCCAGAAAAGATTTACGGCTGTTTACCGGGTTGGTCAAAATGACTCCGGCAGAGCTGGGGATTAAATTTGACAAATCGATCCCCGGCGCCGATATGGCGCAGCTGATGTTGTCTCCGTTAACGGAAATTAAAGACCCGGAATTGTTTATGTGTGTCGCCGATCGGTTTATTCGACAGACGTTTACCACGGAAAATTTCGCCGGCAGCAATCTGCATATGGAAAATAATGCTCTGAGCAAAAATGAAAACGGCGAATCCGTGTATGACGCCACCGTAAAATCCGTGCTGCGCGCCTGCGGGAAAAAAATAGGCGATAAAGACAAAAACGTTGATACAAGAACAAATATTTCAGCCATTTTTGCTTTGGGAATGGGGGATTGCCGCCATCATGCGCAGGTTAAGCAAATTATGTTTGATATGTGGCAGAAACAGCAAATGAACGAATGTCTGAGCGAGATGTATTATTCTGCGTGGCAGGGAAATACCGTCGAAACAAAAGGGCAACAGGCGCAAAAGTTTTTCGATATTCTGGATACGGAGTTAAGGACGGCAGACGTCGAAGTCAGAATGCCGGTTGTCATGAAACAAGAAGAAAAAAAGAAGTGGCACAGTGATACGGAATATACGATTTTAAAAGATGAAAACGGTAATCCGATAATGGTTGATAAGCTGTATGCTCCTCAAATGACAGAAGATGGAAAATATCTTGTTGATACAACGCAAAAAATGCATAACCTGGAAGAACATACTTTATGTTGGTTGATTAAAAAGAACCGGAGCGGAGAGTTGACGGAATTCGGTCTGCGAGACGCTTTTTATCAGGATTTGCATTATGACTGGGGGCGTCAGAACGTTGATGTGTCGAAAATCGAAGTCGTGGACGGAAAGCCGGAAATCCCGGCCGGATATATTCCTGCCGAAAAATCATCGACGGGCAAACCGATTGCTGTTTTTCAAAAACCTGCGGTATATAACAGCGGAAAAAGAGATACTATCGTATCAAACAGCATCGGGCGCGATGTTTGTCTGGTCGGCGTGCCTTTGGACGGGTTTGCAACGCCATCTGATTTTGTCAAAATGATCAAAGATCGTGACGGTATGGCGGATATTATGCAAAGCGTTTTGTTGAAAGATCCCGAAACAAAAGGGTGGACGGCATGGCGGGAAGCTCCGAAACAAAAGGTTTCTCTGCAACAAAAAGTCGGTGCTCATACAGAACAGGAAACTGTTGCCGGCGATGGGTCGAAAAAACAAATGTCGTTGCAAGGAAATCTGAACAAAATAAATAATATGCCGCCGGCTTTTCATCAGCGGCTGAATGAGGGAAGCAGATCATGAAAGAAGTTGTCTATGAAGTCGTTTGCCCGCATTGCCATAAAAGGAATAAAGTCTATGTTCTTTTAAGTGATGACTTTAATGAAAAAGAAGAGTTTCACTGCGATTTCTGCGGGTTGGAAATCGGGGCCGTCGCTGCGGCGGAACCGCCCAGAACAGAATATGTCAAAGACGAAAATCAATAAAACCGGAGCGGCGAAACATCGCCGCTTTTTTTTTGCGCAGGAGTCAGAGGGGGGAAAACCGCCCGAAGAACAAAAGGACGTTGTAAAAAGAATGGTTGCACTGCCGGGGGACGAAGGTGTTGCGTTTGACTGCAACGCGTATAAAGACGCGACGGCCGGGTTGCGTTTTTGGTGCGGCGCGACGGTAGAAGCAGATGATGTGCGCAAATTATGCTCGCGACCGGATTGGGCGTATGACCGTGTCAAATCCGGATAAACGAATAAATAACAGATAGAGGTGAGGGATTGTTTCCTGTTTTTTTATAAGAAAACAAAACAACGGCGGGAAAGAAAACTT
>URSF01000032.1 GCA_900550445.1 uncultured Rhodospirillaceae bacterium | reverse complement strand
CAGGCTAAATGCCTGTTTACTAAATTAGAGTATACATCTTTTCTTTCTAACAATGATGGCGTTATAAGGCTATGCGCGAAAGCGTCATGCCGTCTTTTATTATTGTACGGTTTCTGAACATCCGCCCACCTGATCGGTGGGTTTTTGTTTAATGTTTAACAAAGGAATGTTCAGGAATGAAAAAAATAATTATTTCTTTTTTAGCGGGATTTTTCCTGCTTTGCGGCGTTGCGCGGGCGCAAACGGCTCCGGTGCAGGTTGTCGGCGATAAAACGGAAACCAAGTATCTTCAAGGCGTCTTGGGGCTTGATGTTTCGGGGATCGGCGTGGATATCACGGACGGTCTGGATAACTTTGTCGAAGACGCTTATTCCGCGATAACTTTGTCCGCCGGTATGAAATTCAACAATCAAATCTCTCTTACGGGATTTTATCAGTTTTCCTCGGAAGAAGACAAAACAACATATGCTTATTTGGGTTCAGTTCCGGGTACATATAAAACAACAGGCAGTTTTAAAGCGTACGGCGTTGATGCTTCTGTTTATTTTCCGCCTTCTGAAAAAGTCAATGTCGTTGCTTCCGCAGGCGTGGGGTATTATGACTTTTCGCTTGATGAAGAATTTCATTCGATGCACGGGGTGTACACGACTTCGTCTTCGGAAGATCATATCGGTTTGCGTTTCGGAATCGGAGCGGAAGTCAAACTGGCCGAGCATATCGCTTTGACGGGCAATGTGCGCTATGTCTTTTTGGATTATGACGATGATACCGATTATATCGAAAATCTGGCGGAATTCGGTCTGGGCGTCAGGTTTTATTTCTGAGGGAGCGAACAATGAAAAAAATGATTTTTATCTTGCTCGCTTTGGCGGGACTGTCCGGTTGCGCAACCATTGTCAAAGGATCTTCTCAGACAATGAATATTTCGACATCAAACGGAAAACAGGCAAATGTTGTCGTTACGGGAAAAAGCGGAACGATACCGACTTTGATTCCTCAGGCTCTTTCGGTTGAAAAGTCTGCGGGGGATATCGTCATCAATGTGACGGAAGCCGAATGTGTTCTGCCTTCGACAACGATTGTCAAGTCGCGTCTTAATCCGTGGTTCTGGGGGAACTTCATCTTTGGCGGTCTGTTGGGGTCTACCACGGATGTTGCTACCGGATCGGCTTGGGAATATGACAGCAACATCATGGTCAATGTTGTGCCGAAAGATGGCTGTAAACAATAAAACAAAAGGCGGCGGAGTTTTCTTCGCCGCTTTTTGGCTTTTTTCGTTTGGCGCGGTCGCGGAAACCGAATATGAACAAAAGGTCGTTTTCGATCGCGTGTCTTTGGTGATAGCGGCGGAAAACAACGCGTCACCCGCTTCGGCAATGGGACATTCTTTTTTAAAGATTTCGGGAAACGGATACGAACACGCTTTCAGTTATTACGCCGTTTTGAACGGAGCCGCGTCCTATTTGAAAACGCTGGCAGGAAAAGCTGAAGGCGCTTATGTGCTGTCGCCTTATTCTCAAAAAGCCGCCGAATATTTGCTGTCGGAAAACAGGTCTTTGTGGGAATTTGAATTGGACTTGAACGATGCGGAAAAACGGCTGTTGAAAAAACGCGTGAAAGAAAAGAAAAATAAACAAGAAGCATATTCTTTTGTTTTTCATAACTGTAACACGGCATTGGAAAACTTGTTGTCTTCGGTCAACGGCGATTTTAAATATCATCGCAAAAAACCTTTTACGACACCGGTCGAATACGCTCAATTTCTGTATCAGGCAGGAAAAATCAAAAAAATTTCCTATGTTCGTGCGCCCGCGCAAAAAAAACGTCCCGTTAAAAATATTTTATCCGCCGCTGCGCCGTCACGACTTGCCATAGATACGACATATATTGAATTTTCTCCTGTCTACCAAGACTTGCGCACCGTTTCAGACGCATATAATTCCGAACTTGAAACAAAAATGCTGTCCGTGCGATTTGATATGCAAAAAGGACGCCCGGACAAACTGGATTTGTTGAAATTGTTTTCCGTTCAATCCGTTTCAAAATATTTCCGCGTCGGCTGGGAAAGCGGCGGCGTCATCGAAACGGGCATCGGGGCGGGCATATCGAAAAACGGTTTTTCAGCCTATGCCGTGCCAATCGTCGGCGTCCGGGACAGCGGTATTTTTGCTGGCGTTAAAACGGGCGGCCTTTATCGCTGGGCAGATAAAGCAAAGTTTATCGTTTCATACGAAGCCGCAACGGATAACACCCGTTTTTCCGCTTATGCGGTGATAAAAATCCGTACCGGCACGGAAATTTACGTTCAATATGAACACGTCCGCGCGGATAAAGACAAAACGGCTGCGGGATTGGCGGTGTATTTTTGACGTTTTTCCTGTTCTTTCTCTTACGGAACAACTGCCAAAATTTGTCACGGCAAAACTCTGCAAACGTTAAAATAACACTTGCAATCAAATGAATTAAACCGTATAAGAAAGAGCCCCTTAAGAAGGGAATCGCGTTTTCCGGGCTATATCAGGGCAGCCTGAAAACGCCGAACCGTTAAATCATTTTTATCAAGGAGACGGAAATGCCCAAATTAAAAACAAAAAGCTCGGTCAAAAAGCGTTTTGCCCGCACGGGATCCGGCGCGATCAAGCACGGATACGCCTGCAAACGCCATCGTTTGATTTCCAAAGGCACGAAAATGAAACGCAAAGCGCGCGGCACGACATTGTTGCGTGAATGCGATTTCAAAATCATCGATCGTTTCATGCCGTATAATTAAGGAGAAAAGAAAATGGCTCGTGTAAAACGCGGTGTGACCGCTCATTTCAAGCACAAAAAGATTTTAAAACTTGCCAAAGGTTATCGCGAAAGCAATTCCAAGCTGTACCGCATCGCTCTGGAAAAGGTCGAAAAAGGTCTGCAGTATGCTTACCGTGACCGCCGCAAGAAAAAAAGCAACTTCCGCGCTTTGTGGATTCAGCGCATTAACGCCGGTGTGCGCGAATACGGATTGACGTATTCCAAGTTCATTAACGGACTGCACAAAACAGGCATCGAAATGGACAGAAAAATTCTGGCCGATCTGGCGATGAATCAGCCGGCAGCGTTTGCCAAAGTCGTCGAACAGGTCAAGGCGGCTCTGAACTAAGCATCGGAATGCATTAAAAAAAGGGGCGCGCTGCGCCCCTTTTGCTTAACAAACATAAGGATTATCGGCAATGAGTGAATTGGACACACTGCAAACACAACTGCTAAAACAGGTGGAACAGGCCGCGACTTTGACGGATCTGGACGCCGTGCGCGTTTCCGTTCTGGGAAAAAAAGGCGTTATTACCGAAAAAATGAAATCTCTGGGGGCGATGGCGCCTGAAGAACGCAAAGCCGCGGGACAGCAGTTTAATACGATTAAAAACGCTTTGGCAGAAGCAATCGAAAATAAAAAAGAACAGTTGGAAGAAGCGGAAATCAATGCTCGTCTGGCCCGTGAAGCCGTCGATATTACTCTGCCCGTGCGTCCGGAAAAACAAGGCCGCATTCACCCGTTGTATCAAACGTATGACGAAGTCGTCGCCATTTTCGGCCAAATGGGATTTGAAGTTGCCGAAGGCCCCGATATCGAAGACGATTTTCACAACTTCACCGCTTTGAACACGCCGAAAAACCACCCTGCCCGCCAGATGCAGGATACTTTTTACCTGAAAGGCGAAGAAAACGGCGACAAATTTATTGTCCGCACGCAAACGTCGGCCGTTCAGATCCGCACCATGGAAAAACAGACCCCGCCCGTCCGCGTGATCGTGCCGGGCAGAACTTACCGCTGCGACTACGACGCGACGCACGCGCCGATGTTTCATCAGGTGGAAGGGTTGATTGTCGATAAAGAAACCAATATGGCGCACTTAAAAGGCTGTCTGATTGAATTTGTCAAAACGTTTTTTGAACTGGACGATGTACCCGTTCGTTTCCGTCCGTCCTTTTTCCCGTTTACGGAACCGTCGGCCGAAATGGACATCGGTTGTTCGCGCGCCGGCGGAGAATTAAAAATCGGCGCCGGCAGCGATTGGCTGGAAATTCTGGGGTGCGGCATGGTGCACCCGAACGTATTGAAAGCCTGCAATATTGATCCCGACGTTTATCAGGGATTCGCTTTCGGTATCGGGCTGGATCGTCTGGCTATGCTGAAATATGCCATTCCTGACCTGCGCACCTTCTTTGAATCCGATCTGCGCTGGATTAAACATTACGGATTCGTTCCATTAGACATTCCCTCGACGGGATCGGGACTGAGTATGACGGGAGGAAACAAACGATGAAATTCACACTTTCCTGGTTAAAAGATTTTTTGGATACCGATGCGGGCGTTGATGAAATCGCCGAACGTTTAACGGCCATCGGGCTGGAAGTTGAAGAAGTGATTGATCCTTTGGCCGCGGTCAAAGATTTAATCGTCGTCAGTGTTGACGAATGTGTTGCGCACCCCGATTCGGATCATCTGCATGTTTTAAAAGTCAACACGGGAAAAGAACTGCTGCAAATTGTGTGCGGCGCACCGAACGCGCGCGCGGGAATGAAAGGGATACTGGCTCGTCTGGGCGATTATGTGCCCGCTTTCGGGGATAAATTAAAAGCCGGCAAGATCCGCGGCGTTGAAAGCTGCGGCATGATGTGCGCCGAAGACGAACTGGGCGTCGGGCCCGATCATACGGGAATCATCGAATGTCCCGCCGATGCGGTTGTCGGCGCGTCAATCACAACCGTTTATCCGTCCGATCCCGTGTTTGACGTTTCCATCACCCCCAATCGCGGCGACTGCATGAGCGTATACGGCATTGCCCGCGATCTGGCGGCCTCAGGGCTGGGAACGCTGAAAACACCGGAAATCAAGCCGGTTCATACAAGCTTTAAAACGGCCGTCAAGCTGGTTAACGAAGCCGTTGAAACGGGCGCGCCGTTCTTTACCCTGCGTGAAATCAAAAACGTTAAAAACGGCCCGTCGCCAAAGTGGATTCAGGATCGTCTGACAGCCGTCGGGTTGCGGCCGATTTCCGCTCTGGTTGACGTGACGAACTATTTTAACATTACGTTCGGCCGTCCTTTGCATGTTTTTGACGCTGACAAAGTAAAAGGGCAGATCACTGTCCGATCCGCCAAAGACGGCGAAAAACTGCTGGCTTTGGACGGTAAAGAGTATACTTTGTCGGAAGGTATGGTTGTCATTGCCGATGAAAACGGCGTTGAATCAATCGGAGGCATCATGGGCGGCGAAGTTTCCGGCTGTCAGGACGGTACGACGCGAGTGCTTTTGGAATCGGCCTACTTTGAACCGGAAAGCATTGCCAAAACCGGCCAAAAACTGATTTTAACTTCCGATTCGCGCCAGCGTTTTGAACGCGGCATTGATCCCGCGTCGACAATCGGCTGCGGAGCGGAACTGGCGGCGCAAATGATTATGGATCTGTGCGGCGGCGAATGTTCCGAAATTATTATTACCGGCAAAGAACCTGAAAAACCGGCGCCGATTTTGTTTGATCCGCAGCGGGTAAAACAGTTGTGCGGCGTTGATATCCCCGCTGAAAAATGCCGTGAAATTCTGGAAAAACTGGGCTGTGCGGTCACGGCCGCAAACGGAATCTTTTCCGTTGTCCGCCCGACATGGCGTTCCGACATTTCCGGCGTTCATGATCTGGTTGAAGAAGTATTGCGTATTTACGGATATGACAAACTGCCGGCTTTGGAGCTGCCGCGGCCGAACGGTATTCACGGAATACTGCAGCCCGCACAGCGCCGTGAAGCTTCCGTCCGCAGGGCTTTGGCCGGACGGGGCGGTTATCAGACGATTACCTGGTCATTTATGTCGTCCAAAGACGCTGAGGCTTTCCGCACGGCGCAGCCTGTTTTGATCGCTAATCCGATCAGCGCGGATTTAAATGAAATGCGCCCGAATCTGCTGCCGAACTTAATTGCGGCGGCGCGATCCAATATCGCCAAAGGCATGCCGGACGGCTGCCTGTTTGAAGTCGGCCCGCAGTTCTTCGGTTTCAAGCCGATGGAACAGGAAACGGTCGCCTGTATGCTTCGCTTCGGTCAGAACGGGCCTCGGCACTGGGCCGTATCTCAACGTCCGGTCGACGTTTTTGACGCCAAAGCGGACGTTTTGGCGGCTTTGGACGCCGCCGAAGCGCCGCAGAACGTTCAAATCACGCGCGAAGCGCCGGCTTGGTATCACCCCGGCCGTTCGGGCGCGGTGAAAATCGGCAAAACGGTTCTGGCTTATTTCGGCGAGCTTCACCCGAAAGTATTGAAAGCGCTGGACGTTAAAACGCCTGTCTGCGCCTGCGAAGTCTTTTTAGGCCGCCTGCCGCCTGCAAAAAAGAAAAACGGCAAAGGGCAGAAACCTTTAAAACTGTCCGCCTTTACGCCGATTGTGCGCGACCTGGCCTTTTTGGCGCCGCGTTCCGCAGAAGCGGAAAAAATCGTCGCCGCGGCTAAAAATACGGACAAGGCGTTAATTACGGACGTTTCCGTTTTTGACTTGTACGAAGGCGAAAATCTGGGCGATAAGAAATCAATCGCCATTCAGCTGACGATTCAGCCGGTGGAAAAAACGATGACGGACGAAGAAATCGAAAGCGTTTGTCGTCGTGTCGTCGGAGCCGTCAGTGCTGCCACCGGAGCCGTTTTAAGGAGCTGAAATGAAAAGGAAACCATTACTGAACAGCGCCGTTTTAATGCCCGAAAACGGCCAAAAGCCCCGCCAGCTGGTAATTTATCTGCACGGCATGGGCGGAACGGGTGAAACAAACGCCTGGTTTGTCAAAGAATTGCAGCAGGTAATGCCAAACGCCGCTTTTTACGTTCCCGACGGACTGGAACCGATGGACGGCAACGAAGAAGCCCGGCAATGGTTTGGCATACCGAAAAATTTCAAAGACGTCTGGTTTACGATTCCGCCCGAAAAACTGGGAAAGAAGCCTTTGAAAAAGCTGACGCGCATGTATAACTGGTATAATTCAGCGGCGTTGAAAGTCATCGAATTTATCCGTGAACGCATGGATTTTCATAAAATCGGAGCGCAGGACACTTATATTTTCGGCGTATCGCAAGGCGCCATGCTGGCCGTTCAGATGATTGCGGAATCCGATTTGCTGGCGGACTGGAGTCCCGAAGGAACATTAATTCCTTTAGGCGGCGCCATGATTATCGCCGGCTGTTTGATTAACGCCGTCGAAGTCGAATCCCACCCGTCTTTGTCTCGTCCGGAATTTATTTTGGTTCACGGATCCGAAGACACGACCGTTCCGTTCCGCGGCCATTTGCTGACAGACAAGGTTTTATACCGCTGCGGACAGAAAACGGTTTCAAAAGTCATCTGGGGTAAGGATCATACTTTCTTTGAAAAAGAGGCCATGGGCGAAATCCTGCGGCTGGCCAAGCCCTGGGGCGACAAATATTTATAAAATCAAAAGGCTTCGTTAATCCGAAGCCTTTTTTATATATCCGGGCGGCAGAAAACCGTTTTTCAATACCAGCATATAATGCCGGATTCGTTTAAAAAAAAGATCATCATCATCGCGCACGGTTTCCCAAGCCGGCGATGAAAAATCCAAACCGGCTGCCGGAGTAATATTGTCCCCGTCAATCAACCAGACAGAATCCACAATTTCCTTATTTTTCAGAATTTCTTCGGAAAAACAAAAACATTCCCGCAGCCTTTTAAATTCCCGAATTTTCCGGCAGCCCGTATCCGGAACCCGTTCCGTCAGACACGATATCGCACGCGAACGGCCCGGAAACACCGTTTCCAGATAAGCCTCAATTCCGGCTTTCCGGGTTGTCCCGGCCCGGCCGGCATAATGCCGCAGTTCCTGTTCATTCAACAAAAACGGCGCTTTTATTCCTTCCCGCAAAACTTTATTCGGAACAATAATATATGAATACAGCATCACAAGCCCCGCCTATGAACAAAATTCCCTGTCTGACTGTATATTAAAGCCTGTCCGTCAGGCAAGAATCAAAAAAACAACTGGACAAATTTTTTGGACAAATGTATTATTTCTTTAAAATGATCAGGGAATACGCTCATGTCCGATGAAAAAAACTGCAAAGCAACCTTATATGTCTGCACGCCGCTGGAAATGCTGAAACCGGGATACAATCCCTTTAAACGTTCGGGAATTACGGCGCACACGGGGCATGCTTTTGTCGGACTGACCGATGAAGCGGGCAAAGAAACATTGTGGAGCTTTTCCTTTTCCGAAGCCAAAAATCCTTTGCAGAAAATCACCGGCTGCCCGGGAAAACTGTCGCAGGATTTTCCGAAATTTGCCGAATACAACGAAGCGATCGTTTATCCGATCACCCGTGAACAATTTGACGCCGCCCATAAAAAAGTCGACGAGATCAAAAACAAAAAAATGACTTATCGTTTGTTTTCAACAAACTGTTCCACGGTAGCGTCGTCAATTCTGCGCGCGGCCGGAGTCGGCAAATGTCCCGTCATGGCTTTGTCACCGCACACGCTGACGATGAAAAAGCGGGCTCTGTTGACGAAACGGCGGGTTGAAGTGGCTTTTTTCAAAGCGAAAAACAAAATCCGGGAAATGTTCGGCAAAGAAAAAGCCCCCGAATCCAAGTTATTGGATCAGCTGCGTTCCAAACCCATGCCCGTCATGATCCGTGAAGGAACCAGAACTTTTAATTACGAAGAAAAATTAAATACCGACCGCATCGTCGATATGCTGGTTGATAAAAACGCCCATAAAGAAAAAGTCTGGGGCAAAAAATCGTTCTTTGATAAAATCAAAGACAAATTTTCCGGACGCTGACCTTTTAAAGAATTGTTGTTTTTCCGCAAGCCGCCGTTTCGTAAAACGACGGACGGTTTTAAGCTGTCAAATTTTTTCCGTATTTTTATAAAAACGGATTCGCACGGACCAAGACCGCAGACAGCCGCCGCTTTTTTATTGCCGCGCTTCGGATTGAATACGTTCCACCATGGCAAAAAAGCCGTTGCGGCGCGTCGGGCTGAGATGCGATTCCAACCCTAATTGTTTAAAAACGGCTTCAACGTCCGTCCGGCGGATTTCCTCTTTGGTTTTGCCCGACAAAATAATGCGCAGCACGGCAATCAATCCGCGGACGATATGCGCGTCGCTTTCCCCGACAAAGCTTAAAACGTCATTATTGATTTCCGTTTTCAGCCAAACCTGACTCATACACCCTTCAACCTTTGTCCGGTCGTTTTTATCTTCGGGTTTCATCGGCGGCAGATCTTTTCCCAATTCAATTAAGTAAGCGTAACGGTCTTCCCAGTCGGTCAGGAATGAAAAGTTTTCAATCAGCTCTGCCATATCCATTATATATGCCCTTTTCTACATGAAAGATTATGTCTAATATTCCGTATATTTAACCCTTATTTTAAAAAAATCTATTCTAAAGTTTTAAAGAAGAAAATTTATCAAAAATCACCTTCAAAAAACGGGCGGAAAAAGCCGGAAAAAGCCGTCGAAAAAAATAGACAAAAAGATGAAAAATTTCGGTAAAATTTGCAAAAAAATTCCCCCGTTTCAGCCTGACAAGACCAAAACGGGGAAACACAACACGTTTTTTAAGGTTCCAAAATTCCCAATCTTTGCGCCGTAACGACGGCTTTTGTTCTGTTTTCGACATGCAGATGACGCAGCAAAGCGTTGATATGCAGCTTTACCGTTGCTTCGGAAACATTCATTTCATAAGCGATCTGTTTGTTTGACAGACCGTTGCTTAAATGCTGCAGCACTTCGCTTTGGCGGTATGTCAGATTTTTGCCGTTAGGCAGTGTATGAGTTAAAATTTTCCCTTCCCCGGGCATGCGCGGACGTTTCTGCAGCCCCTTTAACACAGCGGGAGGAACATACAAATTACCGTCAACAATCAGGCGCAGAGCATTGATAATCAAAGAATCCGGCGATAATTTCGTAATATAACCGGCGGCCCCCAGACCAAAGGCGTCTAAAATATCTTTTTGATCTTCACTTTCGCTCATCATAACCAAACGAGCTTCAGGGAAGATGATTTGCAAAGACTGGAATTTTTCTTTCCATTCCGTCCCCAGAACGTCACGGTCAATAAAAATCAAATCAAAATTCTTTTTTTGATCTGCCAAAGCAGTAACAGAAGAGAAATCCGTAACTTCCTGAAGTTCCGTTAAAACATCAAAACGTTGTAATTGACGGCTGAATCCTTCGCGAAACAACGTATGATTATCCGCAACTAAAATTTTCATATGTTTACCCTTCCCTAATATTATTTTAATTCGTCTTTTACGTTAAAAAAATTGATTGTACAAAGATAGATATCTAAAAGCTTTAAGACAAATGAACTAATTCTTTTTTCGTTTATAATTTCCTTTAAAAATCCAAATATTCCGACCATTTTAAAGGGGCACAACAGGATATTGTACTATGTACTTTTTTGTATAATTTTTGTGGTATAAAAAAAATCGTCTTTTTGATATGGCGATTGATTAGACAAAATAAAAAATTTTCACTTTTATTTGACTCTTTATAGCGAAAAGATCAGTATAAATACCTTGACGTAATTATTTTTAGAGGATTTCATGAAAAACATCTGTCGTTTTCTGTTTTTATCCGCTTTCTGTCTGGCCTGCAGTCCCGCTCTGGCCAGCGAAGCCGATCTGATTTTGCCTGATTTGTCTTACAGTTTTGAATTATTCGGCCGGACCATGACCGGCAAAGGATTATTGTCAATCGGCATGGTCGTATGTTTTTTGGGTATGGCTTTCGGGTTAAGCGAATATGTGCGCATTAAAAAACTGCCTGTCCATAAAACAATGGAAGACGTATCGATTCTGATTCATAAAACCTGCGACACTTATCTGTTTCAACAGATCAAATTGTTATGTCTGCTGGAAATTATTATCGGCGCCTGTCTGTTTTATTACTTTTATATTTTACGGGATTTTCCCCTGATCCGCGTCGGCGTTATTTTCATGTGGTCTTTGCTGGGCATAGCGGGATCCGTCGGCGTCGCCTGGTTCGGCATTATTATTAACAACTATGCAAACTGCCGCACGGCATTTGCGGCGCTGCGGGCGAAACCGGACGATGTAATGGCGCTGCCGCTGCGTTCCGGCATGTCGATCGGCGTTTTGCTGATTTGTGTCGAACTGGTTTTAATGCTGGTGATCTTATTATACGTTTCTCCCGAAGACGCCGGTTCCTGCTTTATCGGATTTGCCATCGGCGAATCTTTGGGCGCTTCCGTTCTGCGCATCTGCGGCGGTATTTTTACAAAAATCGCCGACATCGGTTCGGATTTAATGAAAATCTTTTTTAACATCAAAGAAGACGACGCCCGCAATCCCGGCGTCACGGCAGACTGCACGGGCGACAACGCGGGAGATTCCGTCGGGCCGACGGCAGACGGATTTGAAACATACGGCGTTACCGGCGTGGCTTTGATTACGTTCATCGTTCTGGCAGTCGGCATGACGCTGAATCCGGACGGTTCAACGACTTTGACTCCGGGCGGTTTGTCCGTACAGGCCACCTTGATCGTATGGATTTTCACCATGCGGATTTTGATGATTATCACGTCAATTATGGCTTATCTGCTGAATATGAAAGTCTATAAGTTCTTTATGGGCAAAAAATTCAATTTTGAACTGCCTCTGACCTTGCTGGTCTGGCTGAGTTCCCTGCTGTCTATCGGCGTAACCTACGGCGTCAGCTTTTTGTTATTGTCGGAATACGGCAACGGATTGTGGTACAAGCTGTCTACGATCATCAGCTGCGGCACTTTGTCGGCGGCATTAATTCCGGAGCTGACCAAAGTCTTTACCTCTTCGGGATCCCAACACGTCCGCGAAGTCGTTAACGCCGGCCGAGAAGGCGGAGCGTCGCTGTCGATTTTGTCCGGTCTGGTCGCGGGGAATTTCAGCGCGTTCTGGAAAGGCATGACTTTTACGGCCTTGATGCTTGCCGCGTACTGGACGGCTTCTCACGGGCTGGAAGAAATCATGATCTTCCCGTCTATCTTTGCGTTCGGGCTGGTAGCGTTCGGCATGCTCAGCATGGGGCCGGTGACGATTGCCGTCGACAGCTACGGGCCGGTGACCGACAATGCGCAATCGGTGTTTGAATTGTCGCAGATTGAACAGATTCCGGGAATCGCCGAAGAAATCAAAAACACTTACGGTTTTGATCCCGACTTTGAAAAAGGTAAATTTTATCTGGAAGAAAACGATTCTGCCGGAAACACCTTTAAAGCGACAGCCAAACCCGTTTTGATCGGCACCGCCGTCATGGGGGCGACGACAATGATCTTTTCGATCATTTTAATGTTAAATCTGCAACTCAGCCTGCTGGATCCGCGCGTTTTGATCGGTCTGGTCGCCGGCGGGGCCATTATTTACTGGTTCTGCGGCGCGTCGATTCAGGCCGTCACGGCCGGCGCCTATCGTGCCGTTGAATATATCAAGGAAAACATTCATCTGGAAAACACGGAAAAAGCGTCGGTGAAAGACTCTAAAGCCGTTGTCCGGATCTGCACGACTTATGCGCAAAACGGCATGGTCAATATTTTCGGCGCGCTGTTTTCCTTCACACTGGCGTTTGCCTGTTTTGATCCGACATTTTTTGCCAGCTATCTGATTTCAATCGCGATTTTCGGCTTATATCAGGCAATTTTTATGGCCAACGCCGGCGGCGCATGGGACAACGCCAAAAAATTGGTCGAAGTCGATATGCATGAAAAAGGAACAGAGCTGCACGCTTCGACGGTTGTCGGGGATACCGTCGGCGACCCGTTTAAGGATACGTCTTCGGTCGCTTTGAATCCGATTATTAAATTTACGACGTTATTCGGATTGCTGGCTGTGGAAATAGCCGTGTCTTCTCAGGAAACGGCGATATGGATCGGCGGCGTGCTGCTGATCGCCGCGATGTATTTTACAATCCGGTCATTCTACGGCATGCGAATTCCGGTAGACTTGAATAATTAACCAAAGTAAAAAGCCTTCCGCCAGGAAGGCTTTTTTATTCCGTCAATTCAAAACTGTCATCTTCAAAACACAGATGAAACGGACGGCCGTGCGGAACGGAATAAAGTTTCAGGCCAAACAGCAGAACAAAGCAGCGTACAACGGCGCTGTGAGCGGATATGCCTATGATTCCGTAATCGTTTTCAGCGGCAATCTTTTTTAATGTGCGCAGAATCCTCTGCTGGATCTGACGTTTTGTTTCTCCGCCTTCAAAACAGACGTCCATATATTCTTCTTCCAGACTGTGCCAGGCCGGCGCGATATCGGGAAACAAGGTGTGAATTTCCTGCTTTGTTTTTCCTTCGGCCGCGCCGAAACAGCCTTCTATCAACCCGTCTTCGATTTTTAACGGCGCGCGTAAAGATTCCGCTACGATTTCAGCGGTCTGCACCGCCCTTTTCAACGGAGAAGAAAAAACCGCCTGAATTCCGGAAAAGCGTAATTCTTCCGCCAGTTGGCGCGCCTGCTGCAATCCCGTTTCGTTCAACGGTACGTCTATACCGCTGCCCTGCCAGCGGCCGGCCAGATTCATGTCCGTCTGGCCGTGGCGGAAAACGTAAAATTCTTTTTTCACCGTCTTGTCCTTTATTTCTTTTTTTTAAAGGATATTCGATTTTTCACCGCAATCCAACGGTTATAATCTGAAAGCCGTCGTTATTTCATGATTTTGCCGTGATATTCTACAATTCGCGTTTTTAAATTAAGGATTCAGCCATGTACGATATTGACCGCCCCAAATTTATATTTGTTTCTCTGCTGGAAGAATTTATCCGCGAAACCGAACACAGCCTGGCTTATTTTTTTGCGCTGCTGGTCTTTTTGCTGACTTTTCTGTTGGCGCTGTTCGGACGGGAAGTTTTATATACGGGGCTGGTCGGCGTTTTGTGTCTGCTTTTGATAAAAATGCGCGATATTATCGAAGGTTTCAAAGAATTGTCCCATCGCAACCCGCCGCCCCGGGACAAAGAAACAGAATATACCGCCGCCGCAAACAAAGCCAAACAAACCCTGAACGACATGCAGAATTTTTATACGGCTTTTGACGACGCGGCAATTACCGTCATGGCAAAGGAATTTCCTGCCCGTTTTAACGAAAAAAAACAAAATCCGACGGCAGACAAGCCGAATTTGCTGTCATACCTGCAAACCTGCTGGAAAATTATTGAAACGATCTGCGTCTTTTTCCCCGACCGGCCGCTGCAGCCGGAAACAAAGCAGGCATTAAAGAAAATGACCGCTGCAGCCCAAAAATACATGCTGCATTACTTACAGAAAAAATATTCTTTAACAAAAGAACAAATGACGCAGATCGAAAAGTATTTTACAGAACAAACGACGGACGATTTTTTATTTCAAACGCAGCTGGAATCCGCGGGCATTGACGAATCTACCGCTCAAAGAACCGTTAAAATTGCCGATATTTTAAGAAAAATCCGCTTTTATATTAACCCCGCCGACCGGGAAACGGAAGAAAAAGCGCCTGTTTTTGCCAACCAAGAAATACCGGCCGGCGAAGAATCCGCTTAATACCAGGAAATGCCGCCTTTTTCGCGTTTCAGAAAACCGAACCACTCGCCGACCTGTTCACCTTTGACGTCGGATAAAATCAGCATAACGCTTAACGCCCTGTTTTCGGACCGGTCGTCGTTTTTGACGGGAATTTCCCCCAATTCAACGTCCAGCACATAATCATATACGATTGATCCGTCCGTCACCCACAAAGATTCCGTATTCATCAATTCATGTTCAACGGCTTCGTGAACGATAGCCGGCCGCACCTGCGCCGTCGGGTGATAGTTCAAAACATCGCGCAAAGCGATTTTGACACGTTCGGGTTTGTTTTGAAACAGATCGGACTGTACCATATCTCTGATAACGCGATAGGACAGCAAAATATAATCCTGATCCAGAGGCCCCGCTCCTTTTTTCAAACGCAGGTAAGTCATATAGTTGGCGACGTCTTCGCGGCGCAGATCTGCGTCCGTTTTAATAATGCCGCCCCGCTTCGCATTAATCGTCTGCGTGCTGACACAGGAAAAAAGAAACAATGTCGCGATCGCCGACAATCCTGTTTTAAAAAAACGTTTCATTGTTTCTCCCCCTTCCGACTGCCGGAAATCAGAATGTCGAACCGTTATAGCCCCACAAAATGCCCGGAACGGACGCAAATTCAATATAGACGCGGTTGCCCGGTACTTTTAAACGGGATTCAACCATTTTTGTCAGCGCGTCCGACAACAGAGGCACCTGTTCTTTGGTCATACCGACGCTTTTCATTTCCATATACACGGTCGGCATTGTCGTCGCGGCAAACAGCATATGTTCATTGGCGCAGACATTGACCATCACATAGCTTTCCGGTTTGCCGATCGTTTCGGCAACAACGCGGGAAGCATGATTTAACAAAGCCAAAATTGTTGTTTTTTCCAAATCAAGATTGGTTTTAATCATTAAAAACGGCATAAGCAACTCCTCCATGAAACTCCATGGCAAAGTGTAACGCCTTGTTTTCTTTTATACAACCAAATTTAATTTAAAAAAAGGAATGACGGACAAAGCCGACATTCCCTTTTTTTTATTTTTCAACCGTTATTCGGCAGCGGTTTCCGGCGTCGGAACCTTGCGGCGGCGGTTAGGGTATCTGCGCCGCGGTTTTTTGGCCGGTTTTTCGTCCTTTTCGGAATCAGGCGCCGGCAGAGCCTGCTGCGGCGGAGGAGCCGGCAGAGCAATCGGTTCCTGCGATTCATTTTCCGCAGGTTTGTTTTCGGCCTCGCCTTCACCGCGGCGGCGGTTGGAATGGAACCGCCGTCCCCGGCGCAAGAAATGACCGCGGCGGCGTTTTGCATTATCCCCGTTCTTTTCTTCCCGATGATCTTCCGGCTGTTCTTCTGATTTTCTGGCGGATTTCAGTCCTTCTTCAAAAACGGCATCTGCCTGAATGACTTCATCGCCTTCAAATTCGGCCTGTTCTGCCTGCTCTTCCTGAACTTCAGGTGTTTCTTCGGCTTTTTGTTCATGATTGTCGCGGGACTGTTCGTTTCTGCCGCGGCGGCGCCGACGGCGGCGTTCGCGCGGCGGACGTTCCTGAACGGACGGCAGTTCTTCCGGTTGATCTTCCGCGGTTTGTTCCGGTTCTTCCGTTTCCGACGGCGCAGCGGCGTCCGTTTCAACGCGGACAACGCGTTCTATCCGGTAATCCGTCGGGAACAAAAGGGAATCGTCCGCTTCCAGAAAGATTTTAACATTATATTCCGTTTCGATTTTATGCAGATCATCACGTTTGTGATTCAAAACATACAGAGCCGTTGCCGGAGGAACCGTCATACGCAGTTCGCTGAAACGGCGTTTCAGACTTTCTTCTTCCAAAACGTGCAACGTATGAATTGAAACGGATTCCGTCGAACGGATTACCCCTTTTCCTTTGCAGTACGGACAAGGTGAATAACTGGTTTCAATAAAACTGGAATGTAATCTCTGGCGCGACAGTTCCATTAAACCGAATCCGGTGATCCGTCCCATCTGAACCCGCGCCCTGTCACGTTTCAGCGCCTCTTTCATACGGCGTTCGACCGCATGGTTGTTGCGCGGTTCTTCCATGTCGATAAAGTCAATGACGACCAAACCGGCCATATCCCGCAGGCGCAGCTGACGCGCGATTTCATCGGCGGCTTCCAAATTCGTTTTCAAAGCCGTTTCTTCAATATTACGTTCTTTGGTCGCCCGCCCGGAGTTGACGTCAATCGCGACCAGAGCTTCGGTCTGATCCATAACCAGATAAGCGCCCGATTTTAACTGAACGATATTGCTGTGCATCGATTCCAGCTGGGCTTCCACCTGATAACGGAAAAACAACGGAATCGAATCGTCTTTATACTGTTTTATCTTTTTGGCATGGCTGGGCGTCAGGATTTTCATAAAATCCTTTGCCATGCGGTATTCGGCTTCCCCTTCGATCAACACTTCGGAAATATCGCGCGTATACATGTCGCGCAGCGCCCGTTTAATCAGGTTGCCTTCTTCGTGAATCAGTGCCGGCGCCGAAGATTCCATCGTTTTGTCGCGGATCTGAACCCATGTTTTAATCAGGTATTCATAATCGCGCTTGATTTCCAAACTGGTGCGTTCTTTTCCGGCCGTCCTGACAATAACGGACATACCCGTCGGCAAAGGCAGCTTTGATACGATCGTTTTCAATCGTTTTCTGTCCGCCGCATTCGTAATTTTACGCGATACGCCGCCGCCGCGGGAATTGTTCGGCATCAAAACGCAGTACCGGCCGGCCAAAGACAAATACGTCGTCAGCGCCGCGCCTTTGTTGCCGCGTTCTTCTTTGGTGACCTGAACCAGCAAAACCTGACCGCGGTGAATGACTTCCTGAATTTTATATTTTTTAATCTGACGGTAACGGCTGCGATCCATGACTTCGTCATTTTCGTTTTCGCTGACCGTTTCAACGATCTGTTCCGCCGATTCATCGTTTTCCTGATCTTCCTGATGAGGAGCCTGTTCGCCGTTCAACGGCAGATTTTCGGCATTTTCCGTTTTTTCCGGCTGTCCCCGACGGCGGTCTTTGCCGTGTGATTTATCTTCATCGTCGTCATCGTCGTTTTCTTCTTCCATCAAAGCTTCTTTCAAAGCTTCGCGGTCCGCGACGGGAATCTGATAATAATCGGGGTGGATTTCGTTAAACGCCAGAAAACCGTGCCGATTGCCGCCGTAATCCACAAAAGCGGCCTGCAGGGACGGTTCAACCCTGGCGACTTTGGCTAAGTAAATGTTTCCTTTTAACTGTTTTTTGGTTGATGTTTCGATATCCAGTTCATCTAAACGGGTTCCGTCGACGATTACGACTCTCATTTCTTCGGAATGAGTAGCGTCTATGAGCATTTTTTTGGTCATTAATGATAAAACTCCGCGCCATACAGCCGGCCAGCGGCTGCAGCTGTTTGTTTAATACAGATGTGAACGGCTCTGAAAGGGTAAAGACAGCGCACTTTGTCTGATTCAGATTTATATATAAACTTTCCACAGCGGCGTCTTTCCTAAAAATCCCTTCGGCCATTCCACAAAAATCTTTGAGGAAGCTGTTATTGCGTTTTCGCCGTACCGTTTACGCTCCGCATTCACGCGGCGCAAAGGAGGCTGCAATAAAAAATTTGTTTTCAGCGCGCTTAGAATAACCATCTATTAACTAAAGAACAATCATATTTTAGTATGGTAAGTTAGATTTTTTGATTTTTCAAAGGAAGAAACCAAGAAAAATGACAGTTTTCCGCCGAATATGCTGTTTTCTGATCGGATTCGGATTCGCGCTGCTTTTGTTGCCGCGTTCGGGAATCTGCGCAACGGTACAGGATATTCGCCTGGGATCGCAAGGCGGATCGGCGATCCGGGTTGTCATTGATTTGTCCGAAAAAGTAAATTTTAAAATTTTTCCGCTGAAAGATCCCGACCGCGTCGTTATTGATCTGCCGTCAACGGCGGTTGCCGTTAAAGAAAAGGATTTGCCCAAAAAAGATTATTTGAACGGCATACGTCTGGGCACGACAGAATCCAAAGCCGCCAGAATAGTTTTGGAATTTAACCGCGGAGTCATCATTAAACGTTCTTTTATTCTGGCGCCGCAAAGCGGTTTTCAATGGCGGCTGGTCGTCGATTTGGATTTAATGGCCAAAACGGACGGATTAAAACAGGTAACGGCGGAATGGTACGACAATTCCGTTGCCGAAGAAAAAAAACCGGCTCAGCCGGCGCAGCCTTTGCCGAAAACAAAACCGCTGATCGTCCTTGATCCCGGCCACGGCGGCAAAGACCCCGGCGCTATCGGCGTTTCCGGCGTTTATGAAAAACACCTGACACTGGCCATGGTCAAACAGCTGCGCGCTCTGCTGGAAAAAACGGGCCGTTACCGCGTTAAATTAACGCGTGAAACAGACGTTTTTATTTCTCTGTACGCCCGCCGGCGCTTTGCACGGTCCGTCAACGCAGATTTATTCATTTCCATTCACGCGGACAGTATCAATAAACCGCAGACCCGCGGTTTGTCCGTTTATACTTTGTCCGAAAAGGCTTCGGATAAAGAAGCCGAAAAACTGGCTGAATCCGAAAATAAAGTCGACCTGATCGCCGGAATTGACCTGTCCGGCGAAACGCAGGAAGTCACCGACATTCTGATCGATCTGGCGCGCCGGGAAACAAACAACCATTCTTCCTTTTTCGCCGAAAAGCTGATGGACGAAATCCGTACGGAAATCCGCGTGCTGCCCAATTCGCACCGTTTTGCCGGTTTTGCGGTTTTGAAATCCCCCGACGTGCCGTCCGTTCTGATGGAAATGGGATACCTGTCAAACAAAGAGGAAGAGCGTCTGCTGCGCCAGCCGGCTTATCGTGAAAAACTGGCGAAAGCGACAGTGCGCGCCATTAATTCTTATTTTGCGGAAAAACACAAAGCGAACTTTAATTGAACGTAGACAAATCATACGCCGGCAGTTAAACTGCCTTTCAAAAGGAATACGGAATAAAAACAATGTCTAAACTTTTTTCAACGCTTGTCAGTTACGCTCTGTTTTTGGGAATACTGGGATTAATCGTGCTTTTGCTGATTTTTTCGCATTATGGCAAAAGCGTTGACGATTACCGCCGTCTGGCGACTTATGAACCGCCGATCACCAGCCGCCTTTACGCGGCGGACGGACGGCTGCTGGCCGAATACGCTTCGGAAAAAAGGGCGTTCGTTCCTTATGAAGCCATTCCCAAGCAATTGGTTCAGGCTTTTATGTCCGCGGAAGATAAAAAGTTTTTTTCACACGGCGGCGTTGACTTTGTAGGCATTATCCGCGCCATATTCCAAAACATCAAAAATATCGGATCCGGCCGCAGAATGGTCGGTGCATCGACAATTACGCAGCAGGTCGCCAAAAACTTTTTGTTAACAAACGAAATGTCCTTTGAACGTAAAATCAAGGAAGCCATTTTGGCGATCCGTATCGAACGCGCTTTTTCCAAAGAATACATTATGGAATTATATTTAAACCAGATTTATCTGGGCCATTATTCTTACGGCGTGGCGGCGGCGGCGTTGAATTATTTTAATAAATCCCTGGACGAATTGACTGTGGCGGAAAGCGCTTTTCTGGCAGCTTTGCCGAAAGGGCCGAACAATTATGACCCCGAAAAACGTTATGACGAAGCCATTATACGCAGAAACTGGGTGCTGTCCCGTATGCTGGAAGACGGTTACATTACCGAAGAACAGGCGCAAACCGCCATGGCTGAACCGATCACGCTGGCCACGCGTTCGGAAAAGGAAATCGCCGCAGACGCGGAATATTTCGCCGAAGAAGTTCGCCGTTTTCTGGTTTCCCGTTATGGGGAAGACGCTTTGTACGAAGGCGGACTGGTCGTACGCAC
This sequence comes from uncultured Rhodospirillaceae bacterium, assembly GCA_900550445.1. GTDB lineage: Bacteria > Pseudomonadota > Alphaproteobacteria > CAAGCB01 > CAG-977 > UBA11549. The sequence continues at coordinate 4,410 of URSF01000032.1, read as the reverse complement.
GACGGTCGATCCCGAAATGCAGAAATATGCGACACAAGCTTTGCGCCAGGGACTGATTTTCTATGACCAGCGCCACGGTTTCAGGGAACCGATTGCGAAGGTCGACCTGTCCGAAGAAGAATGGCTGGACGTTTTGTTATCGGTTCAAACGCCCGATTACGCGCCTGAAAACTGGGTGCCTGCCGTCGTTCTGGCCGTTGACAAAGACAAAGCCGAAATCGGCCTGAAAACAGGAACCACAGGAACGATCCCGATAGAAGAAATGAAATGGGCGCGCAAAAATCTGCCCGACCAGACTCTGGGGCCCGAAATCAAACGGGCCGATCAGGTGTTAAATGTCGGCGACGTTGTATGGGCGGAACCCGTCACGCATAATGTCAAACGCCAGAAATATCCGGAAAATTATTATGCACTGCGTCAAATTCCCGACGTCGAAGGGGCGATGATCGCTTTGGATCCGCACACGGGCCGCGTTCTGGCCATGGTCGGGGGATATTCGTTTAAACGCTCGCAGTTCAACCGTGCCGTTCAAGCCAAACGCCAGCCGGGATCATCGTTCAAACCGTTTGTTTATCTGGCCGCTTTGGACGAAGGCTTCACGCCGTCTTCGCTGATTTTAGACGCGCCGTTTGTCATGGATCAGGGCGATGGTCAGGGAAAGTGGAAACCTAAAAACATTTCCAAACGTTTTTACGGCCCAACAACAATGCGTGTCGGCATTGAAAAATCCAGAAACCTGATGACAGTCCGTCTGGCTAAAGCCATCGGCATTGAAAAAGTGGTCGAATATGCCAAAAAATTCGGCATTTCCGAAGACATTCCCAACCAAATGGCGATTGCTCTGGGAGCCGGGGAAACAAGCGTTTTGAAACTGGCGGCAGCTTACGGCATGCTGGTTAACGGCGGCAAAAAGATCGAACCGATTTTAATTGACCGTATTCAGGACAGAACCGGAGTGACCGTTTATAATTCGGATTCCCGGCCGTGTGAAAATTGCCGAACGGAAGGCGGCTGGAACGGTGAACCCGCGCCTAAAATTCCGGATATCCGCGAACAGATTGAAGATCCCCGCAGCGCTTATCAGATGATCAACATTCTGACCGGCGTTCTGGCGCCGGGGGGCAGCGCTCAGTCCCTGCGTTCATTAGGGCGGACTTTCGCGGGAAAGACGGGAACGTCAAACAATAACGTTGACGGCTGGTTCGTCGGCATGACGCCGGATCTGGTCGTGGCAATTTTCATGGGATTTGACGAACCCAGAACACTGGGGCCTCATGACACGGGCGGCGTTGTTACAACGCCTGTTTTCAGAGATTTTGTCCGCACGGCATTAAAAGACCAGCCGCTGATTCCTTTCCGCGTTCCGGCGGGAATCCGCTTTGTCCGCGTCAATCATAAAACGGGCAAACCGGCCTCGCCCAAAGACAGGGACGTCGTTATGGAAGCATTCAAATCCGGCGAAAGCTGGCAGGGCAAAATCAAAGGATACATTGACGGATCCGATGAAGAAACGACTCTGCCGCAAACACAGGATCAGCCGTCTTTACCGGAAATCAGCCAAACCGAAGAAGAAGATGACAATATCCCCGGCATCGGCGGCATATTCTAGACAGGGAAAAAATATGAAAGCAGAACTGCAAACCATTATTAATGACATCGAGCAGTCCCTCGCACTGCTGAGGAGGCATCTTTGACTGGGACAACGCTCTTAACCGTCTGGACGAAATTAATTCCTTAACGGCCGACGCCGATTTATGGAACAATCCCGCACGGGCACAGTCTTTATTATCCGAACGTAACCGGCTGGAAGAATCCATTCAGACGTTCAGCGCGCAGCAAAAGGAACTGCAAGATACCGTCGAACTGCTGGAACTGGCGGAAAGCGAAAACGATCAAGCCGTTTTGGACGAAGGAAAAACCGCGCTGGAAAATCTGCGCCGTCAGGTCCAGAAAAGCGAATTAGAAGCGCTGCTCTGCGGCGAAGCGGACGGCAACGATACCTTTTTGGAACTGCACGCCGGCGCCGGCGGCACCGAAGCGCAGGATTGGGCGGATATCTTGCTGCGTATGTATACCCGTTGGGCAGAAAAGCACAATTACAAAGTCGAACTGCTGGAACAAAGCGACGGCGAAGAAGCCGGCATTAAATCCGCGGTTATCCGGATCAGCGGCCATAATGCTTACGGCTGGCTGAAAACGGAAAGCGGCGTTCATCGTCTGGTTCGCATTTCTCCGTTTGACGCCAATGCCCGGCGGCATACCAGCTTTGCATCGGCCTGGGTGTATCCCGTTATTGACGATACGATCCAGATCGACATCAACCCGGCGGACTGCAAAATAGACACATACCGTTCTTCCGGCGCCGGAGGGCAGCACGTCAATAAAACGGAATCCGCCGTGCGTATTACGCACCAGCCGACGGGAATCGTTGTTTCCTGCCAAACGCAGCGGTCGCAGTTTCAAAATAAAGAAACGGCCTGGAACATGCTGCGCGCGCGTTTATACGAACTGGAATTGAAAAAGCGCGAAGAACAAAGCAGCGAAGTCGAAGAATCAAAATCCGAAATCGGGTGGGGATATCAGATCAGATCTTATGTCCTGCAGCCTTACCAAATGGTCAAAGACCTGCGTACACAAGTGGAAACGTCAAATGTCCGCGCCGTTTTGGACGGAGAAATAGATTTGTTTTTAGAAGCTTCTTTGGCCTCAAAAATCAAAGGACTGACATGAAAAAAGCCTGGCTGATTTTCTGTTTTCTGCTGACAGCCGGGTGCATGCGGCCGCTGTATGAAACGGATTACCCGCTGTACCGGCAGTACAAATACTGGGAATCGGGGGATAAAGACTGGCAGAATATTGATTATTTTCAGGTACAGGCTTTCAGAACGCAGGCCGGGGAAAAAACGTCTTTGCGTCTGGTGCCCCAGCGCGACGGCCTGCCGTCAACACGGGACGGATATCTTCAGGCCGCTCAAAAAGCGGCGTTTAACCTGATGACGCAAATATGCGGATCGGCCGTTCCCGCGCCGGATCAGGCACGGGCGCCGGAAAACGGACGCGCGATCGACCGTTTTTTTTATCAATATGCAGACGCGTCTGTCGGAATAACTTTTTCCTGCCGTTCGGGAACGCCCAAAGGTATGGATCTGGCAGCCGAACAGCAAAAATGGTCTTTGGCGGACAGACGTTGGGACAACATCAACGGGCATAAAGCTTTTGTCGATACTCTGCCCGCGGCGGCAGACGGCCGCAGACAGATCAGAATCCGTCTGTTCGGCGGAACCGTATCAGACAATAAACGTCTGGCCCGCCGGGTTATTGAAGACGCCTGCTCGAATAGCAATTTTAGGATATTGTCCGACAAAGCCGGATTTGATATTGTTCCGGCGGGACGAATGCCGGACGTCGTTTCAGATGAAAATGTCAGAATTTATGATTTCACTTGTACGCCTTAGGATCAAAATGCCGATTTTAATGCAGATTGCCGTTGGATTGATAATACTTTACCTGCTGGCTTGCACGGCTGTTTTTATTTTTCAGCGCCGGCTGATGTATAATCCGTATTTTCATGTAAATACGCCGCACCGCAATCAATCGCCGGATTTGGAAAAAATTACGCTGCAAACCAACGACGGATTAAAACTGACGTCTTATTACAAAGCGCCGAAAACAAAACCGGACGGAGAATTATATCCGACGATTCTCTATTTGCACGGCAACACGGGTCCGGCCGGCGATGCGGCTCATAAGCTGATTCCGATTGTTGACGCGGGATACGGTGTATTGTTATTGGAATACAGGGGCTTTGGCCCGAATCCCGGCAAACCGACGGAAAAAGGGTTAATTGCCGATGCGGAAGCCGGCCTGCATTTTATTCATTTGAAACAGGGTAAAAAAGCCAAAGTCATCTATTACGGCATGTCCATGGGAACCGGCGTAGCGAACGGGCTGGCGGAAAAACGCCCGCCGGCCGGACTGATTTTGGAATGCGGCTTTACCTCAATGACTGACGCGGCGCGTTACCATTACTTTATGTTTCCGGTAAAGTATATGATAAAAGATACTTTTGAATCCAAACGCCGGATTCAAACGCTGCAGGCGCCTTTGCTGGTTTTGCACGGACAAAAGGACGGAACCGTTCCCGTCGAACAAGGCAAAGAAATGTTTGAAACGGCTCCGGTACAGGATAAGACATTGAAACTGTATCCTGACGCGGCGCATGTTAATCTGTACGACTTCGGATCCAGCGACGACATCGTTAAATGGCTGAACGCCCGTTATCTGCATTAATACCATGAAAGAAACCGGAAAGGTCGCTTGCGCCCGCCGGGAAAAGAAACCATATTAATTTTTTGGTTATCGAGAACTGGAAGCGGCAGGTCCGAGATGTGGAGAACGACGATCGGACCT
>URSF01000031.1 GCA_900550445.1 uncultured Rhodospirillaceae bacterium | reverse complement strand
GCAGGGGGTTTTTATTTGGTTTTGAGCTGCCCGATTGGAACCCGAAAGGGTTCGGTCGCCGCAAAGGCGACGACGCGCAGGACTGCAGTCCGAGCGGCCCCCTTGAGGGGTGAGCAAAGCGAACAACCCCGGCACGCTCCTCCGGCAGAATATTCGCAGGGGGTTTTTATTTGGTTTTGAGCTGCCCGATTGGAACCCGAAAGGGTTCGGTCGCCAAATATCCTTATTTCTTTATAAACGAAGCGGCGAAGAATCCGTCCGTCTGAAAAACAGAGGGGTTTAAACGCACCGTTTTGTCCGTTCGTTTTTGACCTGTCAGATTTTCCAAAACCGGTGAAAGGTCTTCCAATTTAAAATCGTTATGGCTTTGCAAAAACGCCCGTACCTGATTTTCATTTTCCGCAGGATCCAAAGAACACGTAATATAAAACAGCTTTCCGCCTTTTTTCACAAAGCGGCAGGCTTTATCCAAAATTTCCCGCTGCGTTTTTATAATACCGGCCGACTGTTGCGGCGTCATGCGCCACTTGGCGTCAACACTGCGCCGCCATGTGCCCGATCCCGTGCACGGCGCGTCAACCAAAACCAGATCGTACATTTTTAAGTTGTTATAATCGTTCAGAACAATCACGTTATTTGCCGCCGCCCGGCAGGCTCTGTCCGGCAGATCACGCATGCGTTTCGGGTCGTTGTCAACGGCGTAAATCGTTCCCTTCGCCCGCATCATCGCAGACATGGCCAGCGTTTTGCCGCCCGCGCCCGCGCACCAGTCGATCACGGTCTGTCCGGCTTTTGCCTGCGTCAGCAAAGATACGATTTGAGAGCCTTCGTCCTGCACTTCGATCAAGCCGTCCCGATAAAGCGGCATTGAAGAAAGATTGACCCGTTCCTTAATTCTGATTCCGTTGGGGGCAAAAGGCGTCTTTTCGGCTTTAATTCCCGATTGAGCCAACAGTTCCAGTACCTGTTCCCTATCGGTTTTCAACGTATTGACGCGCAAATCCAACGGCGCTTCGCCCGTCATGGCAACGATATCCGCCGTGTCGATTTTATTTCTTAACCATTCCGGGCATTCCAAAACAGGCGGCGGCAAAACGCCCGGCAGTTGTTTTAAAAAGCTTTTTTCCGCTTCGCTCAACGGCGCAGGAGCATACTTTTCTCCATTAAAAAAAGAAGCCGGATCGCGTTTTTGGAAAAACAGCATCATCATAACGGCCGCCCTGCCCGTCAGCTTTTCCGCGGACAAAGACGACAACCGCCCGTAATGGCGCAGCGTCTGCCACACCAGATCGGAAACGACGCGCCTGTCCGTCGAACCGATATAGCGGCGCGTTCTGAAATAAACGTTAATCGTATTGTCTGCCGGCTGGCGGAAAGCAAAAATTTCGTCCGTCAGTTCTATCGCGGTTTGTATTCTGGCAGAGTCTTTCATTATTCGCCTTTAAATCCCGTTGCCACGACATAAAATTCGGAAGATTCCTTACGGCTGGCGGGCGGCTTGGCGTGTTTGACCGACTGAAAACGCCGCTTCATTTCGTTTAACAGGTTTTGTTCCGTTCCGCCCTGAAAAATCTTTGCGACAAACGTGCCGTTCGGATTTAAAATCTCGCAAGCAAAGGCATAAGCCGTTTCCAACAGTCCCATAATCCGTAAATGGTCAATATCTTTCATGCCCGTCGTATTCGGCGCCATATCGCTTAAAACGACGTCGGCTTTATGCCCGCCCAGCATTTCTTTTAAAACATCGGGCGCGGAATCGTCCAGAAAATCCAGCTGCGTCGTCTTTGCCCCTGCGATCGGCGCCATTTCCAGCAGATCCAGCCCGACGACCAGAGGATTATCCGGCGCAGATTTTACCCTTTGAACGGCGATCTGCGTCCACCCGCCCGGTGCCGCCCCCAAATCGACGACTCTTTTTCCCGGCTTTAGAAAATGAAACTTATCGTCCAGTTCGATCAGTTTAAAAGCCGATCTGGCGCGATAGCCTTCCTGTTTTGCCATGGCGACATACGGATCGTTTAACTGGCGTTGCAACCACTGAGTTGACGCGGAAGATCTTTTCTTGGCCGTTTTAACGTGCGTTTTTAACATATGAGTTGTCGGTTTTTTCATTTTCTGCCCGTTCCCGCATTTTCTCTGCGTATCAAATCAAGAACAATGCCTTCCCGCAATCCGCGATCGGCAATCGTGACTTCTCCGATCGGCCACATTTCGCAAATGCCCTGCAAAATCGCGCATCCCGGCAAAGACAAATCCGCCCGTTGCGGACCGATGCACGGATGCGCCTCTTTTTCGGCATAAGGCAGTTTTTCCAGCTTTCTTTTTGCCCGCCCCAAGTCTTCATAACTTAACGCCAGACCGTCGACGACAGCGCGGTTATAAACGGGCAACCCCAAATGAAAAGCGCCGATCGTCGTTACCGTGCCCGACATAGCAATCATTTGAACGTCGCCCTGTTCAATGACTTTCAAAATCCCGAAGCGGTCTTCAAACGGCTGCAGATAAGACAAAACTTTTTTTACGACCGCTCTGTAAGCCGCCGATGACAATCCTTTGCCGGTAAAGGCCTCCGACACGGTGATGACGCCTAAAGGAAAAGACAGCACGCCTTCAATGCCGGCCTGATTGTTTTCGTCTATTTTTGCCCAGGAAACCTCGGTCGATCCGCCGCCGATATCAAACACCAGCGCATGACGGATATTGCGGTTAATCAGCGGAACACACCCGGCGACGCCCAAACGGCATTCTTCTTCAAAAGAAATAATTTCCAGGTTCAACCCCGTTTCCTTTTTGACCCGCGCGATAAATTCCGCCCCGTTTTTAGCCCTGCGGCAAGCTTCCGTCGCGACAAATCGCGCCTTGACCATTTTGTATTTTTCCAGTTTTTTAACGCATAATTTCAACGCGAAAATCGTTCTTTTAATCGCGCGTTCGGACAAAATGCCGTTGCTGATCAATCCTTCGCCCAGCCGCGTAATTCTGGAAAACGTTTCCTTAACCGCGAATCCCGTCGGGGTCGGCGTGGCAATCAACAGCCGGCAGTTCGTCGTTCCCAGATCAATCGCGGCGAAAACGGGAACGGACGACTTGTCTTTAAAGGCAGAAAAGCGACGCTTTCTGTACAGTTTTCCGGCTTTTGTATTCACGATCCGCTCCGATTAAGAAAAACACAACTTACTATAGTGGATTTCCCTATAGGACGTACAGCTTTTTTTAAAAAAAGCTGTACGGGTCAATATCCGTCTGCACCCGGACCGAAGACGGCAAAGACAGCCGGGAAAGCCAACTTTGCAAAACGTTCTGGATTTTAATCCGCCGCCCCGTTTGCAGCAGCAGGCGGTATCGGTATTTTCCGCGCAGCAAAGACAGCGGCGCCGGCGTCGGCCCCAGTACGCGCACGCCGTCGCCCTGCGGCGCGCATCTGCCCAGCAGAACGGCGGCTTTCTGCGCATATTCCTGCGACGGACTGCTGACAATTATACCGGCCAGGCGACCGAACGGAGGCATTTTCAATAATTCGCGCGACTGAATTTCAGCTTCCAGAAAATCATCGGCGTTTCCCGTTTTCAACGCCTGCATAATTTGATTTTCGGGATCAAAAGTCTGCAAAAACACCTGCCCGTTTTTATCTGTGCGCCCGGCACGTCCGGCCACCTGGTGCAGCATTTGAAACGTTCTTTCCCCCGCCCTTAAATCTCCGCCGGCCAGCCCCAGATCCGCATCAACGACGCCGACCAAAGTCAAATCCGGGAAATGGTGCCCTTTTGTCAAAATCTGCGTTCCGATAATGACGTCGACTTCATGATCATGGATTTGACGCATCAGTTCCGCCATTTGTGCCGCCGTCGCATTTAAATCGCCGGAAACGACCAACTGCCGCGCCTGTGGGAAACGGACGGCCGTTTCTTCGCTGATCCGTTCCACGCCCGGCCCGCACGAGGCCAGCTCTCCTTCTTCGCCGCAAACGGGACAAGCCTGCGGCACGGGAATATGGTAACCGCAGTGGTGACATTCCAGACGCCGGCCGTTTCTGTGTTCAACCAGCCATGCCGAACAGTTCGGACATTGAAAACGATGTCCGCACTTGCGGCATAAAACCAGCGGAGCGTACCCCCGCCTGTTCAAAAACAAAAGCGCCTGTTCGCCGCGTTCCAAAGTCCGCCCGATTTCATTGAGCAAAACAGGCGATAAAAAACTTTTAAGTTCCGCTTTGTTTTCCGGGGGAAAAAGGCGCATATCGATCAAATCGATCCGCGGCATGACAGCCGCCCCGAAGCGATCAGGCAGAACGACTTCTTTGTATTTTCCGGCCCTTACGTTGATTCTGGTTTCCAAAGACGGCGTTGCCGACGACAGCACAATCGGTATGTTTTCGATCTTTGCGCGGACAACGGCCATGTCGCGAGCCTGATAAATCACGCCGTCCTCCTGTTTATAAGACGCGTCGTGTTCTTCATCAACGATGATCGCGCCCAGTTCGGAAAAAGGCAGGAACAAAGCGGAACGCGCGCCGGCCAAAACACGGACTTCGCCGTTTAAAACGGCCTTCCACGTTTCACGGCGCACTCTGGCGGACAGATCCGAATGCCATAAAGCCGGCAATACTCCGAACCGACGTTTAAAACGTTCCAGCCACTGCCCCGTCAATCCGATTTCCGGCAGCAAAACCAAAGCCTGCTTCCCCTGCTTTAACGCCGCGGCAATCATATCAAAGTAGACTTCCGTTTTTCCGGATCCCGTCACGCCGTTTAAAACCGTTACGGAAAACCCTTTTCCGACCGAATCGGACAATACTTCGGCCGCGTCGGCCTGCCGGCCGGACAGATTTACCCCCGCGCCGTCAGTCCGGGGTATATCAAAAGACACCGGTTTTATTTTTTCGCGCCGCAGCATTCCCGCGTCGGCCAGCCCTTTAACAACAGACGGCGACACGCCGGCCAGTCTGGCAATTTCGGCGGCCGAGCGCGGCATATCCGTTACGGCGTCCAGCACTTTCCGCCGCGCGGCCGTCAAACGAATTTTTTCAGCCGTGTCCGCGGCAACATATCCGTCCGTTTCCCCGATTCCCTGAAAAACGTCGTCGATACTCATCGCCATTTTCAGCACTGCACCCGGCGCCGAAAGCGTATATCCGGCCACCCAGTCGATCAATTTCCGGTTTGAAGGGCTTAAAACCGGCAGATCGCAGACGCCGCGGATATCTTTTAACTTTGACTCTTCTATTTTTGATTCCGCCGCCGATTCCCAAACGACTCCGGTCATTGCACGCGCACCAAACGGAACGCGGACAAAGCTGCCGGGCGGTGCGGAAATATTTTCGGGACAGGCATAATCAAACGCGCCGGCCAAAGGCAGCGGCAGCAAAACCTGCAAACATTTTTTATTTGATTGATTCTTGTCCGACATTTCCTTACACTCAATGCTTAGTTTCAATCTACTAACTTTAGGGTGAGATACTCAAATGAAATTTTTTATTGATACAGCCGATTTAAACGAAATCAAAGAATTGGCGACGACCGGCATGGTTGACGGCGTTACGACAAATCCGTCTTTGGCCGCCAAGCAGGGCATGGACTTCAAAGAACTGATTGCGGAAGTCTGCAAGGTCGTCCCCGGTCCCGTTTCCGCGGAAGTCACGGCGCTGGATTACGACACGATGATGAAAGAAGCCGAAGTGTTGCGCAAAATCGCGCGCAACGTCACGATCAAAGTCCCCCTGACACAGGACGGGTTGAAGGTCTGCCGCGCTTTGTCCGCCGAAGGCACGATGGTCAACGTGACGCTGTGCTTTACCTGCGGTCAGGCGATTCTGGCTGCCAAAGCCGGTGCGACGTTCGTTTCTCCGTTCGTCGGCCGTTTGGACGATCTGGGCGTTAACGGTATGCAGTTGATTGAAGATATCCGCATGGTTTATGACAACTATGACAACTTCAAAACGCAGATTCTGGTCGCTTCCGTGCGCAGCCCGGAACATGTCATTAACGCCGGCAAGATCGGCGCGGACGTGATTACGGCTCCGCCGAAAGTCATTCGCCAACTTTATCATCATCCGTTGACGGATTCCGGTCTGAAGACTTTCGCCGAAGACTGGGCAAAAACGGGTCAGTCGATCCTGTAATCGGTCACGCTTTTTTAAAGTTTGATTGCTATAATCCGGAGAAGAAATTCTCCGGATTTTTTCATATCCAAAGGTTTAAGATGAATCGACACGGCCTGACAAACATCAGATTAAAAGAAATTTCTGGCAATGATCTTGATATTTTCCAATTAAGCTTTAAAGGCACTTATTTAAGCGACAGGTTTGACCTGTTTAAACGATACCTCAAAGAACATACGGAAAAAAACAGATATGTTCTGCTTGCTTACAACGATGAAAAAATTGTCGGGTATGTGACATTGAAATACATTTCCGGCTATAAAAATTTTGCGCGAAACAATATTCCGGAAATTGTCGATTTCAATGTCGTTCCCCGTTTCAGAAATCAGGGGATCGGTCGAAAATTATTAAAACGCATTGAATCCGTAGCCAAAAAATCGGGGTATGCACAAATCGGCATCGGTGTGGGATTGTCCGAAGATTACGGAGCGGCACAAAGATTATATGTCAAAATGAACTATATTCCGGACGCAACGGGACTGCATTATGATGCAAAGCCCGTACAAAAAGGAACGACTGTCCGTGTAGACGACAGTCTGGCCGTTTATCTGATAAAAAATTTATAATTCCGGAGAATGCTTATGGCGCATTTATATGAACCTCAAAACGTCTCTATCCATTACAATGCGGACGGTCGTCTGATGACGGCGATTGAAGAATGGCAACGTTGGCTGAAAACCGAAAAGCGCTGTTCGGGACATACGGCGGCGGCATACGGCCGCGATCTGGCTTCTTTTCTGAATTTTTTAAACGATTACACGGCGCAGACGCCGTCTTTTGACATTCTGGGAAAAATGGAAGTCACCGATTTCCGCGCTTATCTGGCTGCCAGAACGCAGGAAGGAATCGGCCGGACGTCTTTGGCGCGCAACATGTCGACTCTGCGCAACTTTTTTAAGTTTTTAGAACGCAACGCCCTGCTGTCCAATCCGGCTGTCAACGTTATTCATTCGCCTTCGGTTCCCAAAGCTTTGCCTAAACCGCTGACAAGAGAACAGGCGTTTAACGTCATCAAAACGGCCGGAGAACTGCAGGAAGCTTCATGGCTGAAAAAACGGGATATGGCTTTTGTCACTTTGCTGTACGGCTGCGGCCTGCGTATCGGCGAAGCGTTGTCTTTGGACGTCAAAGACCGCCCCGGATCCGACGTCATGACTATTCTGGGTAAAGGGCAAAAAGAACGCGTCGTTCCGGTTTTGCCGATTGTCCGGGAAATGATCAACGCCTATTTAAAAGAACGCCCGGACGGTGCGCCGGACAATTCTCCTTTGTTCATCGGTGCGCGCGGCGAACGGGTCAACCCCGGCGTTATGCAGCGACAAATGCGCAAAATCCGTGATATGCTGGGCTTGCCCGAAACGGCAACGCCGCACGCCTTGCGCCACAGCTTTGCCACGCACTTGTTGTGCGAAGGCGGAGATTTGCGTACAATTCAAGAATTGCTCGGTCACGCTTCGTTGTCAACGACACAACGTTATACGGGACTGGACGCCGACAGAATGATGGAAGTCTATACCCACGCTCACCCGCGAGCCAAAAAATAGGACAAACCGGATATGCATTTTTTCTTTATTATTCTGATCTTGTTTCCTGTAGTGCTCATCGCCTTTACTTACGGCATTACGTTTCTGTGTAAAAAGGAGGAAGATCGCCAAAAAGCCGTTTCCCGCATCAAATATGTTTTAGCGGCTCTTCTTATCGTTGAGGGGTGGTTTTATTTTTTTGAAAACAAAGAAGTGCTTTTGGATTGCCGGAAAGACACTTTGCTTTGTTCTTACGCCAGATCGACCATTGCCGACACCGATTTGCGATTTGTTGAAACATACGATCTCAAAGATGTTGATTATGCCAAAGTCCGAGAAGTCAAACGTCACAGACGTTATTCGTCTTATTATGTTTATCAGATCGTTTTTCATTCCAAAGATCAGGAACAGGTTTTTCCTTACGATTTTACGTTCAAAGAAGATGCTGACGATGAAATCAAAAAGATCAACCGCTTTTTAGAAACGGATCAAAAACGTTACGTTTATCATTCCGGATCAAAAGAATTAAGCGAGTTTGATAAAGGAATAATGTATTCTTTTTATATGACGGCAGCTTTCTTTTTACTTCAGATATTATATGAATGGAGAACTAAAAGAGACTGATATATTGTACCTGTTTATCCTTATTTACCTTATCGCTTTTTATTTAGGGCGCAAAAAAATGAACTCGAAAGAAAAGTTACAAGCGCTCGGCGTGCTGGTCATTGTTGCCGGCGTCATAGGAAAACATCATTTCAATGATAATAAAATCTATCGTTTTACGGATTAACGCCTTCTATCCGATCCAAGCGGGGAACATCGCTTTCAGGGAAGTATATATAAACTCGATGCCCAAAGCCGACAGGATCATACCGCAGATACGGCCGATAATGTTCAACCCCGTCTGCCCCAAAGCGGCGGCCAGCTTATCAGACAGACGCAAACAGATCCAGGAAACAACGGCGACAGTCAAACCGGCGCAGCAAACGGAAACCAAATGCGTCCAGGACTGATCGGTCTGCGTGGCAATAACAATCGCGGAAATGCCGCCAGGGCCGGAAATAACAGGCAAAGCGATCGGCATGACCCCGATAGCGTCGCGGTTTTCGGCTTCGGCCTGTTCTTCTTTGGTATGGCGTTTTTCAGACGCCTTCATCATGCCGAACGCGATTGAAATCAGCAGGATCCCTCCGGCGATCCGGAATGAATTCAGACTGACCCCGAAAATATCCAGAATAGCGCTGCCGAAAAAAGCCGAAGAAATCAGCACGCAGGCAACCGTTATTCCGGCCTGGCGGGCGACTCCTTCTTTTTCACGGGTCCCCATGCCCTCCGTCAGATTAACGAAAATAGGAATGGCGGACTGCGGCGCGCAAACGGCCAGCATCGCCAAAGAAAAGTGCAGATAATCCACAAACCAGGCTAACATTTACATCTCGTCAAACGGTTACGTTGTTGTTTTATTATTATCATCTTTCGGAAAAAGAAGAAAGCTGATAAAATCAAAAAATAATTTTTTTACCGAAAGGACAGTTTCAATGGAATTAATGGAAGGATTACTCTCGCGCCGCAGCGTCCGTCAATATACGGATCAGAAAGTCGCGGCGGCGGACATTACGGATATTGTCAAAGCCGGTATGTACGCTCCCAGCGCCCGCAACCAGCAGGTTTGGGAATTTGTCGTTATTACGGACAAGGACAAACTGATTCAGTTCAGCAGCGGCCTGCCGACGGCGCCCATGGCCAAAACGGCCGCGTTTGCCGTTGCCGTCTGCGCGGATCTGGATCGTGCGGCGTCGCCGGAATATTGGGAACAGGATTGCGCGGCGGCGATGGAAAACATGCTGCTGGCCTGCCACGCGAAAGGGCTGGGCGCCGTTTGGGTCGGCATGCACCCGCATGAAGAACGCGAAAATGTTGTCAAAAAAGTCTGCCATATTCCCGAAAACATCAAAGTCCATTCTTTGATGATCGCGGGATATCCGGAAAAACCGGCTCAGGAAGCGCAAAGATTTCACGAAGAATACATTCATCAAAACGAATGGAAAGATTAAGATTGTCATATAATTTTTTATTGACATCTGCTTTCAGGCTTGCCACTTTTTCAAAAGAAAGGGCAAGCCTTTTTTATAAAAAATCCTTTAGGACACATCATGATGAATTTTCTTTATTTTTCTCCGAACTTTCCGACTTACGGGTGGAAGTTCTGCCGTTATTTAAAGGAAAACGGCGTAAATGTTCTGGGCATCGGCGATGCGGATTATGATTCTCTGGAACCGGGATTAAAGGACGCTTTGACCGAATATTACCGCGTTGACAATTTACAGGATTACGATCAGGTTTACCGCGCCGCGGCATGTTTGACCCACCACCACGGGAAAATCGACCGTATTCAGTCCAACAACGAATTCTGGCTGATTACCGAAGCCATGTTAAGAACGGATTTTAATATTGAAGGCGTCAAATATCCTGAAATTATGGATCACAAACAAAAATCCAGAATGAAAGCTTTCTTTAAAAAAGCGGGCGTTGACTGCGCCGATTATTGCCTGCCGAAAAATTTCGCCGACGGTAAAGCGTTTACGGACGAACACGGCTTTCCCGTCGTTGTCAAACCGGACGACGGCGTCGGGGCGTGCGACACATACACACTGCGCACGGAATCGGAAATGGCAGACTTTTTCGCGCAGAAACCGGACGTGCCTTATATCATGGAAACCTTTATCGACGGTCATGTCGAAACGTTTGACGGTTTGACCAACCGTGACGGCGAAATCGTTTTTTGCGCCAGTCAGGTCTATCACCAATCTTTAATGGATACGGTCGTCAACGATGACTGCATCATGTATCATTCCGAAAAGAATATGGCCGAAGATATCCGCAAAGCCGGCACGGCGATTGTCAAGGCTTACGGCATTAAAGACATTTTCTTTCATTTTGAATTTTTCCGCACAACGGACAAGAAAACCGGAAAATCAAAGATTATGGCTTTGGAAGTCAACATGCGTCCGCCCGGAGGCATGATCACGGAAATCTATGAAGCCTCTCATGACGTGAATATCTATAAAGCTTGGGCGGACACTTTGATCAAAGGTAAACCCGAAGGCGATATGACTCAGAAACGTTATGCGGCTTATGCCAGCCGGAAATACCGCTTCAACTACGTTTACACGCATGAAGCCATTCTGGCCAAATACGGTTCCCATATCATGGAACACATGCCGATCGAAGGCATTACGGCGCGCGCCATGGGGGATTACGTTTACCTGATTTATGCCGACACGTTGGAAGAAATCAACGAAATCATCAATGCCATTAACGAACGCGTGTAAAAGGATAAAAAATGAAAGAAGAATATTTCAAGGAATACTCTTCCTGCCTGAACAGAGACATGGAATTCAAAGTTTACGGGCATACGGGAAAACCCGTTTTGGTCTTTCCGCCCGGTTGCGGCCGTTTTTGGCACTATGAATATCACGGTATGGTCAACATCTGCGCGCCGTACATCAATGCGGGACGCATTCAGCTGTTCTGCATTGACGGCATTGACTGGGAAAGCTGGGAAAACAAAGGCGGCAATCCCTATGATAATATGCAAATGCAGGAAAAATATTTTAACTATACGACGGAAGAATTCATTCCGCGCATTAAAGAAATCAGCCGCGCCGCCAACGGCGGGAACGAAATCGGCATTATGGCGACGGGATGTTCCATGGGCGCGACACACAGCGCGAACACGTTTTTCCGCCGGCCGGACTTGATTGATTCCGTGATCGCTTTAAGCGGATTGTATTCTTCCAAATACTTTTTGGGCGATTACATGGACGATACGGTTTACAGAAACTGCCCGCTGTATTTCCTGCCGAACGTAACGGACGAAGCATACTTAAACCAGATGCGCCGCGCCCGGCTGGCTTTCTGCGTCGGCCAGGGCGCATGGGAAGATCCCATGGTCGAAGATACCCTGCGTTTAAAACAAATTCTGGAACAAAAACACATTCCCGCCTTTGTCGATATCTGGGGCAAAGACGTCAACCACGACTGGGATTGGTGGTATGTGCAGATGCCTTACTTTCTGGACAAGGTACTGGCTTGAAAAAAACAAGAGAAACCCTGTTTCAAACAGGGTTTTTTCATAAAAAGCTCTTTTTCGTTTTGGTAAAAAAACAATCTCTTGTATAATAGCCGAAATTATTTTTCAGAGGTCGAAATGATAACGGAATTTCTTAAACCGAAAACGATAATCGAAGCCGTCCAGTTAAAACAGGCAACGCCTGACGCCGTTTATATGGCGGGCGGTTCTTGGATCAATTCGTCCAGATCCGCCATGAATCCCGAAACGGTCATCAGTCTGAACGAATTGGATTTGAACTTTATCAAGCAGGATCAGGATACACTTCGCATCGGTGCAATGACAACACTGCAAGATATTTTAGACAATGATCTGATTCCTGATTATATCAAGGACAATCTTAAATTATTCCGCAATCGCAATATCCGCAATCAGGGCACTTTGGCCGGCGCGATTGCGACCAAGAATCCGGCTTTTTCGATTTTAACGGTTTTGATCGCCGCGGGAGCCCGACTGGAAACACCGACAGAAGAAATCAGTGTCGAAAAATACGTCACTTCGGATTGTTCCGCGTTGATTTTGGCGGTTCGCATACCGTTAAAAGCCGCCGTTTGTTCAAACAAGCATTCCATAACGGCGCGCGGTGTCAGCTTGGTTTCTGTCGCGGCCGGCGTATTTGAAAAGCAAATTTATCTGGTCATTGCTCAGGACGGCGGCAAAATCGAACGGCTGACCGATTTGGAAAAAACATTAAATTCCGACATTTTGCCCGACGACAGGGACGAACTGGCCGAACGGATTTCCAAAGCCGTCATGTCCTTTGACGATTACAGAACGTCCGCGGCGTTTAAAAAATATATTGCCGGCGTTATGTTAGCCGACTGCCTGATTAAAGCGGCAAAGGGAGCGTAAAAATGAAAATTTCTTTTACTCTTAACGGATTAAAAAAGACCGTTCATACCGAAGCCGGCGAAAATGTTCAGGCTTTGCTGCAGCGTCTGGGGATTTTTTCCGTCCGCGACAGTGACGATCATCAGGGATTTTGCGGATCGGACACGATTATTTTAAACGGAAAGCCCGTTAATGCCGGTCTGTTCATCGCCGCGCAGATTGACGGGGCAGACATCAAGACAATCGAATCCGTCATGAAAGACGGCCGGCTTTCCGCCGTGCAGTCCGCCATGGTTGACTGCGGGCTGGTCCAGTCGGGGTATAACTCTCCGGCCGCGGCCTTGATGCTGACCGACCTTTTGGAACGTATCCCCGATCCGTCAAAAGACGACATCATGGACGCTTTATCGCCTTTGTTCAGCCGTTCCGCCGGATATCAGCCGTTTTTCAAAGCGGTCGATCTGGCAAAGAAAAGAATGAAAGATCCGGCCTATAAGACCGAAGGATTTACGGAATTTCGCGAAGATCTGCGCGAAGTCGGCAAAGTCCGCCGTAAAATCGACGGCCACCAGCTGGTCGCCGGGCATAAAGCGTTTGTCGAAGACATGGTTGAACCGGGAACCTGCATTTTAAAAATGCTGCAAAGCCCCCACGCGCACGCGTACATCACCTCCATCGACACAACCGAAGCCGAAAAAGTCGAAGGCGTCGTGACGATTATCACGCATAAAAACTGTCCCGACGTTTATTACACCAACGCGGGACAAGGCGCGCCGGAACCGTCCCCGCACGACCGCAAATTGTTTAATCAGAAAGTCCTGTACGTCGGCGACCGTGTCGCGGCCGTCGTCGCGGAAACCGAAGAAGCCGCCGACGAAGCGCTGAAAAAAATCAAGGTGGAATATGAGGTTTTAAAGCCCGTCTTTACCTGGGACGACGCGCAGGCGCCCGACGCGCCGATTCTGCATAAATCGTTTGTGACTTACGGCGTCGGCGCGCCCGAAGGTCTGGACGAATACAACAAAAACGCCGATCCGCGCGACGGCAAAATTCATTATCCCTTCCCGCTGCGTGCAGATCCGCATCACAATCTGGCCGCCAGCGTCAAAGGCGGAATCGGTGATGTTGAACAAGGATTTAAAGAAGCCGATGTCATTATCGACAGAACCTTTGCCACGACGCAGATTCAATGCACGCCGACGGAACCTCACGTCGTGTTTACGAAAATGCAGGGCGACCGGCTGGTTATTCACGCTTCGACGCAAGTGCCGTTCCATTTACGCCGCGTCGTCGCCAAAGTCCTCGGCATTCCCGAAACGAAAATACATGTCATCAAAGAACGTGTCGGCGGCGGATTCGGATCAAAGCAGGACGTTATTTTAGAAGATGTCGCCGCTTTTGCGACCTATTCGACGGGGCGTCCCGTCTATTACCGTTATACGCGCAATCAGGAATTTAACACCTGTTCAACACGCAAACCGATGCGCGTACGCGTTAAAATCGGCGCGAAAAAAGACGGCACATTTACCGCCATTCAAATGGATAACGAAGCCAACACCGGGCCTTTCGGCGCGCATGCGTTAACGGTTCCGATGAACGCGTGTTCCAAAAACCTGCCGCTGTTTTTATGCCCGAACATGTACTTTACGGTACGGATTTATTATTCCAACATTATGCCGACCGGCGCTTATCAGGGATACGGCGCGCCCAAAGGGGCTTTTGCGTTAAACAGCACGGTCGCCGAACTGGCCGAACAGCTGGGCATGGATCAGATCGAACTGATGCGCAAAAACATGGTTCATGAAGGCGCCGTTCTGGAAATCCTGCGCTGTCTGGGTGAAGGACGCGAAGGCACGCCCGCTTTGGTGCAAAGCTGCGGTTTGGAAAAAGCGTTGGAAGTCGGCTCCAAAATGATTGATTGGGGCAAGAAAGAAGCTTCGGACGATCCGGATATTAAAATCGGCAAAGGCGTTTCCATTATTCAGCAGGGATCGGGTTTGCCGGGGCTGGATCATTCAAACGCTCATATCCTAATGTTGGCGGACGGCGGATTTTCTTTGCATTCCGGAGCGGCGGACATCGGCACGGGGCTGGACACCGTTATGGCTAAAGTCGTCGCCGAAGTATTGGAAGTTCCGTTATCGCAGGTTACCGTCATGAGCGGAGACACCGATCATACGCCGTTTGACACAGGGGCTTATGCTTCTTCGGGGACTTTCTTTTCCGGAAACGCGGCGCGTCTGGCCGCCGAAGACATGAAGCAAAAAATTCTGCAAAAGGCTGCGGAATATCTAAACGAACCGGTTGAAGACTGCGTTTTGGAATACCCCGCGAAAGTCAAAGGCAAAAAAGGCGAAATCACATACGCGCAGATTGCCTATAACACGACGACGGGGCACGGTTCCGGCCAGCTGCAGGGCATCGGTTCTTTTATTACGGAAAATCATGCGATTCCTTACGGCGCGAATTTTGCCGAAGTCGCGGTCAATACGCGCACGGGCGAAATTGACGTGCGTAAATTTTACGCTCTGCTGGACTGCGGCACGCCGATCAATCCCGAACTGGCCGAAGGACAAGTATATGGCGGCGTGCTGAAATCAATCGGTCATTCGCTGTATGAAGGCATTGTTTTAGATAAAAACGGCAAGCCGTTAAACGACAACCTGCAGGATTACAACCCGCCGACGATTTACGACCTGCCCAAAGATTTTCAGGCGCCGCTGGTCTTTACCAAAGACCCGGACGGCCCTTACGGCGGCAAGTCGATTTCCGAACTGGCGACGAACGGCGCCGCGCCGGCGCTGGCCATTGCGATTCACAACGCCTGCGGCGTATGGATCCGCGAATGGCCCTTTACGCCCGAAAAGATTTTAAAAGGATTGGGAAAAATCTGACACCCTTTTCCGATTTTTCCTGTTTCGGGTAACCGAAAAAAGTTCCCCCGGTATCAAAATATCGGGGGGCTTTTTTTAAGATCAGCGACATTGATGCAAAAAAAGACTTGTGTTCAAAAATAAAAACATTATCCTGTTGTTTAAGCTTTGTTAACTTTTGGTTAACAGGTCAGCGCTTAGCGGCGCGGAGTTGTGAAAGGCTCTTTAATCCTATGCGGCGCAGATATGCGTCGTTAAGCCGTTTTGCTTATGGTGAAACGGAAAATATCCCCGAACTCTTTACAGAGGTCGGGGAGACTTTGATGTATGTCCAAGGAATTTCCCGCCTTATCCTCAAAAAAAAACGGGATATCCTAAAGATCAAAGTATCATTTCATAGGATATGATCTTTCAACTCCCCGGCCGCCTGTCATGGGCGGTTTTTTTGTTAAATCTTTAAGGAGTTGTTCTTTATGAAAAAATTCATCACTGCTTTTTGTCTGACAACCGCGTTAAGTGCCTGCGGAACGGTCGGGGACGGCCCGACGCGTATGTTATCGGCCGTTAAGGGAAATGATTACCCCGAAGCTTTAAAAATTACGCAGGAAGAAAAATTTTATGATTCCGAAGCCAATCAGCTTTTAAAAGCGTTGGACACGGGAATGATGCTTTATTTAAACAAAAACTATGCGGCTGCTTTGTCGTCCTTTGAAAAGGCAAAAAAAATCAGTCTGGATTTGCGCGCAAAAAGTCTGACAAAAACGGCGGCGGCGCAAGTTGTCGGCGACGGTGTTGCCGATTACGCCGGTGAAAGATACGAAACGTCCATGCTGCGTTTTATGATTGCTTTAACAAACTATCACCTGCACATGAAAGATCCGAACAATACAAAATATGCCGACGGTCTGCTGGCAACGGCAAAGGATTGGGACGCGTTTGTCAATAATGCCGAAGAAGTTTATCTGGACATGATGCAAAAATCCTGGACAACGGTGGTCAGTCCTGAAAAATCCGCCCGTATGTATGCGGACATGAATAAAATTTTCAAAGAAGCTTATTCGACTTTGGCTTCCTTAAAGAAAAATTCGCAAAATGCCAAAGATTTTTCAGCCTTTACAAGCAATATCAAGGAATCACAAAATGCGACTTTGCACGTCATTTTCAAACAGGGCCTGATCCAGCCGAAAACGACGAAAAAAATTACGTTGCCTTTGGGAGCCCTGGTCAACAATCCCTTATACAAAATCCTGATCGGCAATGACGGAATTATATATGAATTAACCGTCATGAACAAACCGACAACGGCTCAACGTTTTAATTTAACTATCAAAAACAGCGCCGGAAAAGTGATTCAGGAAAAGAAAATGGCTTTGATTTCTCCGCTCTCAGAACTGGCTTACAAACAGTTTAAAGATTCCGAAAAGAAACGAATTGCCGTCAAAAACGCCCGGTTGCTGACAAAATACACCGCCGCCTTTGCCACGGCCAAACAGGCTTATGACAAAGCGAAAGAACCGTTCAAAAACGCCGCCGCCGTCACCGCGTTCAAAGGCGCGACAAAAGCGATCGCCATGTCCGAATACGCAGATACACGTTATTGGGAAATCCTGCCGGCCAATATTTATCAGCAAAAGGCCGCTTTAAAAGACGGAAACTATACCGTTGAACTGAGCCAAAACGGAAAATGTCTGTATTCGGAACAGGTCAAAATCCAAAAAGGCGCTCCTGTTTTGATTGATATTTCTCTGCCTAATGTTTGACAGCTGAGGAAAAAACAAATGAAAAAACTATTTACCATTTTTCTTTTAACCGCCGCCGCTTCGGGGTGCGCCGGGTTCAAGCCGGATTATGTTGTCCGCGACGCATCGGAAAACAGCCGGCCGTCATGGATTGTTCAAAAAAACGCGCATAAAAGCGATGATTCCGGCAATAAAAAGAATTACCGCTATTATGTCGGCGATGCGGAAAATCCAGATCAAAATCTTTGCTTAAATCTGGCCGAAAGCAGAGCGACACAAAAAGTCGCTTCTGAAATTTCCCAGGAAATCATGAGCAAATTCAAGGAAACGGCCCGTTCCAAAGACGACGAATCCACACGCAGCGTTAAAAACGAACTGGAACGCAACATTCAGGTTAATTTGCACGGTGTTTCCGTCACCGGAAAATACTGGGAAAAACGCCAGTATTTAAAAGAAATGGGGGCGGAAAAAGACAAAACCGGATACAAATGCGATGTTGCCGTACGTATATCCAATGCGGTTTTGGCAGAAGCTTTGGAAGCCTACAAAGCCAAGACATTGCGCACGCTGGCAAAAGACGATCAACCGGCAATGAACGCTGCCGTTGACGCGACGATCGGATTGATTAAAACCGGTGCGCCTTTGGCCGGAGCCGTTTTGGAAACAGCCGCCGGAGCCGTTCAATGAAAAAATATCCCGCTTTTTTATTGACCGCGGGAATGATTTGCGCCTCCTTTGCCGTGCAGGCAAAGGAGGACAAAATTCCCGTCTGGATATCCGATCCTTATGCCGTTTGCGATGAAAACGCCTTTTGCGCCGTCGGATCCGCAAATAATCTGAATGCCGCCGGAGCGCAGGCGCGCGCAGGAATTGCAAAAATATTTCAGGCACGGGTTAAATCTTCCCTGTCTTCCTTAGTCGAATCAAATAACGACAGCGTTTCTTCCGCTGCCCGGCACAGCCTGTCCGAAGAATCCGACGTTTTGCTAAAAACTGTTGAAATCAAAGAAACTTTCCGACAAAACGAAACTTTTTACGCACTGGCTTTTCTGGACAAGCAAAAAGCCGCCCGCATCGTCGCCGGCAAAATTGACGATCTGGATTCAAAAATGGAAGCCTTTTTGCAAGACGACAATGCCGCCTCTGCGCGCAAAGCCGAAAAGCTTTACGAACAACGCCGGGAATTAAACGAATTAATGATTGTCCTGACCGGTAAAGGTGTTTTGGAAAGCTTTTCATTCGCAGATGTTTTTAAAAACCGCAAAGAAAAAACAAAAGGCGGAGACATCTGTCTGAATATTATCGGCACAAAAAACAACACTTTTAAAAGCACCGTTAAAAACGTGTTTAAAGAAAACGGATACATCATCTCAAACGATTGTTCAATCAAAGTCACCGTTTCGGTTCAGGCAAACCGGGAACCGACGGACATTGAAGGATTGGAAAAATATTCTTTCGGTTTTTCGGTAAAAGCCAAAGAAATCCTCAGCGGAAAACAAACCCTGCTGTTTGAAAGAAGTTTCAGCGAAGCCGGACAAAATGCCGATCAGGCTTTATCACTGGTAATTAATGATTTCAAACAGGAACTGACGGAATCAATCGGTGACTTTTCATTTTAAAACGAGAGGAATTACAATGAAAAAAATCAACAGCTTATTTATCCTTGTTTTCATTGCCTGTCTGTCCGGCTGCGCTTCGCTTAACCCGTATATGAGCAAAGAAGACCAAATCGCAACAGCCGAATGGACAACACGCGACACAAACGATACGGCCGCGGCAATCGTCAATAAAATCATTAACAGCAAAAGATTGCAAAGCTATATCCAAAAACGTCCGAATCAGGAAACGACACTTTACCTGGCGCAACTGGAAAATAAGACCGACAAATCGGATATGGACGCCGCACGCGTTGCTTTGAATGCCGCGTTAAAAGAAAAACTGATTAATGAAGTCGACGGTTTCACGGTTATTGATCCCGAAAACAAAGCCATTAACAAAGAATTGGTTCGTCAGCGCGGCGGTTCCGTTAAAATGTCGGATATTGTTTCCGCCGCCCAAAAAAGCGGCGCGGACACACTGATCACCGGCGTAATTTCAGGCGACCGGCACGATGTCGGCAATAAAACGTTTCAGGAATATACCTTTGATCTGCAAATCGTTGAGGTCAAAACAACAAAAGTTCTGGCAACAGCGCATCATACAGTCGAAAAACAGCAAAAGACACCGAAGTTTCGCTGGTAATCACTTTAAAAGCCCCCTTTTCCCAAGGGGGCTTTTTTAATCATTCATATCCGGTTTAAAAAACACCTGTGCAATAATCGTCGGCACAACGGCAGAAACAATAATAACGCCGATCAGCACCGAATACTGCCGCACGTCAATCATACCGGAATCCAATCCGAAATAAGCCGCGATCGTTCCGAACGTCAGTCCGGTCGTCATCAGCAGCGTTGAATACATCGGCGCCTTTTTTAAATATTTTTTTGCCAAAAAATAAACCCCGGCCACCTTTGAAAAGGCCTGTATCAGCAACAGCATAAAGAATACGCCCGCCGCACCGATTAATAACGGAACGGATATCTTCAGCCCGCCGACAATAAAAAAGACCGGCGTAATAAAGGAATATGCACCGCTGCGCAGCCTGTCGTTTGCAGACGTTTCGCTGTTTGCCGTATCACCGCTTGTTTCAAAAAAATCCGACATTAAAAAGCCCAAAACAAACGCCGGCAAAACGGCATGACCGTGCCCGAGTTCGCCGAAATAAATAAAAATAAACAGCAAAAACAGAATATATTTTACTTCGGTTTCCGCCAGATTATTTTTATAAAACGAGCTGTGAAACAATTTTTGCGAATATTTGTATGCCCCGAAAATAACCATACCGGAAACGACATAAAAAAGCAGCGTGTACATCGTCGGTTTAACGAATAAAACACTTAAAACCAGAACCGTCGTAATATCCGTCACAAACGTTGCCGACATTAAAATGGTTCCAAGCTTTGTTTTATTCATGCCCGTTTCCATCAAAATCGAATAAATAACCCCCAAAGACGTTGTGGACAACGCCACCCCGGCGATCAACGCCGCATTCGGATTCCAGCCCGAAACATAGTACGTGTATAAAAACAGGCATATAAACGGCACAAAGAAAGAAAACAGCCCGATCATCAAGCTCGGCACGGCGTTTTTGCAAAAAGAACGCGGATTCATTTCCGTTCCGGCCAAAAACGTAATCACCACGCCGCCCAAAGAAGCAAAAAACAACATCCATTCCTGCGGCTGAACCCCGAAACAAGACAGAACCACCCCGCATAATGTCTCCATCACGACAACGGGCAGGCTGAGTTTCGGCGATATCAGCGATACGATAAAAATCGATGCCATCACGATTAAATTTGTTAATTCGGCAGACACATGAACATCAAGCATCTTTTATCCCTTCTGTTAAAGGTCGGAAAAAAACCGCCGACGGGCGTTCATTCTTCGGGCAGATAATCATGCAGAATAACCGCCAGATTCATCAGCGTTTTTTTCTTTTTCGGCGACAAATCGGCAATCGCTTCGTTTAATATGTCATCAACGTCCGGATTCCTGCCCAGCCCCAGCAGTTCGCTTAAATCATCACATTCGTTCATTTCAATCTGCAGCAGAGAAAGCGCGTCGCCGGGAACGTCGTCGTCCAATCCGAACATGGCGGAAACCGCGGAATAATCTTCCCCCTCTTCCAAATGATCATGGTCGCAGCCGCAGTGGTCCGAATGATGATGTCCGCAGGAA
Source organism: uncultured Rhodospirillaceae bacterium (assembly GCA_900550445.1). Classification (GTDB taxonomy): domain Bacteria; phylum Pseudomonadota; class Alphaproteobacteria; order CAAGCB01; family CAG-977; genus UBA11549. Next base: position 5,897 of record URSF01000031.1, on the reverse strand, counting down.
CATGTATCGTGGGTATGTTCGTGACAAGAGCAGTAATGATCGTGTTTCATTAAGTTTTCCGCCTTTCAAAATTATCTGCACATAAACAAAGCCAAAGCAGCAACCGCAGCCGTTTCCGCCCGCAAAATTCGTTCCCCCAGATCCAGTCCGGCCGTATGGGGCGTCCGGGCGATTAAAGCGCGTTCGGAATCTGAAAAACCACCTTCCGGTCCGACAAGAAAAGCCGCTTTATCCAAGCCGTCAAACACCTGCCCCGCTTTTCGTCCCGCGCCGGTTTCGTCCAAATGAACCAGCAGCGGTTTATCCGCGCTTTGTTCGTTTAACAGAGCCGCCAGCGCGACAGGTTCAGAAATTTCCGGCACGTCCAGCCGGCGGCATTGTTCGCAGGCTTCTGTCGCAACGGCGCGCAAACGTTCGACATTAACGCGCTTAACGGACGTATATTGCGTTATGACGGGAACGATTTTCGTTACGCCCAGTTCGGTCGCCTTTTCCACAACCAATTCCGTCCGGTCGCGCTTTAACGGCGCAAAATACAAACGCACATCGCGTTTTTCCGGCTGGCCGCGCAGAACGCGGCAGATCTGAATCTGCGCTTCCTTTTTGTTCAATACGGACAGAACGGCTGCAAATTCGCCGTCGCGGCCGTTAAAAACAAACAGTTCCGCCCCCGGTTCCGCGCGCAAAACATTGCGCAGATAATGCAGCTGGCTTTCGGCCAGACATACGGTCGCCCCGACAGCCAAAGGCTGATTTACAAAAAGACGGATCTGCATTTATTCCTCTTTAAGCGTTTCTGCCTCAACCAGATACTGTTGAATATCAACCTGATCTATCTGGCTTTCTTTCATGTATTGTTCGGCATATTCCTGATAAACGCCCGAAGTCAAGAACAAATTAAACAAATCGGGATCAATATGGCCGCCCTTTGCCATACCAGACATAATGGCGACGATTTCCGACAGCTTTTTGATTTTTTTATACGGTCTGTCGCTGGACGACAAAGCTTCAAACACATCGGCCAGTCCCAAAATACGCGCCGGAACGGACATCTGAAAACGTTTCAAACGGTTTGGAAAGCCCGTTCCGTCCATATGTTCATGATGCCCGCCGGCATATTCGACAACATTTTTAATATGCGCCGGGAACGGAATGGCTTTTAACATTTCGATCGTCATATCAATATGACTGTTAATTTTTTTGGCTTCTTCGGGCGTCAGAGTCCCCCGCGCAATGGACAAATTATGAATTTCCCCGCGGTTATACCCGCCGAAGATATGATCCGGACGATCTTCCAGCAATGGTTCATGCGGATTTGTTTTCGGCGGCATATTGTCTTTGATCCGTTCGGTTTCGTCCCACGACAGGCCGAGCGTTTTATCAAAATAGCGATAATATGTCTGTTTGGCGATTTCATGGACCCGTTTGACTTCTTCATCGGACAAAACGTCGTATCCGATGTTTGATTTTGCCAAAAAGGCGAAATCGTCTTCAAGCTTTTTAACACGGGCATTGAATTCGGCCAACAGAGCCTCTCTGGGTTCCGTTCCGGCCAGCCGTTTTTTCAGATAGTCAATATGCGCGTCACGGCGCAGAATTTCAAATCTGGCGCGGATTTCATGAATACGGTTGTTGACGGTTTCAAGTTTTGTCGCCTTATCCAGAACATATTCGGGCGTCGTGACTTTGCCGCAGTCGTGCAACCAGGACGCCAGATGAAAAGCATACCATTCGTCATCGGACAGTTCAAAGTCCTTGAACACGCCGTCCTGCGTCATCACGGCGGCCAGCGCCATCATGCGCGCGATGACGGGCACACGCTGGCAGTGCGCGCCGGTATAAGGCGACTTGTCGTCAATAGCGCGAGCGATTACTTCCAAAAAAGCTTCCAGCACGTTTTTCTGCGACGTCAGCAACAGCTGGTTGTCAATCGCGACGGCGGCGTGGGAAGCCAGCGCTTCGACCAATCTTTGCATTGATTTGGAAAAGCTGATCGTTTCTCCGGACGGCGCGCAGGCGTTAATCAGCTGCAACACGGCGACGACCTGCCCCGTTCTGGTTTTCAAAGGAACGGTTAAGAACGATTTTGACCTGTATCCCGATTTTTTATCGAATTTATGCGTGCCCGAAAAATCAAACCGCGTTGAATCATAGGCGTCGGGCACGTTGACGATTTCTTCGGCCAAAGCGGCATAGGTCGATATGTTGGAATAGTTGGGTTCGTTGGTTTCCGGGTCGTACAGGTACAAAGGCGGGAAAGGAATTTCCTTTTTTTCGGACGTGCCGCCCATTTTTATGCCCAGCTTGTCATTATGCAGAATGGAAAAGACCAGCTGATTTTGCGCCGGGTCCATCAGGTACAGCGTTCCCCCTTCCGCGTTGCAGAATTCCTTTGCCGCGGTCAGGATATTTTCCAGCAATACGTCCATATCCTGCTCGGCCGAAAGAGCGATCCCGATATTAAAAAGGCGATCCAATTCTTCTGCCGACAAGGAAACGGTCTCATCGGTTCCGTGTTCGTTTACCATGTTTTCCTCTTCCTTGTTTCAGATATTATCTCATTTCCGGGCAATAAAGTCAAAAGCTTATCGGATTGTATTTTCCCGGCAAAACAAACGGTTAGAGGGGTATGTAACTTAAATTTAACAGAAGAGAAACCTTTTTTGGTGTAGCATGAAAAAAATTTTTTTATTCTGATGAAGGAAAAAGTATGGCTTTATTCAACGACAAAAAAAATACGGCCGCCGACGAACGAACGGAAACGTCGCAAATACCGCTTTCTTTTACTTATATCGCTTTTTTGATCTTTATTTTCGGCGTCTGTCTGTCTTGTATTTTATCCGTTGCAATGACGGCCGGACGATTTATCGAATATAAAGTGCCGCTGTTTTTAATGGAATTTCCGCTGGGGATTATCTGCGGCATGGGGTGTTTTTTGTTTCTGGCCGTTCTGGCGGGGCTGGTTTTGCAAAAAACCCTGAATACGGAAGAATCGCCGAAAAGTATTCTCAGCCGGTCGCAAAAAATCAGTTATTTCTTTTCGCTGCTGACGACGCTGGGCTTTACGGCTTATCTGTGCGCCGTTTTGGTGCATGCTTTGAAAACAGGGCAGTTTTTGTCGGAATGTCTGTACATCGTCTTTTTATACGCCTGTGTTCTGGGCGTGCATTTCAAAGCACGGAAAAGTTCGCTGGCGCATATGTTCACAACGGCGGCTTTTATTTTAATTCTGGTCGTAACGGCTTTTTACGGCGGGGGATTGCCGCCGCTAAAATTTCGCGGCAAAACGTTACGTCGATCAACGGCGAAATGTTTACCCTTGTCAGCGCTCAGAAAAACAACTACATCTTAGTCGGATTTGACGCCAGAATCAACAGAGCCAACGGAAAGATCATTATCCTGCCCAAACAAAGCCAGATGCTGGAACAAACTGTTTTTTTTCCGTTCGGTGAACAGAAGAGATAAATTGATGACAGAAATGCTCAGCCTTTCAAATGCAGTCGACTTTTTAATCGAACAGGCCCGAAAAGCCGGCGCGGACGCGGCGGAATCCTTCGGCGCGCACAGTCTGACACTCAGTGCCGAATGCCGTTTACAAAAAACGGAAAATCTGGAATATGCGGAAACAGCGGGCGTTGATCTGCGCGTTTTCTGCGGCAAACGGCCGGCAGTCGTTTCTTCCAGCGTATTGGATAAAAAAACGTTGAGCGATCTGGCCCGGCGCGCCGTCCAAATGGCCAAAGCCGTTCCCGAAGATCCGTTCTGCGGCCTGGCCGATCCCGAACAGCAGACAACGGACTTTCCGGATCTGGATTTATACGACCCGGCAGAACAAACAACGGCCGACCTGTTGGAACTGGCGTTGAAAACCGAAGACGCCGCTTTGTCCGTCCCCGGCGTAACGCAATCCGACGGTGCCGCGGCCGGCGTTGAAAAATCACATGTCATTATGGCTTCATCAACGGGGTTCAGACGCGAATACGACCGCTCGTCCGCTTCCGTGTCCGTTTCCGTTATTGCCGCCGACGCGGAAGGCAACAAAGAAACCGATTATGATTATTCTTCGGCCGTTTATTTTTCGGATTTGGAAGACGGCGAAAAAATCGGCAAAAGCGCGGGACAACGGACAGTCAGGCGGTTAAATCCGCAAAAAATCCCTTCCCGGACAATGGACGTTATTTTGGAACCCCGGCTGGCCAGAGGACTGATCGGCACGTTTGCCGGCGCAATTAACGGCGCCGGAATTGCGCGAGGAACCTCTTTTTTAAAAGACAGCATGGGACAGGAAATTTTCCCCGCGGCGTTAAGCATTATTGAAAACCCGCATAAAAAACGCGGCGCGGCTTCACGCCCCTGCGATGCGGAAGGTCTGCCCTGCGCGCGGCGTGCATTGATCGACAACGGCGTGCTGACTTCTTGGCTGTTGGATCTGCATGCGGCCAGAAAATTAAACCTGCCCCCGACCGGTCATGCCGCCAGAGGACTGGGCGCCAATCCGCACCCGTCGGCGTCAAATCTGACTTTGACGGGCGGAACGGTTTCTCCGGCCGAGCTGATGGCGGATATAAAATACGGATTGTACCTGACCCAACTGTTCGGACAGGGAATAGATATGATTACCGGCGATTACAGCCGCGGCGCGTCTGGATTCCTGATTGAAAACGGACAAATAACCACTCCCGTCAGCGAAATCACGATAGCCGGCAATTTAAAAAACATGTTCAAAAATATGGCGGCTGCCAACGACTTGGACGACCGTTATGCCGTCAATGCACCGACACTTCGTTTGTTTAACCTGTCCGTAGCGGGGAAATAAAACATGAGTCTGGACAGTTTTACGGGATTGGAGCTCTGGCGTCAGACGATGTTTGAAATTGTTCGGCGTAACGACAACGCTTCGGATTTATCGGCCCGCCAAACCGCAATTCTGTTAAGCGTTTACCTGACGCCCGAACCGCATACCGTCCGGGCGCTGGCGGCCGAGTTGAACATATCCAAACCCGCCGTGTCGCGCGCGATTGACAAATTGAGCATATTAGGGTTGATCCGCCGGCAGACCGACGAAAACGACCGACGCAGCGTCAATTTATTCCGCACGGTAGAAGGCGCCCGTTATGTTTCAATGCTGGGCGACGTTATTGCGCAAAAAGCCAAAACGGTTAAAAATCCGCTTTTCAGTCAAACGGACGGCGCCGCTTTTTAATTTATTCAGGAAAATAAAGCATGGCGGAAAAAGGAACGTCGATTTTTTCGCGGCCTTTCAGATTGCCGATTTCCATTGAAGTAACGGCGCCGACAACATTTCCGCCGACCTGTTTCAACAAAGCGATCCCCGCCGCCAGCGTCCCGCCGGTAGCCAAAACGTCATCAACGACAACCAGCCGGTCGGACGGATCGAAATCTTCGACGCGGCATTCCATTTCATCTGTGCCGTATTCCAAAGCATACGAATACCGCACGACCGTTCCGGGCAGTTTTGACGCTTTGCGCAGCAAAGACAAACCGATTCCTAAATTTGCGGCGACGGGCGCAGCGAAAATAAATCCTTTAGAATCAATCGCAAACAACCGGTCAGGATTATATTGCGCGACTAACCGGGTCATTTTCTGCACGGTCAGCGCAAAAATTTCGGGCCGTTTAAACAACCCCGTAATATCGTAAAAATTAACCCCTTCCTTCGGAAAACCGGGAAAAGTCGGGACATAAGCGGTTAAATCAAACTCTTGCGTCATAGCAAACCTTTACAAAAACAAAACGATATATCTGAAAGGTATAAAATCATTCTGCCGCCGTCAATCTTTTATCCGGCCGGCAGAGCGTTTTACAATTAATGTCAACGTACCGACCCTTCGGTGAAATGTTACAGTTTTGTTAAAAATATGCCCCCTCCCCCCCCC
>URSF01000030.1 GCA_900550445.1 uncultured Rhodospirillaceae bacterium | reverse complement strand
TCCCCGGCAGCGGGTGCTTCGGCCGCAGGAGCTTCGACGTATTCATATTCAACCGCTTCCCCGGCAGCAGGCGCTTCGGTCGCGGGAGCTTCGACGTATTCATATTGAATATTATCGCCTTCCGGTACTTCTACATATTCATACTCTGCTGCTTCGCCTTCCGGCACTTCGACATATTCGTATTCGACTTCTTCTGTTGCGGCCGTAGTGTTTGTTTGTTCTGGCATTAATGAAAAGCTCCCGTAAAAGATCTTTTATATTTTAAGCATTTTCCTAAAAAAATATCAAAGAAACAAGTCTAAAACAAAAAAAGGCGGAAAAATCCGCCTTTCTTTTAGTTTATAGAAAAACCTAGACAGGTTTCCATTCTTCGTCCGAACGTTCAAAACGCAATGACAACAGGCTTAATTCGGAAATAAATTCCTTCGGCAGGCGCTGCTGTTCAACGAACGGACGGAAGTATTTAGCCTGATCTTCCGTATCTTTTAATCCTTCGGCTTTGTCAATCGCCATCAGATCTTTGAATTTTTCTTCGGTATAATCCAATCCGGTCAAATCCAGATCTTTATAATAAGGCATCAAACCGACAGGACCTTCCTGAGCACCGACGCGGTCATGAACACGGTCAATGATCCATTTCAAAACGCGCAGGTTGTCACCGTATCCCGGCCACATGAAATGACCGTTTTCGTCTTTGCGGAACCAGTTGACACGGAAAATCTTTGGCGCATACGGAGCCAGACGTTTCATTTCCAGCCAGTGAGACCAGTAATCGGCCATATTGTATCCGCAGAACGGCAGCATGGCGAACGGATCGCGGCGGATACCGCCGGCGCCTTCGGCCGCTGCTGTTTTTTCGGATCCCATCGTTGCCGCCAGATAAACACCATGGCTCCAGTTGAACGACTGATAAACCAGCGGTGTGTTATGTGCTAAACGGCCGCCGAAAATAAAGGCGGAAATGGGAACGCCTTCCGGATTTTCCCAGTCGGGGTCAATCGTCGGGCACTGGCGCGCCGGCGCCGTAAAGCGCGCATTCGGGTGCGCCGCCGGCGTTTCGGAAGCAGGCGTCCAATCGTTGCCTTTCCAGTCAATCAGGTGCGCCGGTTTTTCATCTGTCATTCCTTCCCACCACACGTCACCGTCATCGGTCAGTGCTACGTTTGTGAAAATCGTATTGGCGCGGCAGGACTGCATCGCGTTGTAGTTCGTTTTTTCCGAAGTTCCCGGAGCAACGCCGAAGAATCCGGCTTCCGGATTAATGGCGTACAGGCGGCCGTCTTTGCCCGGTTTAATCCATGCAATATCGTCGCCGACCGTCCAGACTTTCCAACCTTTGAACGAAGCGGGCGGAATCAGCATGGCCAGATTCGTTTTGCCGCAAGCGCTGGGGAACGCGGCGGAAACATACGTTTTTTCACCCTGCGGATTTTCAATGCCGACAATCAGCATGTGTTCTGCCAGCCAGCCTTCGTCACGCGCCTGAACCGTCGCGATGCGCAAAGCCAGACATTTTTTGCCCAACAGGGCGTTTCCGCCGTAACCGGAACCGAACGACCAGATTTCGCGGGTTTCGGGGAAGTGCGTAATATAAGTGTTTTCGGGATTGCACGGCCAAGCCACATCGGGTTTGCCGGCTTCCAGCGGCATGCCTACGGAATGCATGCAGGGAATAAAGGCGCCGTCTTTACCCAGGATATCCAGCACTTTCTGTCCCGTGCGAGCCATAATCGCCATGTTGACAACAACGTACGGCGAATCGGTGATTTCAACGCCGATTTTGGCGATATGAGATCCCAGCGGCCCCATGGAAAAGGGAATAACATACATTGTCCGGCCCTTCATGCAGCCCTTGAACAATGAATTTAATTTTTCGCGCATTTCTTTCGGATTGGCCCAGTTGTTCGTCGGACCGGCGTCAATTTCGCGTTCCGAACAAATAAACGTGCGCGATTCAACGCGGGCGACGTCAGACGGATTGGATCGGGCAAGGTAGCTGTTCGGGCGTTTCTTTTCATTTAACTTTATGAACGTCCCTTTTTTGACCAGCAAGTCGCACAAAGCGTCGTTTTCTTCTTTGGATCCGTCACACCAGTGAACGGAATCGGGTTGGCATAACTCAGCCATCTTTTCGACCCAGGAAACCAATTTTTCATTCTGGGTTTTTTCAGGTGTATAATTTGTCTGCATTACCTTACCTCTATTTCTAAAATAAGGAATCAACATTGATTCCGAAACATCAGGAGTGTACTCGAATTTGAAAAAAAGAGATAGTCTTTTTCGAATAAATCTAATCGTGATTTTAAATCGGGAACAGCATAACGACTCTTAATCCGCCCAGCGTGCTGTCTTCCATATAGATTTTTCCGCCGTGCGCGACGACAATGTCGCGCGTGATTGTCAGTCCCAATCCGACGCCGCCCGTTTCTATGTTGCGCGATTCGTCAAGCCGGTAAAAGGCTTTGAAAACATCTTCGCGTTTTTCCGCCGGAATGCCGGGGCCGTTGTCTTCTACCGCGATTTCCAGCGTTTTATCGGCCGTCGTCATTGTTACGTTGATCATTGTTCCGTACCGTCCGGCGTTTGTCACCAGATTCCATAAACACCGTTTCAAATCGTTGCGCCGGATATCCATGGTTAACGAAGAATTGCAGATAAACTGCACGGATAAACCGTTTTTGTGCAGGCCGGCCAGAGTTTCCGAAATTAATTTGCCGATGTCCGTCGATTCGATTTTTTCTTTACCTTCGCCGCGGGCAAAATCCAGATAACCGTTGACCATACGTTCCATTTCGGACACGTCTTCCTGCAGGTTTTCGATGTTGTCGTCTTTGTCCATCATTGCCAGCTGCAGGCGCATGCGTGTCAGCGGCGTGCGCAGATCATGGGAAACGCCCGCCAGCATTCGGGTGCGTTCTTCGATATGGCGCCGGATCCTGTCGCGCATCTGCAGAAAAGAAATCGCCGCCTGGCGGACTTCGGTGGCGCCTTCGGGTTTGAAATTGTCGATATCCCGTCCCAGACCGAAATTTTTCGCCGCCGCCGCCAGACGTAAAACGGGCCTGATCTGGTTACGCAGAAACAAAACGGCAATCCCCGTGAACAGCAGAGAAGAAAACAAAACCCACAAAGCGAAAACATAAGTCGTTGAAGAAAAAAACTTTTTATAAGGCAGCAGAACTTCCGCCGTGTAATCCGGCAGGTAAAACGTAATTAGAACGCTTCTTTCTTCGGTCAGGTTGCGCAGTGTGAAAGGGTGTCCCAGCGTGTACAAAGCGGGGATCAGTTCCGCCGTGCGTGCGTCCGATTTGATTTTGATTTTTTCCGGCAGTTCCTGCGGTTCAAAAAAGCGGATATCCAGTTCCGCGGAAGATCTGAATTCCCGCACGATCGTTTTTCTGTCTTGTTCGGCGGGAAAAGCGTCGTAAAGGGCAAACGCCCCCTTGATGTCCGAAACAATGCCCAAAGCCAGCCGGCGGCTGACGTTCTGCCAGTGATTGTCGTAAAATAAAATGCCGCTGACCGTCTGAATTAAAACGACGGGAAGAACCAGGATCAGAATAGCGCGCGACCACAATCTGCGCGGCAGAAAACGAAGGCGGCAGTAACGGATAAAATCTTTAAATGAAAAATCCATAATCGGCTCCTTAATCCGGGATCAGGGAATAACCTTTCCCTCTGATTGTCTGAATATAACGCGGCGCGCCCGCGTCCGGTTCGATTTTCCGGCGCAGCCGCGTGATTTGCACGTCAATTGTTCTTAAATTCGTTTCGTTTCCCGTTTTTTGCGCCAGTTCTTCGCGTGAAATATCCTGTCCCGCGCGTTCGGCCAGCAGCTGCAGCAAAGCGGATTCGGCCAAAGGCAGGCGGATACGTTCCGAACCGCGGTATAAAACATGTTCGTCCAGATCATAACGATGAACGCCGAATTTGACTTCGGCCTTTTGCTTTTCAGGCGGTTTGCTCATAACGCGGCGCAGGATACTGTTGATCCGCAGCAGCAATTCCCGCGGTTCAAACGGTTTTGACAAATAATCGTCCGCCCCGGATTCCAGCCCCGAAATACGGTCGTCGGTTTCTCCCATCGCCGTTAAAATCAAAACGGGAACGTTTTGGCCCGATCCGCGCAGGCGTTTGGTAAATTCGATTCCCGTTTCGCCGGGCATCATAACGTCAACAACCAGCAGATCAAAAACATACCAGGACATCATTTCGTCGGCTTCGGCCGTATTGGCGGCGGAAAACACTCTGAATCCGTTTTCGGATAAAAATTTCTGCAGCAACCTGCGCAGGCGCGTATCGTCGTCGACAACCAAAATCAGCGGCGTGTTTAAAGAACGTTCTTGTCCCTGATCCATATGTTTTTCCCCTTATTCTTTACCGTGGATAATGCGGCGGTAAGACAGAGCTTCCGCAATATGGGCCGGCCGGATATCGTCACTGCCGGCTAAATCGGCGATCGTTCGGGCGACGCGCAGAACACGGTGATATCCGCGGGCGGACAAGCGCATTTTTTCCGCGGCTTTGACCAATAGGTCGGAAGCGTCCGGCGTCAACAGGACGGTTTGTTCCAAAATGCTGCCCGACGCCTGTGCGTTTTTCGTTATGTCCGAATCGGGCGCCAGTTTTTCGTAACGCCGTTTCTGTCGGTCCAAAGCGGCAGCCACTCGGGCGGCGACAACGGCGGAACTTTCGCCTTCCTGCGCTTTAGCCAGATCCCAGGGAACGACGGCGGGGACTTCCACGTGCAGATCGATTCTGTCAAACAAAGGCCCTGATATTCGCGCCTGATATTCTTCGCCGCATTTGGGCGCGCGCGAACATTCCTGACCGTTGACGCCCAGATAACCGCATCGGCAGGGATTCATGGCGGCGATCAGTTGGAACTGCGCCGGATAAGTGACATGCATGCTGACTCTGGCAACCGAAACTTCGCCGGTTTCCAGAGGCTGGCGCAGGGAATCGAGAGCGACGCGTGAAAATTCGGGCAGTTCGTCCAAAAATAAAACGCCTTTGTGCGCCAAAGAAATCTCGCCGGGGCGGGCTTTCTGGCCGCCGCCGATCAAAGCGGGCATGGACGCCGAATGATGCGGTGCGCGAAAAGGACGCTGCGTGATCAGGCTGCCGTCGCGCAGCAAACCGGCGACGGAATGAATCATGCTGACTTCCAGAATTTCTTTTGTCGTCAAGGGCGGCAGCAAGCCCGGTATGCGTGCCGCCAGCATTGATTTGCCGGATCCGGGCGGACCGATCATCAGCAGATTATGTCCGCCGGCGGCCGCGATTTCCGCCGCGCGTTTGGCGTTTTCCTGTCCCTTGATTTCTTTCATGTCTGCGAAAACGGCGGGAGAGTCTATTTTTCCGGGGACGGGCGGCGGCAGGACTTTGCCTTCTTTAAAACATAAAATCAGTTCGGAAAGAGAATCGGGGGCAATGATGTTTTTGTTTCCCGACCAGGCGGCTTCCGGACCTTGCCGGCGCGGACAAACGAAGCCCTGATCCTGCGCCGTCGCGGACACCGCGGCGGGCAAGACTCCCGCCACGGGGGCGATCCGGCCGTCAAGCCCCAGTTCGCCCATAACGCATAAACGGTCAAATTGTTCGGCGGGAATAACGCCCATCGCGCATAACAGGCCGACCGCGATCGGCAGGTCAAAGTGCGATCCTTCCTTGATAACGTCCGCCGGAGCCAGATTGACGGTGATTCTTTTGGACGGCAGCGCCAGTCCGATCGAGCTCATGGCGGCACGGACGCGTTCCTTGCTTTCGCCGACGGCTTTGTCAGGCAGTCCGACGATTGTGAATGCCGGCAGGCCGTTGGCAATATGAACCTCTGCCGTAATGGGCAGAACGTCTATGCCTTTGAAAGCGACGGTAGAAATGCGGGCGACCATCTAAGTTACCAACGCGGAATGTTTTGATTGTCACGGTAACGCCGCGGCGGGTAAGACCCCTTTTGCAGCAGATCGTCTTTGCCCGGAAAAACGGATTTGTCCGTCAGTCTGACGAATCCCATTTCTTCCAATTCGGCGGCGCAGACGGCCGCGGAAACGTATTCGTCCGATTCGCAGTAGAAAACCTCGCGCGTGACGGGTTGTTGCAGGATAATTGTTTCATTCGTTCCCGGAACAATGATCCGCGTGCACGAACAAAGACTTGCCAAAATAAGGAAAAACGCCGTTTTTTTCATTTTTTTGCCTACATGAATCGGATAATGATAAAAAAATATTCTCATAAAATTTGATTAAGAACAAACTAACATATAATATCTTTTTGTTTAAAGCAAATCAGGAGGAACGCCTTATATGTCCGATGATTCGAAAGACGGCCGCGACGGCGAGGGTTTTTACACGTCTCATTCTTACGATGAAATGATCGGCCGGGACGGTTCTTTGTCGCAGGCTTATGCGCTTTACGGTCGCTGGCTGAATTCTCAGCCGCCGGAAACGCTGGAACAGCGCAATAAACAGGCGGATATTCTGTTTCGCCGTATGGGAATTACTTTCGCCGTTTATGGGGAACAGACAGGAGTGGAACGCCTGATTCCTTTTGATCCGATCCCCAGAATTATCGCCAACGCCGAATGGGAAAAGCTGAACGCGGGCATCTGCCAACGCGTTAGGGCGCTGAACAGGTTTTTGCAGGACGTGTACGGCGAACGAGATATTTTAAAAGCCGGACTGATTCCGCAGGATCTGATTTTGCAAAATTCGGAATATACGGCCGAAGTCGAAGGCTTTATACCGCCGAATAAAGTGCATACGCATATTTCGGGCATTGATATCGTGCGCGTTAATCCGGATACTTTTTTCGTTTTGGAAGACAATCTGCGCTGCCCGTCCGGCGTTTCCTATATGCTGGAAGACCGCGAAGTCATGATGCGCCTGTTTCCCGATCTGTTTAAGGAATACGACGTTCTGCCGGTCAATCATTATCCGCAGGAATTAAAAAAGACTCTGGCGGCTTCGGCGCCCGAAGGCGTTGAAAATCCCCGTTCCGTCGTCTTTACGCCCGGCATATACAACAGCGCTTATTTTGAACATGCTTTTCTGGCTTCCGAAATGGGCGTCGAATTGGTGACCGGTCAGGATTTGTTTGTTGATTCCGACGATTGCGTTTATATGCGTACGATTGAAGGCCCGGAAAAGGTTGATGTGATTTACCGCCGGATCGATGACAAGTTTCTGGATCCCGAAGTGTTCAGAAAAGATTCGCTGTTGGGTTGTCCGGGGTTGTACCGCGCGGCAATGAAGAAAAACGTCACGCTGGTCAACGCGATCGGAAACGGAGTCGGCGATGACAAGGCCGTTTATCCTTATGTGCCGCAGATGATTGAGTTTTATCTGGGCGAAAAACCGATTTTATCAAACGTGCCGACTTATACGCTGGCCAACCCCGACGATTGCAAATACGTTTTGGAGCATATCGGCGAACTGGTGATCAAGGAAACGCACGGATCCGGCGGCTACGGCATGCTGATCGGCCCGAAAGCGACCAAAGCCGAAATCGAAACGTTCAAGGAAAAAATCAAAGAACACCCGGATCATTATATTGCCCAGCCGACTTTGGCTTTGTCGTCATGTCCGACGCTGCAGGCCGAAGGAATCGCGCCGCGTCATGTCGATCTGCGGCCGTATGCTTTGATGCAGAATCCGGATAAAGTCGTTGTTGTTCCGGGCGCTTTGACACGCGTTGCGCTGCGCGAAGGATCGCTGGTCGTCAATTCGTCGCAGGGCGGCGGGACAAAAGACACGTGGGTTCTTGGCGCATAAGGAGGATTAACCGATGCTGAGCAGAACTGCCGACAATATTTACTGGATGGCGCGTATGGTTGAACGCGCGCAGGATATCGTGCGCCTGCTGGAAGCGGCCTATCGCATGGAACAATTGCCCGGCGGCGGAGTCGGCTGGGATCCGATTTTGACGATTTCCGGGCAGATAGACGGCTTTAAAGCAAAATATGATCAGTTAACGTCAAAAAACGTTTTGAATTTCATGATTTTTGATCTGGAAAACCCCTCCAGCGTTTTTTCATGTATTAAAGCAACGCGGGAAAACACGCGTTCGGAACGCAGTATTCTGCCCGAAGAAATGTTTGAAAGCATCAATACGACCTGGATCGAATTGCAGGGACTGTATTATGATTCTCTGGAACGGGCGGGATTCAGGGAATTTTTCGAATGGGTCAAAGACAGAACCGAATTGTTCCGCGGTCAGACGGTTTCCATGATGGTTTATGACGACGCGTTTCAGTTCGCCAGAATGGGGACGTATATTGAACGCGCCGATTTCACCGCGCGGCTGTTGGACGTGAAGTACCATATTTTGCTGCCGCCGGACGCGGCGGACAAAGGATTGATTGATTATTACCAATGGGGGGAAATGCTGCGTTCCGTCGGGGGTTGGCATGCCTACCGCAGTATTTATAAAGAAACGCCCGTTCCGTCAAAAATAGCGGAAATGCTGATCTTCAGTCCTGTTTTTCCGCGTTCGATGAACAGCGCTTACGGGGAAATCGTTACCAGTTTGGGGACTTTGCGCGCCGATACGCTGTCGATGAAAATTGCGTCGCAGGAACATGCGTTTTTGCATACGGGCACGCTGACCGGTATTTTAAAAGAACGTTCTTTGCATGATTTTCTGACGGATTTTATCGGATTTACGGCAAACCTGTCGAATCAAATCAGGACGGATTTTATGCTGTAAAAAGCCGTTTAACGGCGGGATCCTTTACGTTTGATCGCTTTTAACAAACCGTCCGGAGCGACTTCGTAACCGTTGAACTTTTCAATATTGCTTTCTTTGATCCACAGCTGTCCTTCGCCGGTATTGCCGCGGTGCTGTCCGGTGGAAAAATAAGGGTTATCTTGAACTTCCGCACTGGATAAAACCCAGTATCGGATCAGGTCGCGCCATACGCCGATCCAGACAAATACGTCGCAACACTTCGGTTTGATCTGCTGAAAGTTCATATCAAATCCGAATTTTGAATCGCTGGATAAGGCTTTAAAAATCAAAGGATCGCCGCTTTTTCTTTTAACGGCGCGGGAAGCTTTAACTTCAATTTTTATGCCGTCCAGCCAGAAGTCGTATTCGCCGGCATAACCGGGATCCAATTGCTTCGACGGCTTTTTTAATGCGGGAAGCAGTTCGTTTAAATGCTTTTGCGCCCATTGTTCGCCAAATGTCCGGGGAGCCGTTATTTCAAAAACATGCAGATATTTGTTGCGTTTTTCATAAGCGCGGCGGATTTGCAGATATTCGTCCAGCGTAATGATTTTCCCGGCGATCAAATGGGCGAAAACATATTCAAAACGGTTAAACGGATAAACGGCGTAAAGCTGATCTAACGCCGTGTCCGATAAGTCGATTGCCGGCGATTGTTTTTTCAGGCGGTCTGTTTTTTCGCGCAACAGATCAATCAGCTGTTCCATTTAAAACCTCTTGAATATATTGCCGTTGGTCCGGGGTGATTTTATAAAAGTCATAGATAAAATCCTGAATCGTTTTTGAATATGTTTGCCTGTCGCGGATCAGGCGGTCGACTTTCGTATTTAAAAACGCGTCGGTTTCAGGGGGGATCCGGGGAAACGGCAGCAGGGTCAGATTGCTTTTTAAAATTTTAATGTCGCCGAAAGATTTCATATAGATAAATTGAAACAGCTCGGCGTTTAAAAATCCCAAAACCGTTTTGATCGACATACCGGGGATATTCGGAATCAGAATATTCGCGCTGTTTAAAAACAAGGCGCCCGTATCGTCATAGGCAAAAACAGGTCTGTCGGAAATGAATTTATACACCAGTTTTTCCGGCGCTCTGTAAATTTCATCTTTTGCCGTTTGTTGCAGTTGCGAACGGTCATAATGCAAAAACTTTTTGGCGGGCGTTAAAAAATAAGGCCGGATTTCTTTACCGGTATAGATCGGTTCGGCGCCCGGTTCGCAAACGTCGCGCAGTTTGTTTCTGTTGTCCCCCGTAACAATTCCCAGGCCCCATACGCTTTGATCCAGCCCGAAAGCTTTTAAAGCGGAGGCCTTTTCCAGAATTTGTTCGTCACGCCGCGTTAACAGACCGAAAATTTTGTGTTCACTGTTTCTGACGGCGCAGACAGAGGACGGATAAGCCGTTTTGCCCGTTTGAACCAGATAAGATTCCGCCGGCGGTTCGTTTGATGCGTCCAAGCTGACATAAGGTGTGACGACGCCCGTAAAATCTGCCGGATAAACGGTTATTTTTTCAATGCGGTAATTGTCGATCAGAAATTTCCTGACGCCGCGGTGGCTTTTAACGTTTAAAAAAGCCGATGGCAGCAAAAACTTTAACCGGCCGCCGGGAGCCAGCAGACGGAAGCTTTTCTTTAAAAAATCGGAAAAACTGTCGCTGTCTTTGCCTGCCGCGGCGCCCCACGGCGGGTTGGTGATAATCAGATCAAAACGCAACGCTTTGATCCGGCGTTCGTTTTCACAGGCGAAAAGGGCACTGTCGTTTAAAAAATCAAAACAAAAAATCTGCGGCGTGAAATCTTTGTCCTTAAAACGCAGAATCATATTGAATTTGGCAATCATGACGGCCAGCGGATCAATATCGACGCCGAACAGGCAGGACGGATCATGATCGTCAAAGCCGGTTAAAAAAGCGCCGCTGCCGCAGCAGGGATCCAAAATCAGGCTGTTTTCCGCGCCGCCGAACCCGCCTGCCATGCGGGAGACGATTTTTTGGGGCGTATAATAAGCACCGGTAATATTTTTTTCGCCTTCGCTGCGCAGACATTGATAAATCAATCCCAAAAGGTCGTTTTCGTTGTCGGGAAAAGGAAAATCGAGTATTTCTTTAATAGGCTTAAGGTCGTATTCGCTTAAAAGAGACGCAGCGTTTTTTTTGCAAGGAAAAAAGGTTTCATCAATCAGGCCGGCTTGTTGCAGTTGTTTTATCCCGACAGAAAACAGTATCCTGTTAAAAGGGTATTTTTTTTGTTCGGCCAGCCGGACGAAAGTTTCCAAAACAGGAATATTTTTTAAATCCGAAAAATATTCCGCCGGAATGATTTTTTTTACGGAACAGCGTTTGTTCGCCCTTTTCGTCAGTTTGTTTTCCGCAGAACGGACGTTCAGTTTTTTCCAGTTTCTTTGCGTTGCTGTTGAAATCAGAGGAGTCAAATCGGATCCTTGGGGTTAAAACGGACAATGCCGTCAGTATATAAAAACAATTCGGGAAAAAAAACATTATTTGCAAAGAAAAAAGACCGGGGAGTGAAGCCGGTCTTTTTCCCGTCATACTTCTTGGAGGAAGTTTTGTTAACGTGATTTTGCCTTTTGCAGGGCAATCTGACGTGCGGCCAGCTGCTGTTCGATCTTGTCCATCGTCTTCGCGGACGGCTGCCAACCGAAACGGATTCCGGTTGCTTTTTTGATTTTTTCCGCTCTGTCCAAAACGGCAAAGTTCTTGGATCCCGTGCGCATGTTGTGCAAATAAGCGTTAATGTCGTCAACGTTGTATTGCGACGTGATACCGATCAGCGTCCGATACGTTTCAACCAAATTGCGTTTGTCGTTGTTCAGCCCTTTTAATTCGGGATTGAGTTTTGTTAATTCGTCAATTTCATGATTTAAGTCTTTTAACGCGCCGGGCAGCTGATCTTTTAACGTTTCGCCGGCCTGACGGGTAATCGGATCTTCGGATTTTAAGAACATGGCGGCAATCGAGTATTTTAAAAACCGTTTGCGGTAACCGTATTCGGCAAACGCCGGTTCCTGCCCGTTGATGAATTTATAACGCCCCGCGATTCCTTTTAAACCCGTTTCGTCTTCCATTCTGACGGCGTGAGCCGTATATCTGGGGCGGCCGTCAACCAGATATTTCCCGCCGCGGTCATAGGCGTTTTCCATATATTTTACGGCTTCTTGCACTGAGGCGTATTTTTCAGACATAATTGTTTGTCCTTTCAAACTTTTTCTATACCATAAGAGCAAAAGATTGATATGTCAAACTTTTTTTTTTTTAAGCTTCGACAAAATTATAAAAAGCCCTTATAAACGTTTGACAACGTCTTGTTCCTCAGGCGTTTTGTTGTTTTTTTCGGCAGGAGGAAGAAACAAAAAAAGATAGAAATCCGAACGTCAAACGACGCCGAAAAAAATAAAAAAGAAAGAAATTTCCTGCGGGAGGATTTAGTCTGAAAATCGAAGCAGCGATAAGTTATCGCGGATATAAAAAGTTATGCTACCTTTTTTCGTTAAGGGCTTTTCTGATAACTTTTTGCATCAGCGTCGAAAACGGGTAATTTTTAAAATCCTTCGGCGCGACAAAAAATCCGTCGCTGCCGGCTGGCAAAGAATCGACCTTTGCTTTGACGATTGTCAAAGTCAGGTCAAAATGCGTAAACACGTGTTTGACGGTTTTTTTCGTGATTTCCCAATCAGCCGGAAAAGGCAGCGATTCGTCCGTGTTCCACGGCAGTTCGGTCAGACCGGACAGCAATCCTTTTTCGCTGCGTTTGCGGACCAAAACGTCGCCCGTTTTGTTTTCGATCCAGAACGCATATCCTTTTTTGACGTTTTTTTGCAGCTTGACAATATTCGGAATCGTTTCCGTGATTCCTTTTTGAAAAGCGGCGCAGTCCGCGTTTAACGGGCAAAATGCGCACAACGGCGAACGGGGCGTGCAGACGTTTGCCCCCAAATCCATCATGGCGGACGCGTGATCGGCGGGGCAAACGGCCGCGTCGGTCAGTTCCGCGGCAAAAGCGTTAATTTGATCCGCAATTGTCGTGACGGGCTGATCCCAGCCTTTCAGGCGGGTCAGAACCCGAATGACATTGCCGTCAACGACGGCTTCGGGCAAATTAAACCCGAACGCGGCGATCGCCGCTGAAGTATAAGGGCCTATTCCCGGCAGTTTTAACAGCTTTTGTCTGTCGGCGGGAAAACGGCCGCCATATTGTTCAACCAGAACTTTGGCACATTCGTGCAGTTTGCGGGCGCGCGTGTAATACCCCAGTCCCTGCCAGAGCAGCAAAACGTCTTCCGCAGGCGCTTCGGCCAAAGCATACACGTTCGGAAAGCGTTTTAAAAACCGCTCAAAGTAAGGTCTGACGGTTTTAACCGTCGTCTGCTGCAGCATGATTTCCGATATCCAGACTTCATACGGATTTTCATGCGCGCCGCCTTTGGCGCGCCAGGGCAGGTCGCGGCCGTTTTTTTCATACCATTTTGCAAGCTTTTCGGTTACAGTCATAAAAAATGCCTTTCAGTCAAGATTAAGGCAGGGAAATTTAAAAAAAAGCAACTGTTATTTTAAGTGAGGATACCATGCAGGGGATTGTTTTGGAAATTGATTTGAAATCGGATTCGGGCGTAATCAGGGGTGACGACGCCGTCAGATACGAATTTAAAACGCAGTCCTGCCGCGGCGGTATGCCTTTGGAAGGAACGCGCGTCGATTTTGAAATCAAGGACAATGCCGCGGCGGAAATTTATATTCTGTCAACGCCGTTAAGGGCAAAGCTTGATTGGCTGTTTTGGTTTTTGTTTTCTTTCCGCGGCCGCGTTTCGCGCGACCAGCTGGTCGTTTTTTTGGCCGGCGCGATGCTGCTTTTGCCTTTGCCCGCCGTCTGCGCCGCGTGGTCGGGGTATCCTTCGTTCTTTTCAATCGGCGGTTACGTTGTGACGTATGCCTGTTTTGCCGTTTTGGTCAAACGTTTTCATGATTCGGGCAGTTCTGCATTCTGGCTGGTTTTCACAATATTGCTCAGCGCTGTGATAACGGCGCTTCAGCTGCGCATCTGGAATCCGGCGTTTATCGGAACGACGGCGGTTTATATCCTGATCGCTTTTCTGGCGCTGGCTGTTATCTTCTGTCTGTATTTGTGTTTTGCCAAAGGGTCAATCGGCAAAAACCGTTACGGGGAAGAACCGTATTTCTGCCGGACCGTCCGTTTGAAATAAACTTTTATTTTCCTTGATTTAGCAAAAAAAAGCGCTAAGTAATAAAGAAAAATGCTTAGGGAAAGAGGTAGAGTATGTTTGAAGCGAAAACGGCTGAAAAGCCTAAAATGAAGTACCTGAAAGATTATAAAAAACCGGATTTTAAGATCGATTCGGTCAATCTGGTCTTTGATTTGGACGAAGACAATACGCAGGTCGTGTCAACACTGGAAATATCCGGTGATTACGATCGTTCGGCCGGAGTGCGTCCTTTGATTCTGGACGGTAATCATTTAACGTTTAAGTATATAAAAATCGACGGCCGGGAAATGGCGGACGACGAATATGCGGTAACGGACAAAACGCTGAGCATTTTTAACCCGCCTGAAAAATTCACGCTGGAAATCGGTACGGAAATCCACCCGAAAGCCAATAAGCGTTTGGAAGGGCTGTATTATTCAAACGGGACGCTGTGCACGCAAAACGAACCGGAAGGTTTCCGCTGCATCACTTATTATCTGGATCACCCCGACGTGATGAGCAGCTTTACGACAACGCTGATTGCGGACAAGGAAAAGTATCCGGTGCTGTTGTCAAACGGCAATCCGATTGAAACAAAAGATCTGGACGGCGGCAGGCATATGGTCGTCTGGCAGGATCCGTTTAAAAAGCCGTGCTATCTGTTCGCGATCGTCGGGGGTGATCTGGCTTCTTTGCATGATACCTTCACGACAAAATCCGGCCGCGAAGTCAAACTGGGCATTTATGTCGAACACGGGTACGAAGATCAGGCCTCTTTCGCGTTGGAATCGTTAAAGCGCGCGATGAAATGGGACGAAGACGTTTACGGCCTGGAATATGATCTGGATCTGTTCAACATTGTCGCCGTGTCTTATTTCAATATGGGCGCCATGGAAAACAAAGGGTTGAACATTTTTAACACGTCCTGCGCTTTGGTGAATAAACGCGTCGGAACGGATATTGATTTCGCTCATGTCGAAAGCGTCATCGCGCACGAATATTTCCATAACTGGTCGGGCGACCGCGTGACGGCGCGCGATTGGTTCAACCTGTCTTTAAAAGAAGGATTTACCGTTTACCGCGATCAGGAATTTTCACGCGACATGCATTCGCGTGCGTTAAACCGCATTAACGACGTGTTTGACCTGCGCACTCGTCAGTTCCCGGAAGACGCCGGCCCTCTGGCGCATTCGGTGCGCCCCGAATCCTATCTGGAAATCAATAACTATTATACGGCGACCGTTTATGACAAAGGGGCGGAAGTCATCCGCATGTATGAAAAGTTGTTCGGCAAAGAAAACTTTTTAAAGGGTTGTGCGCTTTACTTTACACGTCATGATGGTCAGGCCGTGACAATCGACGATTTCGCCAAATGTCAGGAAGATGCCAACAACGCCGATCTGACGCAGTTTAAACGCTGGTATTCACAGGCGGGAACGCCTGTCGTAACGGCAAAGGCGGATTATGACGCGGCAGCGAAAAAGTATGTTTTAACATTAACGCAGGAAACAAAACCGACGCCGGGACAGCCTGAAAAACTGCCGTTCGTTATTCCTTTGGAAATCGGTCTGATCGGTAAAGACGGCCGCGATCTGCCGCTGCGGCTGGAAAGCGAAGACGAACCGCGGGGAACGTCGCGCACGCTGGTGTTGGATAAACCCGAACAGACGTTTACGTTTGTTGATGTTCCCGAAAAGCCTGTTTTGTCGGCCAACCGCGATTTTACGGCGCCGATTAATTTCGTCATGGACTACACGGACGCGGAACGCATACATCAGGCGCGTTATGATTCCGATTTGTTCAACCGCTGGGACGCTTCGCAGCAGTATGCGGTCAAACTGATGCTGGAAATGATCAAAGCCGTTCAAAACGGCGAAAAGGAACCGGCCGTCAGCGAAGAATACATCAAACTGTGGGGCGAATATCTGCTCAATAAAGATCTGAATCCGGCTTATATTGCGCGTTTGATTACTCTGCCGCAGGAAAATTACATGGCTGATAAAATGGACGTCGTTGACGTTGACGCGATTCATATCGTACGCGCGCAGATGAAAAAAGCGCTGGCAACGCGGTATAAGCAAGAACTGCTGGCCGTTTATCATAAAAATGATACCAGCGACCAGCCGTACCGGTTTACGACCGAAGACGCGGCGAAGCGTTCTTTGAAAAACATGGCTTTGTCCTTTTTGGGCAATCTGGAAACCGAAGAAATTGACCAGATGGTTCAGCGTCAGTATTTTTCCGCGGACAATATGTCCGACAAACTGGCGGCCATGAATATTTGTTCCAATTCCAAAGATCCGAAACGCGATGAAATTCTGGAAGATTTTTATCAACAAAATAAAAACGACGACGGCGTGATTAACAAGTGGTTGTTTTCCTGCGCCTGCGCCGATCGGCCGGACGCGGTTTCGGTTGTGCGCCGGTTAATGGAACACCCGGCGTTTGAAATGACAAACCCGAACAAACTGCGCTCCGTCATGGGCGGATTCGCTTATAATCAGCCGGAATTTCACAAAGCCGACGGGTCCGGATACGCTCTGGCAGCGGAAATGGCCGTTAAAGTCGATGAATTTAATCCGCAGATGGCTTGTCATATGGTGCGCCCGATGGTGCGCTGGAAACGTTTTGATAAAAAACGCCAGGAAATGATGAAAGCTGCTTTGCAAAAGGTCCTGAATAAAAAAGGGCTGAGCAAAAACGTTTATGAGCTGGTATCGAAATCTTTGGCCGAATAACGGTTATCTTTAAATAAATCGGGAAAATGCCGTTTTCTTGTGGAAAACGGCATTTTTTGTGCTTGACAAAGACAGGGGGGGGGGGGGAGGGGGGTAAGATAAATAAAAATGATTGAGGATTTTTATGAACAAATTATTTTTATTTATCGTTTGTCTGCTGGCCGGGTGCAGCAGCGGCGGCAGCGGCATATCGCCCGTCCGCAATATCGAATTGACCTATGACGTCGGCAGCGGCGATCATACGCCGTCATATTTTGAAGATTTGGACGAATTTGTAAAACTGGACGGTTATTCGCTGCATCTAAAATTTGACGGGCAGAAAATCACCCAAACGGCTGTCGATGCAAATGGAAAAGAAAATCCCGACGCGTGGGCGGCTTTGGAATTTCCCGCTTCTATGTTTCATGGCGGCGAATTGGGATCGCAGCGGGCCAGACAATCCAAAAATTTTCATATGCAGGGGGCCGGCAAAAGCTTTTCCGGCGTTAATGACGCGGAAATGGTTTTGGGCGGCAAAGCCGTCGGACTGATTTACAGTGATTTCGGATACTTGTCCCAATCCGTAAGGGGACTGTTTTCCAATAAAAGCGCCGGAATTTCCGATGAAACGGTGTCGCTGGCGGTATATTCCGATTTTACGACGGGAAAAGAAGCCAATCTGATTGCCGATACCGATTGGCAGACGGCGATTAACGGCGTCGCCGTGTTTAACGGAATTGCGCTTGCCGCGGTATCGGGCAAACCGGCCGGAATAACCGCGGCCAATCGTTTGGCCGGGCCGGCTGTTTTGGAACTGGATCAACAGGGGCGGGTGTCGCTGGATCTGGATTTTTCGGCTTATCAGGCCGGGAAATGGAATTTTTCCGATGACGGATCCGGGTATAAGGCGCTGTTGAACGGCGCGCTTTTGGAAGAAGGTTCCGCTTCCGTTGAATTTAAAGTTTTCGGCACACCCAAAGCTTCGGACAAAAGCCCGGCCGATCCGCGCGAAGCGGTCGGATCATTTGATTATACGGTTGATAATGATAACTGGATTGCCGGGACTTTTGGCGTTAAACGTAATTAGATGATTTTTTGAAAACAGTCTGCGCCGTTTTGTTTATATCGTTATTTTTTTGTCCCTCCGCAGTATCGGGGGCGGAAAAAACCGTGCGCCTGACACCGTTGGAAGTCGTTTTGGCCGCACGGAA
Organism: uncultured Rhodospirillaceae bacterium; assembly: GCA_900550445.1. Lineage (GTDB taxonomy): Bacteria > Pseudomonadota > Alphaproteobacteria > CAAGCB01 > CAG-977 > UBA11549. The sequence goes on along the minus strand of URSF01000030.1, from coordinate 11,810 downwards.
AATGATTGATGAAAACCGGACGGACGCCGCACGGATTTTATTGACCCGCGCCGAGTTCGCGCCGTCGGAAATCGAAATGGAACGGCGGTACCTGCTGGGTGTTCTGGCCGTTAAAACGGGGCGAATTGACGAAGCGATCCTGATATACCGCGATTTGTTGAATAAAAATCCGCGGCTGGCAAAAATCAGGATAGAGCTGGCTTTGGCTTATATGGCGCGGAAATCATGGTATTTGGCGGACTATCATCTGCGTTTGGCGGCGGCGGAAAAACTGCCGCCCGGCATTGATGAAAAAATCGGATATCTGCGCGCTGTTGTCCGTCGCAATAAAAACTGGAATATTTGGTTCAGCGCGGGGATCGCCCCGGATAATAATGTCAATAATTCGCAAACCGGAACGCAGTGTATTCAGACGTCTTTCGGCATTTTCTGCAACACTTTGGAAGATCCCGAAAAATCCGTCGGATTTAATATCGCCGGCGGCGGACATTATGAATTTCGCTTTGACGACCGGTGGCGGCTGCGCGTTTCTGCCGGCGTGTATTCTTCAACATACGGCGATAACGACTATGACGATCTGTTTTATTTTGCGGCGGGCGGTCCGAAGTATGTTTGGGAAAACGGCGAAGTCTGGACGGCCGTCAAAGGAACGCGCCGCCGTTACGGGCATAAAGCGTATAATTCGTCCGCCGGCGGATTGATCCAAGCCGGATATGATATATCCCGGCGTGTGTTCGCCGCGGTGTCCGCCGAATTCGCCGCGGTGTCCTATGATCAATACGGCTCTGTTTTAAACGGTTCCGTTCATTCGGGCGGTATAAAGACTTTTATCGGTTTAAATTCTGCTTCTTATTTGGTTCTGCGCGCAGCCGGCGAGCGTGAAAAAACAAAGAAGCGTATGTATGCCAACCGGAAATGGACGGCGGGAATAGGCGCGGGAGCGGAATTGCCTTTGGGATTTTCGGTTTATATAGAACCGTCTGTCCAATGGGTGCGTTACGACCGCCCGGCCTGGTTCGTACGCCGTCTGGGATTTGAACAAATCCGGGAAAAAGACAGAATTACACGCTGGGCTTTTCGTTTTTCCAATAAAAATATGTCGCTGTTCGGTGTCGTTCCGGAATTTACGCTGGCGTATACGGACAAACGGTCGAACGTCTGGCAGAAAGAATACCGGAAAATGACTCTGGAACTGAATTTTGTGCAGAATTTTTAAGGAATTTGCAGACCGTTTTCGATAACGGCCAGAAAAATAATATTGTTGATTTTTTTGCTTGTTCTGGACAAAAAATCTGAGTAATATGGACAATATTTGGACAACTTTCAGACCTTTGACAGGGGAACATCAATGTCGGAAAACTCACCGAACGTCAAGTATTTAAAGGATTATAAAAAGCCGGATTATAAAATCGAATCCGTTCATCTGGATTTCGATCTGGACGAGGAAAATACACAGGTCGCTTCAACGCTGAAAATCAAAAGCGATTATGACGCTTCAAGCGGCGAAGTCCGTCCGCTGCATCTGGACGGCGACGAATTGACTCTGACCGGGATTGCGATTGACGGCCGTCCTTTGAAGCCCGAAGAATACGTCGTTGACGACAAAGGGTTGACGATTTTAAACCCGCCGAAGGAATTTGAGCTGTCGATCGGCACGGAAATTCACCCGAAAGCCAATACGAAGCTGGAAGGGCTGTACGTGTCAAACGGTATGTTCTGCACGCAGTGCGAGCCGGAAGGCTTCCGCCGCATTACGTACTATATGGATCACCCGGACGTGACCAGCGTGTTTACGACGACTCTGCGCGCCGATAAGGAAAAGCTGCCCTGCCTTTTGTCCAACGGCAACCTGATCAAAGAAGAAAAAATGGCGGACGGCAGAACGGCCGTCACCTGGAACGATCCGTTCCCCAAACCGTCCTATCTGTTTGCTTTGGTCGGCGGCGATCTGGATTATATCAACGATAAGTTCGTTACAATGTCCGGCCGCGAAGTGACTCTGGGCGTTTACGCCAACAAAGGCCAGAAAGACAAACTGGGCTATACCATGGATTCGATTAAACGTTCCATGGCTTGGGACGAAAAGGTTTTCGGCCGCGAATACGATCTGGATCTGTTTAATCTGGTCGCCGTGTCCGACTTTAATCAGGGCGCGATGGAAAACAAAGGGCTGAACATCTTTAACAGCGCTTACGTCATTGCCGACGCGCATACGGCGACGGATTCTGATTACGCCGGGATCGAAGGCGTCGTCGGACATGAATATTTTCATAACTGGTCGGGCAACCGCGTAACCGTGCGTGACTGGTTCAATTTGTCTTTGAAAGAAGGATTGACCGTTTACCGCGATCAGGAATTTTCGCGCGACATGCGTTCGCGTTCGGTGAACCGTATCGAAAACGTATCCAGCCTGCGCGCCGGACAGTTTGCCGAAGACGCCGGCCCGACGGCGCATGCGGTGCGTCCCGAATCCTATGTGGAAATCAACAATTTCTATACGTCGACGATTTACAACAAGGGCGCGGAAATCGTGCGCATGTACGAAAAAATGCTGGGAAAGGAAAAGTTCCGCGAAGCCAACGATCTGCATTTTTCGCGCAACGACGGCAAATCCGTTACGATTGACGATTACGCCAAGTGTATGGAAGACGTTTCGGGAAAAGATTTAACGCAATTTAAACGCTGGTATTCTCAGGCCGGGACGCCGTCCGTTTATGCCGAAGGTGTGTATGATGAAAAAAATCAGACCTATACGCTGAAACTGCGTCAGGCGACGAAACCGACGCCGGGACAGGATACGAAGCTGCCGTTTGTCATTCCCATGGAAATGGGGCTGCTGGGCAAAGACGGCAAAGACATGCCGCTGCAGCTGGCCGGGGAAAAGGAAGCGCAGGGCACGTCGCGGGTGATGATTCTTGACAAAGGCGAAGCGGAATTCACGTTTGTCAACGTAAAAGAAAAACCCGTTTTGTCGGCCAACCGCGACTTTACGGCGCCGATCAATTTCCATATGGATTATACGGACGCGGAACGCGCGCATTTGATGGCGCATGATTCCGATTTGTTCAACCGCTGGGACGCCGCGCAGCAATACGGCGTGCAAAAAATGATCGGCATGGTGAAAGACATTCAGGCCGGCAAAGAACCCAAAGTGGACGAAGGCTATCTGAACGCGCTGGGGTCTTATCTGAAAGATCCGTCTTTGGACAAGGCTTTTGTGGCCAAAGCGCTGGAACTGCCCGGCGAGAAATATATCGCCGATCAGATGGACGTTGTGGACGTTGATGCGGTGGCCAAAGCGCGCAAAATGGTTTCGGACGCTTTTGTGAAGCGCTTTGAAAAAGATCTGGTGCAGACATACGATGCTTTGGACGTTGAAAAACCGTTTGAACCGGTCGCCAAAGACGCCGGTGAACGCGCATTGAAAAACAAAGCGCTGGCTTATCTGGCTTCGACGGAAAAACCGGAATACGCCGACAGAGTGGCCGCCCAGTACGAAAAAGCCAACAATATGACCGACCGGTTCGCCGCGATGAGCGTCGCTGCCGGCATGGAATCGGGTAAAGGCATCGTTGACGACTTTTACAATCGTTTCAAAAACGAAGAGCTGGTCGTTAACAAATGGCTGGGCGTTGTTGCTTCCGAAGGGCTGGAAAGCGCGAAGGCGGCCGTCAATCACGAAGCGTTCGCCATTACGAATCCGAACAAAGTCCGCGCCGTTATGCGCCGGTTTTCCGGAAATCAGAAGGCTTTCCATGCCAAAGACGGTTCCGGGTATGAATTTGTCGCCGATATGGCGGTCAAACTGGACAGGATTAACCCGCTGGTCGCGGCCGATACGGTCAAGCCTTTGACGTCGTGGCGCCGGTTTGATCCCGAACGTCAGGCAATGATGAAGGCGGCTTTGGAAAAGGTAATGGCCAATCCGGGATTGTCCAAAAATGTTTATGAAGTCGTTTCAAAATCTTTGGGCGATACGGAAACAAAGAAGTCCAGAATCCTGGAAAATAAAGCTAAATTGCAAAAGCAGGCCAAAACGGCCGCTTTCCTGAAACGCAAACCGTTGAAAGTTTTTGTTTCCGGGGCAAATAAAGCGAATGGTCCGGCTTATGCGTCCGTTTTGACAAACGTGTCCGCAAAAGGACAAGCCTCTGCCGTTCAGAAAAAACTGGCCATGCGTGATAAAATCCGGGGACGGTAAAACATATAATTTCAATAACCGCCGGAGCGATTTTCTCCGGCGGTTTATTATTTTGTGGGCAGACCGGGCTTTTCTTGGTATAAATAAAAAGGCGTTGTCGTTTTGGAAAGGACGTTTTTCATGAAATTCAAAAGGGTTGTTTTCTTATCGGCTTTTGTCTTTTTTGCCATATCCTGCGCAATCGTGTCGAATGCGGCGGCAAAGGAAGAATCGCCTCATGACAGAATGTTGCGCGAATATCGTGAAAGAACAGGGAAGAAGGCGCCCGGACAAAAGGCCGAACAGCCTAAATCCATTTGGGACGACGACAGCGAATCAAACCCGTATTTCAGGTCTTCCGATAAAAAAGTGAGGACGGCGGCGCAGGCCAAAGCGGAAAAACAGCCGCGGGAACCCAAAAGATCGACTTTTAAACGCCGCGTTTATACCGGTCCCTCCATGGACGAAATCAATCAGGCGGCTTCCAAAAAAGCGGTCGAAAACTTTAAAGCTTTTTTTGCCGGCGGGGATTACGATATTAAGTACGATAACATTTCCTACAACGTGCCGGGGGATTCTCTGTCCGTCGTTAATTTCAGCATGGTTCCCAAAAAAGGTACGCCGCAGGAAAAGACCATTCCTTACTATCTGACGGCAAAAGAATTGTTGATGCGGAATTTTAATATCGGCGAAAAAGAAGGCACTCCTTTGCTGGAAGACGGCGAAATGAAAGCGCGGAAAGTTGAAATTCCCGTCTGGGACGAAAATGCCGTTAAAAAAGGAAAAATTGAAATTTCTCAGCTGAAAATGACCGGGGACGTTCCGTCTTATTTCAAAAGCCAGGGGGACGGAGAGCTGAAAACCGTTGAGCTGAAAAACTTCCGGTCCGAAACGATTATCAATGAAACTGTTTTGAACAATATTGTCCGGTCTAAGATTTTTGCGGCGTCTTCCGCGTCGTTCGCCGGTGTCGAACTGCAAAAAAATATAATTGAAGCCTTGAAACGTCAGGAATTGGACGGATTGAAATTCGCTTCGGCGCGGATCAACAGCCGAAATATCCCCACGGTACAAGGGGCGGCCGCCGCGATGACGTCTTATTCCGCGCGTATTCTGAATACGGATCTGGTTTTGGGCGCCAGACTGGAAGCGCAGAAAGACAAACCTGTCGCCGATATTGAACAGTTGAAAAAAAACGCGGCGGAAAACAAAGCGGCCATCGCCGCTGTCGAAGCGGAAATGAAATCAAAATAAAAGAAAACGCATGACGGAAACGACACGGAATGAAACGGGACCGGAAAATCAGGGCGTTTACAGCGCTCTGACAAAACGTCCTGCGCCGAAAGTGGCGGATACGTCGGATTCAGGGATCAGCTATGTCGCCGGCGTGCGGATCGTTGACGAAATGCAGCAGCGCAAAAACCGTTTCAACGGCTGGGAAAAGGACGATAACGCGATTTTGGTCGTTCGTTCTTTGGCGCAGGGGGAAGCAGATAAGTTCGCCGGCGCCGATTTGTCCGAAGTTGATTTTTCCGGCGCAAACCTGTCGTCAATCAATCTGCAAAACGCCGATTTGAAAAATGCCAATCTGGCCGGAGCCGATTTGCGCGGTGCGGATCTGCGCGGCGCAGACCTGCGCGGCGTTAATCTGGAAGAAGCCGATCTGGAAGGCGCTGATCTGGAAGGCGCTTTGTTAGACGGAGCTTATCTGAAAAACGCCAAGATCGCCGGCGCGAAACTGGCAAAACAGGCGTTAAACGAGCTGGAAAAAATGCAGCAGATGCAGCTTGACGCCGAAGAAGGCCGGCTGGATCTGCGCAAGGTGAATTTAAAATATCTGGATTTGCGCCGTTTGGACTTGCGCGGCGTTGATCTGACCGGGGTTGACTTGTCGGGCGTTAATCTGGTCGGCGTTAATTTGACAGGGGTCAAAATTGATCAGATGTATCTGGACGGAACGTACGCTTTTAAACAGGCTGCCGGGCGCAAGGTGGAAATTAAAAAAGGAAACGTCGCCGGGTTGGATTTAACAACGGCCAACCAGATGAAAGCAAATCTGACCGAATTGGAAATTTTGCGCAAGAAAAGAGTCGCCGGTCAGCAGGCCGAACAACAGCGGCTGGAGGAAATTAACCGGGCGGCGGAAAAACTGCGGCAGGAGGAGGAATTAAAAGCTGCCGCCGTTTCGACGGAAAATTCCGCGGCTGACAAAGCGTCGTTGCCGGCAGAACAGCCTGCCGCGCCGGAACGGGAAGACGACGGATTATCGCCGGAGCTGGCTTTTCTGCGTTCGCGGCGGTTAAATCAGGCTTCGCCCGAAGAATTAAAAGCGCGGCTGCAGGACGTTGTTCTGGAAAAGCGCCCTGAATTGAAAAGCGGTGCGAAAAGCCTGGTGACGCGCCGTCCGCGCCGTAAAGAAGAGCTGCCGCCCAGCAAGTATGATTTCCCGATTTTATACCCGGTTGACGAAGATGAAAAAAAACCGGAAAAAACATCGGCCATGCAGGAAGTCGCCAAAGTCGCCGGGCAGATGACGGACTGCGTTAAAAAAGTTTTTCAAAAAGTTATCCCCCGTTCGCGTGTGCGCGTTAAACGGCAAAGGCAAAAACAAAGGAGTTAGGATATGGATCGTTATTCTATGCTCCCGTCCCGCAGGGACCCGAACTTTGCCGAACATTACAAAGCGTTGGACTGGATTCTGCTGGGATTTTTGTATTCCGCGATTTTCGCTTTCTTATTTTCTTTAATCGCCTATCCGCTGGGGCATATGGTTTCGCACAGTTTTTCGGCGCAGGCCTGGGAAAATGTCAAGCAGTACTATATTTACTTAAAAGCGCACCCGTTTTTTTATTTTAAAAGTTATCTGCGCTGGATTTTAACGTTTGCCCGGGATCCGTTCCAAAGCTTTGCTATCTGGATTCCCGCCATGCCGTTGTTTATTTTAATCGGCGGCTGCCTTTTGACGCTTTATACAAATCCTTATTACTTTGTTCAGCTGAACGAAGGCGACGGTCGTCTGGCCGATGAACGCGACGTAAAAAAAATGGGGTTGTGGAACGGTATGTCGTTCGTTTTGGGATTGTGGAACGACAGGCATATTTTAAGAATGAACAACTTTATGTCTTTGTTGGTGATCGGCGCGCCGGAATGCGGCAAAACGTCGGGCGTCGTTGTGCCCAGCATTTTGGCCAATGACGATAAATGCATGGTCATCAACGACATGAAAGGAGAATTGTTTGAATTGACCGGCGGTCACCGCGCGGCTCTGGGGCCTGTTTTCCGCGTCGATTTTTTCGGAATTGACGATCCGGCGAACGGGGTATTCTGGCCGACTTGGAATCCTTTAAGCGATATGGATCTGCCTCCGCCGTCGCCGGGACGGCAGGGGTATATCGGCGGGCTGGCTTTTTTCCTTTTGGGCGACGGGCCGACGGGGACGGATCCGTACTGGATTAAAGCAGGACGCGCGGCGCTGGAAGGTTTTATCAACTACATTTGCGATAAGTGCGAACAGGCGCGCGCAAACGATTATTTCCTGCAGCGTTTGTATGAAGACGCCATGGACGAAGAAGATTTTGAAGTTCTGGAAACTTACTATGAATCCATGGAAAAAACCGTAGCCGTCAAGCAAGCGTTGAATCACCTGCGCAAAAGGACGCTGACATTTAAAAATTACCTGCCGATCGGGCAGTGGGATCCTATTCCCGAAGCTTGGATCGGGCGGCAGGCCAGTTTTCCTTTGTTGATGGACTTTATCACTAAACAGCAGCTGGACATTTCCGCCGAACTGCGTTCCAGGCGCGACGCGGGCGATCCGGTGGCTTTTAAAACGGACATCTGGGCGCAGATTTTGTCTTCTATTGTCGAAGAAACAAAGTATTTCGGATATAACCGGCGCGCTTTGGTCGAAATCAGCCAGATTCTGGCGTTGCCGAAAACACAGCGTTCTTCCGTTCTGTCAATGGCTTTATCCGGTCTGGCGCCGTTTAAAAATGCCGCGATCCGTATGCGTATGGCGTCCAGCGATTTCGGCAGCGTGCAGATGCGCGGCATTAAAAATCCCGTAACGGGACAATGGGAGCCGGTAACGTTTTATTTGGGCTGCCCGATTGACGGCATGACAAACGCCGTGATGACAATGTTTATCAATATGTATTCGGGGACGCTGACTATTTTTGACGTGTCGGAAGGCCCGTGCGGCCCTTATCCCGTTTTGTATATCCTGGACGAATATCAGAGCATGTCTGATTTTCATGTGGCGGATTCAATCGGCACAGGGATTGCCAAACATTATGCTTTTTTGCTGACGTGTCAGGATTTGTCGCAGTTGTCCAGCCGTTACGGCGGGGAACTGGAAACGATCATCGGCAATACGGGGGCCAAGATTTTTATGCGCTGCAACAGCCGCGGCACGGCGGAACGTATTAATGCTCTGATTGAAAAAAAGACGTTCGTCATCTTTTCCGAAAGCCGCAATGAAGGCATCGGATCGGGAACGACGTTTTTAACGGAAAAAAATATCGGTTACGGCACGATGGGCGGGCTGATCGTTTCCAATTCATCGATTATGAATATGCCTTTCGGACGGCAGTACGCTTTGATTCAAAAGCATCATAACCGTCCGATCAAGTTAAAAACGCCCGTTTATTTCAAAGACAGGGAAATGACAAAGCAAACGAAGCTGCCGCCGCCGCCGCCTCTGCCGGTCAATATTTATAATCAGCGCAACGAAGAAGACAAACTGCCCCCGCCGGAAGACATGTCTGTTGAACCCGCTTATATGCAGGCCAAAAAACTGGCGGATCAGGAAGCGGAAGAAAATGAAGAGGCTTCAACGGAAGAATAGTTCCCGCCGCTTTCTTTTTTATATCTGTTCAAAAGAATGAAAGAATGATATAAAAAGGCATATTTTTTTATAGGAGTAAAATACATGAAAGCAGTCGAAATCAAAAAAGGCATTTACTGGGTCGGCGTCAAAGATTGGAATCTGCGCGAGTTTCACGGTTATACGACGTCGCGCGGATCAACGTATAACGCTTATCTGATTATTGATGATAAAGTCACGCTGATTGACGGGGTCAAAGCGCCGTTTACCGATTTGTTTATGCAGCGTATTTCTTCGGTAATTGATCCCGCGAAAATTGACGTAGTTGTCTGCAATCATGTGGAAATGGATCATTCCGGCGCTTTGCCGGCTATTATGGAAAAGGCTAAAAATGCGACGCTGTACTGCCCGCCGGCCGGGGAACGCGGATTGAAAATGCATTATGACACGACAGGCTGGAAAATGCAGATTGTCAAAACCGGCGACACGCTGAATATCGGCAAACACACATTGACGTTTGTTCAGATGCCGATGGTGCATTGGCCCGATTCCATGATGACATATGTCGCCGATGAAAAGCTGTTGTTCCCGAACGACGGTTTCGGCCAGCATTATGCGTCCGATGAATTGTTTGACGATGAAAATCTGGATATCATCATGGACGAAGCCAAAAAATATTACGGCAATATTGTCTGGCCGTACGGGGCGCAAGTTCAAAAGGTTTTAGAAACGGCGGCAACGCTGGATATTGAAATGATCGCCCCCAGCCATGGTGTGATTTGGCGCAAACATATTCCCGAAATTGTTGAAAAATACAAATTATGGTCATCATACGGCAGTATCGCGGATAAAGCGGTCGTTGTTTATGATTCCATGTGGGGATCAACGGAACAGATGGCGCGCGAAGTCGCCGCAGCCTGGGGTGAAAAAGGATTGCGGGTGACATTGTGTTCGTTAAAGTACAGTAATATTTCCGATGCGATTAACGATATTGTCGAAGCCAAATACGTCGCGTTGGGCTCGCCGACGCTGAATTCGGGTATTTTGCCGACGATGGGGGCTTTTCTGACGTATCTGAAAGGATTGGCGCCTAAAAACAAAGTGGGCTTCTGCTTTGGTTCTTACGGGTGGAAAAAGGACGCGCAGGACGAAATGCAGGGGATCTTGGCTGATCTGGGGTGGGAACTTCCCGAACCGATTATGACGATCAACTGGCGTCCGACGCCGGAAGGATTGAGTCAGCTGCATGAAACGGCGATGAAGGTAATTAAAGAGTAAAAAATTACAGCTGTTTTCGCGGTAAAAAGAGGAAGGTTTCTGTATTATTGCAGGGGCCTTTCTTTTTTTATCTGTGCAGGTATGTGAAAAAAGAATTTCTGGCAAAACAAATCAATCTTAAATCAACTTGTTTTCTGCAGGCAGAAACCGGCAATACAGCGTCTGTTTAAAATTGAAAATACTTGTTCTGTATATAAAAAAACTCCGCTTTTATGCGGAGTTTTTTTTCTCGGAGACAGGAAATATTTTTCAGCGTCCACCGGATTTTTTCTGTTGTAAATTTAATGGCGTAATCATACCGCCCGGATTACCCAAACCGGCTGCAAACAGCTGTTGAACCTGGTGTTTGTATTCTTTATGTTTTTCTTTTTGGATTTGTTTTTTCAGTTGTTTTAATGCCCATTGCGAATGTTTTATTTTCATATAGGATTTAACCTGCCATTGTTCTTCGGTCGTTTTGGCTTCAAATTTTTGCTGCAGCTTTTTAACGGCGATGACGGCTCCGATAGCTGCGCCGATTCCTGCCAGACCGATTGCGACGCCTTCCGGTTTTTCATGTCCCATTGAACCGAGCGCAAAAAGGGCCCCGGGTAAAGCGGCCATGGAAAGGCCGAGAGGTGAGATTGGTTTATCTTTATTCAATTCAGCATTTAAGGCATAGTTTACCTTTATTCTTGAAGATACTCTTTTAGCTTCGCTTTTCAGTTCTTTTTCTTTCTTTTTGATATCTTCTTTTTTTATACCTGTCAGCAACTCTTCATTTGCTTCTTTTCCATTCCACACAGCAAAATTCTGAACAAAGTTTTTAGAGGTTTTACGGATCTCTCCCGCAGGTATATTATTCAGACGTCGGCAGGCTTTTTCCAGATAAGAATCTAACAATTCCTGTGATTTTGTTTTTTTTGTTTCATCGGTTGAAAGAATCAAAGACATTTTCTACCCCTTAGTTATCTTATATTCTGACAATAACTTATAATATTATAATTTTATATTATTTTCAATTTTTTTATATTAGATGCCGATATGGCAGTATAAAGATAGAAGAAATCAAGAAACAGCCCCTGAACTCAAGGGCTGTTTCTTTCAGTTTTGTTTTGTTATCTGACCGAACATACCGAACTGGACCAAACGCTGTCTGTTTTGCATTGTCCTTTTCCTGTCGTTGAATTAACAAACATACAGGTTGCCCCTTTTAAATCAGAGCGGACTTCATCACAGTTGCCAATCGGATAATATCCGGCTTCCCAGTCTCCGCTTCTTTCTTCGCGCCAGGCATAACCTTTCCCGACGACAGAACATTCTGTGCCTGTCCAAACGCTGTCTGTTTTACACTGTCCTTTACCTGTTTTTTTGTCAACGAACATGCAGGTGGCTCCTTTTAAATCGGGGCGGACTGTATCACAGTCACCGATCGGATAGCAGCCTGCTTCCCATCTGCCGGGGTCTGCTTCACGGTAAGCATATCCGGCTTTGCAACTCGGTATCGGATCCTTAATCACGCATTCTGTAGAAGAACAAACGCAAATC
>URSF01000029.1 GCA_900550445.1 uncultured Rhodospirillaceae bacterium | reverse complement strand
AATTCAAAAAATCTATATGATGAGAGTATCAAAAATAAATTTTTCCCCTTTGATGCAAAAAATTTGTGGCAAAATCGAGTTATTTCATGTAGAATAGAAAAGTAAATTCATTTGATTTTATGATAAAAAATATTTACAAAAAGCGCTTATTATTGTCTATTTCTTTCGTGAATCGGAAGCGGGAAGGGAAATCCAAATATGCTGTTGACGTTACTGCGGAACGGGTCGGGTCTGCCGGAAAAAAGTTTTGAAACAGGGGGCGGTCGGAAGACTTTAAAAAATTATCCGTGTCCTTTTGCTGACGGGAAAAATAAAGCTTTTTTTTGTTCTTACAGGTAAAGTTGATTCCATATGAAACGTGAAAAGTGCGAACTTGATCTGCCAATAAAATTAAAGGCAGAAATAACGCATAATGTCAAAACGGCTTTTCATAATAAGACGGAAGGACTTTTCGCCGTTTGCAAAACGTCTGCTGTCATACTTTTTTCAGAGCCGGAAAAGGAAATTGCGGCGGTGAACGGCGCGACTTTTCAAATACGCAGAGCCGTTTTTCTATTGTTGAAAGAAAGGAATAAGTTTAAAAATCAAACGCTTTAATTCGTAAAAGAAAAGCGTATGTTTTTTATTAATGCACGGGGATAGCAAAATGTTTCAATATTGCGGTAAAATTCGGGAAAAGCTGTCTTTTTCCAGTACGGTGTTTATCTTTGGAATAACGGCGTATTTTGCTTTTGTACTGAATATAAGTTTTTGGCGTTTTGTTTTCAGAACGGTTGAAATTGACAGTTTAGGGGCTGTAATTTTTATTATTTCCGTTCCTGTTGTTATGTTTGTTTTGCTGTATATTATTTTTAACCTGATTGTCGTGCCGTATATTGCAAAACCCGCTTTGATTTTTTTTCTGATCGGTTCAAGCATTGCCAATTATCTGATGAGCAGTTACGGCATATTTATTGACAGTGACATGATTCGGAACGCTTTTGAAACCAATACGCGCGAAGCTTTGGATCTGGTAACGTTTCCGGGGATAGTACAGGTCGTTCTGACGGGAATTGTTCCGGCCGGAATAGTTTTGTTTTCAACGATCAGGTTTAAAACTTTTAAACAGGAACTGTTCGGCCGCGGTCTGCATGTGCTGGCCGGGCTGGGGATTGTCGGCGTATTTGCGGCAGTGTCTTATAAGGAATATGCCGCTTACGGCCGTAATAACCGGGAAGTCAGAAAGCTGGTGAATACGGTCAATTATGTCTATGCCGCAGTCCGATATTTTCAGCGGCAGGCCGCGGCCAGACGCCAGTTTGTAACTTTGGACGAACAGGCAAAATTAATTCCTTTCCCGGATAATCACAAAACGGTTTTAGTGTTTGTACTGGGGGAAACGGCGCGGGCGGCTAATTTTTCTTTGTATGGTTATGAGCGGCAGACAAATCCGTTGCTGTCGAAGCAGGATATTGCCGCTTTTCGCGATGTGGCTTCCTGCGGAACGGCAACGGCGGTATCGGTGCCGTGCATGTTTTCGCATTTAACCAGGTCAGATTTTGACGTTGAAGACGCCAAGTATACGGAAAATCTGTTGGATTTGCTGAAACGCGGCGGATATGATATTTTATGGCTGGAAAATGATAACGGCTGCAAAGGCGTTTGCGACCGTGTTGAAGTTAAGGATATGATTCAGCAAAACAATCCGAAATATTGCTTCAAAGATTATTGCCATGATGAAGTGATGTTGGGAGAGTTAAAGAATAAACTGGATCATATTACGACGGATACGGTTATTGTTCTGCATACGATGGGCAGTCACGGTCCGACTTATTTTAACCGTTATCCCGAAAAATTTCAGGTATTCAAACCGACGTGCGATACGGCGGATATTCAGAATTGTTCTCGTGAATCGATTTTAAACACATACGATAACACGATTGTTTACACGGATTATATTGTTAATCAGGCGATTGAGTTGTTAAAACTGTATCCTGATTACGAATCCGGTTTGATTTACGTTTCCGATCATGGAGAATCTTTGGGGGAAAACAATATTTACCTGCACGGTTTTCCATACGGGATCGCGCCGAAAGAACAAAAAGAAGTGCCGATGGTTATATGGATGTCGGACGTGATGAAAAAAGAAGACCATATTGATTACCTGTGCCTGAAAAAAGAGGCTGCGGAAAAATCATATGCCCATGATCATTTGTTTCATTCTTTGCTGGGGCTGCTGGAAGTCAGTTCTCGAACTTACCTGCCGGAACTTGATTTGTTTCATACCTGCCGGACAAAAGAGCTGCCGTTCTGAGTATAAAAAAAACAAGGCGGGAATTTCCCGCCTTGTTTACTTTGGAGACATTAATAGGTCCAGCAATCTGATGTTGAATAGGAATAACATGCGCTGGAACTTCTACAGCAGGCTCTTCTTCCGTTTGTACAGCGGACAGTATAAGGGTAAGAACAATCGGGAATACAGTTTCCGTTTCCGTCAGACACGGAACCGCTGGGGCAGTTGCAGTTTCCATAGCTCAAATTGGATCCTGATTTGCACTTACCGCAACCGTTTCCGGTACATTCATAGCCTTGCGGGCAATTAGAATGGGAGTAACAACTGGAGCCTGAGTTGGATCCGGATCCCGATCCCGATCCCGAATTAGATCCAGTGCATGTTCCCGTTGTCGTACAGCTGGTGCATGTATTGCTGCCTGCGCTGGTGTACAGAGTGCTGCAGCTGGAACAGGAGGTGGCCGTACCGCCTTTGGAGTACGTTCCCGAAGCGCAGGCCGTACAGACGCCGTTTTTCAGGTAATACCCGGCGGAACATGATGCCGTTGCATTAGAGCCGGTACAGATTCCTGTTGTTGTACAACTGGTACACGTTAAATTACTTCCGACATAAAGTGTGGAACAGGCTTTGCAGAAAGTAGCATTAGATCCGTAGGAATACGTTCCCGATGAACATTTGATACAGCTGTTGTTTGAGCCGAGATAGTATCCTGCCGAGCATAAATAAGATGTACAAGATCCCGTTGTCGTACAATTGGTGCACGTAGTATTGCTTCCGACGAAAAGTGTGGAACAGGCTTTGCAGGAAGTAGCATTAGATCCGATGGAATACGTTCCCGATGAACATTTGACGCAGTTGTTTGAACCGGTGCGATAGTATCCTGCATAACAGGCCTCTTCTTCGCAGTAAAAAGGTCCCGATCCGGAGACGCTCTTGCTTGCCAGTTTATAGCCGCTGTCACAGGTTTCACAGCTTATCTGTGTCCCATATTCCATCCAGCAGCTGGCGCAGTTACTGGGACACGGATGACATTTACCGGCATTGTCTTTGGCATATCGAGACATACAAGCGTTACACCAGCCTGTTGACGTGTCGCAGTCGGAACAGCCTGCCGAACAGGTTTTTTTGCTGCTGATTTTTCCGCCGGTATTTACGTTTGAAGACGCACTGACGGAATAAGCGCTGCCGCGTCCTAATTTGACGGCCTTTGCTACTTTGAAACTGCCGTTTGTATTAAAAAGATCTGCCGCTTCGGCTGTTAGGGGAACAGCACAGCAGATCAGGAAAAAAGAGAAAAGAAGTTTTTTCATTACACCCTCCCGAATCATAAAAAAGTGATGGTTTTATTATCGAATGAACAAAAACAGCGTTCTATGAAAATATGGGGGGGGGGGGCATATTTTTAACAAAAGTGTAACATTTGAAAATCGGCTGAAATGAAGGAGGAAATGTTCCTAAGAAAGATAAATACAGAAAAAAGAACGCAATCCGATGGTGCGCGTAAAAAGGGAAGGTAAGAAAAAAGATTGTTTGCTTATTTCAACTGTTCGCGCAAAGCTTCAATCGCACCGCGCGCCAACAAGTCGCAACGTTCGTTTTCCGGGTGACCGGCATGTCCCTTTACCCAGTGCCAGTGCAGCACGTGTTGTTTGTTTAAATGATAAATTTCCTGCCACAGATCGCTGTTTTTAACGGGTTTTTTATCCGCCGTCCGCCAACTGTTTTTAACCCAGCCCGCCAACCATTCCGTCGCCCCTTTTATGACGTACTGGCTGTCGGTGTAAATATCGGCTTCGCATGTTGTTTTTAACAATTTCAGCGCGTTGATCACTGCCAGCAATTCCATGCGGTTGTTGGTTGTCGCTTCCGCGGCGCCGCTGATTTCTTTTTCAACGTCTTTATAGCGCAGGACGGCTCCCCAGCCGCCCAGGCCCGGGTTGCCGCTGCATGCACCGTCCGTAAAAATTTCGATCTGTTTCATGCCGGTTAATCTGGCACGTTCCTGAAAAAATGTCGAGAAGATAAAACGCGGTCTTTCTTATCGTCTTGCTTTTTTTGTAAAATGATTGATATGATTAAAAAAAACAGATGACGAGAATGAGATGGCTTTTCCCTTTTTTACCTGCGGCGGCTTGTTTTATTGGGTTGACCGGCACAGTTATGCCGGCTGGCGGATACAGGAATCGATATGGACGCGGCGCTGCCGCCTGTTGGACCCGTATAATATAAAAAGAGCGGCGGGGTCTTTTGAATTGTGCTACGATACAATGCTGTATTTTTTGCGCGCCTGGGAGGTTATGCCGCCGCCTAAAAAAGCCGTTGTCATGATACACGGTTTGTTTCAGCGGCCTTCTTCTTTTGAAAAAATGTCACGCGGTTTTCAGAAAAATTTTGAACCGATTGTTTTCAGCTATCCCATGCTGCGTTTTGATTTGGTCAAATCGGCGCGGGCTTTAAACGCTTTGCTGGACCGCAGACAGGACATCAGCCAGATTAATTTTGTCGTTTACGGTATGGGCGGACTGATTTTGCGTCAGGCGATCGAACTGAATCCGTCCTGGCTGGAAAGAATTGGACGCAGCGTTTTTCTGGCCGTTCCGAATCACGGATATTCTTGGGCCGATAAATGGAAAGAAAAATGGTGGTATAAATGGGCTTTGGGCGCGGCGGGCAAATGTATTCTGCCCGAAACGGCAGAGGCTTTGTTTCCGATGAAAGGCGATTTCGGCGTTATTATGGGCGGCAAAGACGACGCGAAAGGATTTATGCCTTTGTTCAAACAGGATAACGACGGTATTTTGACGGTGGCGGCCGCAAAGCAAAACGGCGCCAGAGAAGAATATCTGGCCTTGAACAAAACGCATTTCTTTTTGCATCAGGACGACAAAATTTTGGAACTGGCGCTCAGCTTTTTAAACACGGGGCGGTTCGGCCGCGGCATGCGTATTCGCAAAGAACAAAGCTATACTAATTTGTGGGATCGTTAGGCGGCTGCCGTTTTTCTTTCTTTTTGGCTTCAACCCACAGCGTTTCCATTTCTTCCAGACTGGTTTGTTCAAAGGGTTGGTTTCTTTGCCGCAGTGTTTCTTCAATATAGGAAAAGCGCCGTTCAAATTTTGAATTTGTTCGTTTTAACGCCTTTTCCGGGTCGATTTTCAGTTTCCGCGCCAGATTAACGCAGGCAAACAGCAGATCACCCATTTCGTCTTCGCGTTCGGATTCGTGTTCTTTTTGTGCTATTTCGGCGCGTAATTCGTCGCTTTCTTCAACAATCTTATCCAATACCAGATCCGGTTTGTCCCAGTCGAAACCGACGGTTGCGGCCCGGCTTTGCAGTTTATAGGCTCTGGTCGCGGCGGGCAGGGCTTTGGCTATGCCGGATAAAATGCCGGTCTGCCGACGCTGCGTTCTTTCCCGGCGTTTCAGCTGTTCCCAGTCGGGAATTGATTTGTCGCCGCCGAATACATGAGGGTGGCGGCGGATCATTTTGTCGCACGCGGCCTGTACAATATCTGAAAAACTAAAGCTTCCCTGTTCTTCGGCAATACGGGCGTAAAAGACGATATGAAATAACAGATCGCCCAGTTCTTCGCACAAAGCGTCCATATCTCCGGCAGCGACGGCGTCGTAGACTTCGTAAGCTTCTTCCAACGTATAGCCGGAAATGCTTTCAGC
Source organism: uncultured Rhodospirillaceae bacterium (assembly GCA_900550445.1). Taxonomy (GTDB): domain Bacteria; phylum Pseudomonadota; class Alphaproteobacteria; order CAAGCB01; family CAG-977; genus UBA11549. The sequence goes on along the minus strand of URSF01000029.1, from coordinate 23,985 downwards.
CGTCTGGCGGCAATCCCACGGGCACCCCTTTTCCGGGTCGCGCAGGCGGGCCATAATGTCCAATAATTTGTCAACAGAGGTGTTTTTGTTTTCAGTCATGTCATTATTATCCGATATTTTCTTTTTTGCCGGCGGAAGGCAGTTCGTCCGGGCCGACGAATCTGACGGCCGCTTCATATACCCGGACGATTTCTGTACCGTTCATTTCCGTCATCATGATTTTTTCGATTCCGCCCAACAGTTTTTTGACGGCGTTTTCAATAAAGGAAAAAACGATGAACTGCCCGGTTCTGCGTTTTAAAACGGCTTGTCGGCCGTCAAAATAAAAAAGCGGGGCTTCGGGTTCTTCGGGCACTGTTTCGCAAACCAGCATCAGTTCTGATTCCCCGTTGTCAATGAAATCATACGGCGGAGTAAAAAATCGGGCATGCGCGGAATCGTTCATTGTTTTTCCCTTTGTTTCCTGTAAACTCCGCCTATATTAAGGCAGAAGTTTATTTTGACAACAGGTTTTAACCGGCGACTCAGAAGATTTTGTCTATTTTGCCGCGGTTTATTTTATTTTATTGCGCATTTTTGGAAAAGACGGAAAACGGAATCCTTTTCGAACACTGTCTTAAAGAAAAAAGATGGAAATATAACATATTGATTTTTAATATATTTTTTTCATATTAAGGCGTTTTTTTGAAAAAAAAGAGAATTCTGGACAAAATATGCTTGAAAAAAGAAAAAAGCTTCGGTATAAAAATATTAATTGAATGTTTTTGTAGGAGTGAACTTCTCATGATGAGCGAAAGAAAACCTGTCAAATTGATCGTCAGCGATATTGACAACACGATTTCCGATTACTTCAATAACTGGGGATTGGCTTGGGATAAGGGGATCGAAGCTCTGGCCGCCAGCCGCGGTATGGAAAAGGACGCTTTGTATGCCGATATCCGTGAAAACGCCGACGGTTATGCCCGTTTCCACAACTTCCCCGATCTGTTGAAGGAAACGCCGTCTTTAAGTCTGGAAGGCAAATCGCCCGAAGAACGCGCTCGTCTGGAAAAAAGCGATGCTCAGATTTGCCATGATGTGGCTAAACAGTACCACAGCGGCAATAAAATGTACGAAGGCGTTGTCGCCACGGTCCGCAAGGCCAAAGCCGCCGGCGCTCAGTTTGTTTTATATACGGATTCTCCGGCTTCCGGCGCGATTGCCCGTATGGCGGACATGAATTTCCCGATTGATCTGCTTGACGGTTTGGTTTGCCGTGCCGACGGAACGACCGAAATGGTTGACGGTAAGGCTCAGTTTAAAAAGGCGCCGATGCAGGTGACGGGCGGCCGTTATGACGGCTACCGCGATCAGTTGGTGGAAAAACTGGGGGATAAGTTGGTCATGAACGCCGGTGACGTCTGGAAACCCAATATGGACGTAATGCAGGCGATTATGGACCGTCACGGTGTTAAAGCCGAAGAAACGGTTATGGTCGGCGATAATATTAAATCCGATGGCGGCGCGGTTCGTCTGGGGTGCCACTTCGCCTGGCAGAAAGAAGGTTCCGAAGTCTGCCCGAAAGCGCAGGAAATGTATTCCAAGATTAACGAAATGTCTGATTACAAGGTCGGCGCGCAGGCGCATCTGGACATGCTGGCGAAAATGTCCAGGGAAAATCCTGCTCTGGGTAAACAGTATCAGGAAAAAATGGTTACTCTGGAAGGCGGCTTTAAGGATTTGAACAAATATTTCCGCTTTAAATCTGCGGAAAAATCCAAAGACCAGACAAACGGCCAGTCTATGGCGATGGCTTCGGCTTTAAGGGCTATGACCGGCGGTCGCTGATCTGATAAAATTAAAAGAAAAGCACCGTAGAAATGCGGTGCTTTTTTCATAAAACCGTATGAAATTATTTAAAAAATCGCTGAATTGCAAAAAGACTTTTTTTGTTAACAGATTCTTGACAGACATAACGGAAACCTGCAATCTATATAAAGCAGAATCAGTTCGTTTGATGAAAGGAAAACATCTTGTCTAATCAATATACGGAAGAAAATTTGATCCGTGCCGCTTCGTTTTTGCCTTCGCAGGAAGAAAAAGAACAGCAGCTGGCGGATATATCCGGCGCGGCTGATCCGTTGTCCGCCCTTTTATATTCAGACGATCGTGAAACTGTTTTGTACGGTATTTTCGGGGACGTGCCTGATTATGATAATCCTGAAATGGAAACGCTGTGGGACGAAGTGCTGGATTCCGATCCCGAAGACGTCTATGAATACTGTTTTCGCAAAGGAATTGATCTGTTTCAGGACGACGGAAAACCTGTCCCGGGTTGGCGTGATATCGCCGTTATGTTGAAAGCCATAGAAAAAGGCATCTTGCAGCTGGCTTGATGCCTTGACGAGGGGAGACAATGCCTGACAAATCCGCACCGGAAGTTAAAGAAAATAATCAGGCAACGCTGATGACGCGTCTGCGCAATTATTTTTTAACGGGGCTTTTGGTTACGGCGCCGCCGGCGTTGACGATCTATCTGGCTGTTTTATTCGTCAGTTTTATTGATAATAAAGTGCGTCATTTAATTCCGGAAGAATATAATCCGGAACAATATCTGCCGTTTGCAATTCCCGGACTGGGGGTCGTGATTGTTATCGTGGCTCTGATTGTGCTGGGGGCGTTTACAACGGGGTATCTGGGACGGCTGTTTGTGCGTATTTGGGAACGCATGTGGGAAAAAATGCCCTTTGTTTCAGGCATTTATTCGACATTTAAGCAGTTGTTTGAAACTGTTTTTTCCAAAAAATCAAATGCGTTCCGTCAGGTTGTTTTGGTCGAATTTCCCAGAAAAGACGTTTGGACGGTCGCGTTTGTGACTTCTGATGTGCCGTACGCTTTGTCAAATGCGTTAAATGATAACGAATTGATTTCCGTTTATGTTCCGACCACGCCGAATCCGACGTCCGGGTATTGGGGCATGTATCGCAGGCAAGAGGTTATTCCGCTGAATATTTCCGTTGAAGACGGATTGAAAATGGTTATTTCGCTGGGAATTGTTTCCAAAAAGAAAAATTAAGACCGTATCTTGCACGCGGTAAAATTATGCGCCGGGATAATTTTGTTTCACTTCTTTCCTTTTAATCTGGAAAGTGTTAAAAGAAATCCGTAATGATTTTTAAAACAGAGGCTTAAATGACGTCTTTAGCAGAACAAACGGCGCATCGCAGAACGTTTGCGATTATTTCTCACCCGGACGCCGGTAAAACGACTTTGACCGAAAAACTGCTGTTGTTCGGGGGAGCCATTCAAATGGCCGGCGCCGTCAAAGCGCGCGGAGAACAGCGCCGCGCCCGTTCGGATTGGATGAAGGTTGAACGCGAACGCGGTATTTCCGTAGCATCGTCCGTTATGACATATGAATATAAAGGCTGCACGTTTAATCTGCTGGATACGCCGGGACATGAAGACTTTTCCGAAGATACTTACCGCGTTTTAACGGCGGTCGATTCTGCCGTCATGGTCATCGACGCGGCGAAAGGGATTGAGGCGCGCACGCGTAAATTATTTGAAATCTGCCGCCTGCGCGATGTGCCGATTATAACGTTTATCAACAAAATGGATCGGGATTCACAGGATCCTTTTGCTTTGTTGTCTGAAATCGAAGACACGCTGGCTTTGGAAGTTGCTCCCGTAACCTGGCCGATCGGATCGGGCAGAGATTTTAAAGGGTGCTATGATCTGTTAAACGACCGATTGTTTCTAATGGAACGCGGCGCAACGGCGGAAGCGGAAGTCTGCAACGGGTTAGATGATCCGAAACTGGACGTTTTGCTACCTGCCGACTTGGCGGCCAAATTGCGCGAAGATGTGGAAATGGTGCGCGGCGTATGCCCCGCTTTTGACAGACAGGCTTATCTGGAAGGTATTCAGACGCCGGTTTTCTTCGGATCGGCTATTAATAACTTCGGCGTGCGCGAATTGATTGACGGTTTGGTCGCTTATGCGCCGTCACCGCGTCCTCAGCCGGCGGTTTCGCGCAAGATTGACCCGACGGAAGAAAAAGTCAGCGGTTTTGTCTTTAAAATTCAGGCCAATATGGATCCGAAACATCGCGACCGCATTGCTTTTGTCCGGTTATGTTCCGGGCATTTTCAGCGCGGCATGAAACTTTTACATGTGCGCAGCGGAAAATATCTGCCGATGCATAATCCGATTATGTTTTTGGCGCAGGAACGCGAGCTGGCCGATGAAGCGCTGCCCGGCGATATTATCGGTCTGCCCAATCACGGCAATTTAAGGATCGGCGACGCTTTAAGCGAAGGCGAACAGCTGACTTTTACGGGAATTCCTTCTTTTGCGCCGGAACTGCTGCAAAAGATTCGTTCAACGGATCCGTTGAAAGCTAAACATCTGGGCAAAGCTTTGCAGCAGATCGCCGAAGAAGGCGGCGCCAGCGTATTTAAGCCGACAGTGGGGACGGATTGGATTGTCGGCGTTGTCGGTTCTTTGCAGTTTGACGTTTTGGCGGACCGTATCCGTACGGAATACGAAATTCCCGTTATTTTTGAACCGACCAGCTTGTATACGGCGCGCTGGGTCAAAGCTCAGACGCCGGCGGATTTGGAAGCTTTCGTCAATGCCAACCGGTCGGCTTTGGCGACGGATCATGACGGGGAGTGGGTGTTTTTAGCGCGTAATGCCTGGCATTTGAATAAAACGACTGAAGATTTTCCCAATATTAAACTGCAAGAAACCCGTCAGAACGCCTGATGTGCGGTCAATGAAAAAAAACTGCTTTTCCGGTGGGGAGTTTTTATGAAAAACTGCCGAACCCGACGATAAAAAATCCTCCGCACCGGCGGAGGATTTTTCGTTTGGATATAAAAGAACATTTAAGCCTTTTTTGTTTCTGATGGAGTTTACCCCATTCTTTTTCTTTGTTTTGTAACGACACCGTCGTCATGCCAGTACTTAAAAAACACTCGTTTGAAAGCAAATCTTTTCTAAGCTTCTTTCAGAATAATGATAAATTGTGGCGAAATTATGGTCTGAATTGTGGCGAATTGTGGCAAAAGCGTAACAAATTAAAAAAATTAAATAAATTCAATATGTTGAACAGACTCAATCAGCTGAAATAAATCTCTTTTCAGCAAATTCAGCTCCTCGGACGTATCGGCTTCGGCTCTGCAGACCAGACACGGCGATGTGTTTGACGCACGCAGCAGCCACCAACCCGTTGACGGGTAAACATATTTAATACCGTCCGTTTCATCGAACGAATCACCGCGCGCGCGCAGAATTTCTTTAACTTTTTCAACACATTGAAACTTTTCTTCGTCCGGACAGGCAATTTGAATTTCAGGGCTGGCAAACGTTTTCGGAATCCGCCGTATTCTGTCCTGCAGCGATTCGTTTCGTCTATGAGCCGCAATATCCAACAGGCGGATCGCCGAATACAAGGCATCGTCAAATCCGTAATATTTATCGGCAAAGCAAATATGACCGCTCATTTCCCCACCTAAAGGAGAATTGGTTTCTTTCATTTTTGTTTTAATAAAAGAATGTCCTGTCCGCCAGATTAAAGGCTGCCCGCCCATGCGCCGGATTTCGGAAAAAAATGTTTTGCTGGATTTAATATCGGCAATAAAAACGGCGCCGGCATGCGTTTTTAAAATTTCTTCCGCAAAAATTTGCAGCAAACGGTCTGTTTCCAAAAATTCACCCTGCGCGTCAATAACGCCCAGACGGTCTGAATCTCCGTCAAAAGCCAACCCTAAATCAGCTTTTTCGCGCAAGACCGTTTCACGCAAAACCGTCAGGTTTTCAATTTTTGACGAATCAGGCGCATGGGCCGGAAAATTCCCGTCCACCCGTTCGTTCAGCACGATATGCCGTCCCGGCAGACGCCGAACCAGCGCGGGCACGACAACGCCCGCCGTTCCGTTGCCGCAATCCCACACAACCGTCAGCGGTTTTCCGTCAGGGCAAAAATCCCGGACAAGACGGTCAATATACCGAGGCAGGAAATCTTCATTATATAAAATTCCTTCTCCGTATTCAAAATCGCCCCGTTCAATCAGAGTCCCCAGATTTTGAATTTCAGCGCCGCAAAAAGACTTGCCGTCAATCATCAGCTTAAAGCCGTTATATTCTTTCGGATTATGCGACGCTGTCACCATAACGCCGCCCGACTTTTTTGTCAGAACCGCCGCAAAATACAGCATCGGCGTCGGGCAGCAACCGATATTTAGCACCTCTAAACCGCAAGAAAGCAGCCCGCGGATCAAAGCTGCAGACAAAGCCGGCGTTGACAGCCGTCCGTCGCCGCCGACCAGACATTTACGCAATCCCGCGCGTATCAGAACAGTTCCGAAAGCCCGGCCGATCAGCTCTGCGGACCGATCCGTCAGCGTTAAACCTGCAACGCCGCGGATATCCGCGGCGCGCAGAACAGATTTATTTAAAATTTCCTGATCAGGTAATGACATCAGGCGCCTTGCGTCCCGTTTTGGCTTTAACGCCGGAAATTTCTTCGGCAATTTCAATCAGTTCTGCCAAAGCTTCCTGCGGATCCATGTCATGACGGGCAACATTGGGTTCGTACTTTTCAATGTAAATACGAATTGTTGCTCCTTGCGTTCCCGTGCCGGACAAACGGAAAACGATACGCGATCCGTCCTTGAACAAAATGCGAATTCCCTGATGCGCGCTTTCGCTTTTGTCAACGGGATCGACATATTTGAAATCATCAAACGTTTCGACTTCGTAATCACCGTAAAATTTACCGACGCCGTCCGCCGCCATCGCGCGCATGTTATCCATGATTTCATTGGCGATTTTGCTGTCAACGGCTTCATAGTCGTGACGGGAATAGAAATTCCGTCCGTATTTTTTCCAGTGCGCTTTGACGATTTCTTCCACCGACATATTTACGGCGGCGATAATGTTCAGCCAGTATAAAACCGCCCACAAACCGTCTTTTTCACGAACGTGATTCGATCCCGTGCCGAAACTTTCCTCGCCGCAGATGGTCGCTTTGTTCGCGTCCAAAAGGTTGCCGAAGAACTTCCAGCCCGTCGGGGTTTCATAACAGCTCATACCCATGCCGCGCGCCACGCGGTCAACGGCCTGCGACGTCGGCATGGAACGTGCAACGCCTGTCAAACCGCGGTCATAACCGGGTGCATTCCAGAAATTCGCCACAATAACCGCCAGACTGTCGCTGGGGTTGACATAGAATTTGCGCCCCAAAATCATGTTACGGTCGCCGTCGCCGTCCGAAGCCGCCCCGAAATCCGGCGCTTCGTCGGAAAACATATATTCGACCAGTTTATGCGCGTGCACCAGATTCGGATCCGGGTGGCCGCCGCCGAAATCTTCTTTCGGTTCGCCGTTGACAACGGTTCCTTTGGGAGCCTTCAGGACTTCTTCCAAAATGTATTTGGCATAAGGGCCCGTCACGGCATGCATCGCGTCGTAACGCATTTTGAAATTGCCGACTTCAAACAACCGGCGAATCAAATCAAAATCAAACAGCTTTGCCATCAGTTCGGCGTAATCGGATACCGGATCAATGATCTTGATTTTCGTTTCGCCCAGAACTTTTTCCCCGATCGTGTCCAAATCAATATCGGGCGTATCGGCGATCTGATAGCTTTCGATTTTTTGCGTGTTGGCATAAATTGCTTCCGTTACTTTTTCCGGAGCGGGACCGCCGTTGGAAATATTGTATTTAATACCGAAATCCTCTGTCGGGCCGCCGGGATTATGGCTGGCGGACAGGATAATGCCGCCGAAAGCCTGATATTTGCGGATAACGCACGATGCCGCCGGCGTTGACAGCAGCCCGCCTTTGCCGATCATCAGTTCGCCAAAGCCGTTTGCCGCGGCCATTTTGATGATCGTCTGAATGGCTTTGCGGTTAAAGTAACGGCCGTCGCCGCCGATCACCAGCGTTTTTCCCTGAAAATCGTCAAGGCTGTCAAAAATAGACTGAACAAAGTTTTCCAGATAATGCGGTTGTTCAAAAACGGTTACTTTTTTACGTAACCCGGAAGTTCCCGGACGCTGCCCTTCAAAAGGTTTTGTCGGAACGGTTTTAATATTCATTCTGTCCCCCTGACAAATAAAAAAACAAAGATTTCTTAACAGAATTACGGATCAAAAGGCATCTGTCAAGACAAGCTTGTTTTATTCTTGTTTTATGCGGGTTTCAAATCAGCTTTCGGGCAGAGCGTCTTCGCCGATCGCCTGCAAAATAGAGCGCAGCTCCTGTCTGGCCGCCACATGAGGCATGGACAAAGCTACGTCCGATCTGCCCGTGCCGACGTCCAGCAGAGTCAGGCCTTTTAAAAACAGTTCGCGGAAAATAATCCTCTCGCCCAGACCGGGCAGGGGCGTGAAATTAACGCGTTTTCCCAAAGCTTCCAGCAATTTCCAAATTAATTTTTCATTGCGCGTCGACACATGCATGACACGGTTGCGCAAAACGAACCATCGCGTCTGCGGCTTTTTCTGCGCCGCGCGTTTCTGTCTGGCCTGCCAGACGGTCTGCGCGTAATGGCCGGGCGATTTAATCGTCAGCGTTTCCGGTTCGACTTTTGCCAAAACGTCCAGATCGATCAGACTGTCGTTTAACGGCGTAATCAAAATATCCGCCGCCGTATGCGCCAGACGGAACAGATAACTGTCCGAACCGGCCGTATCAATAATGACGAAATCATTTTCGTTTTGCAGCTGTTCAAGCCGGCGGACAAAAGCCTGTTCGTCTTCGCCGCGTTCTTCTTCAGTCGGGTTTTCCCGCACGGTTACGGTTAAGTGTTCGGGCAGTCCCAGCCCGATACCGCGGGCGGCGGCATAGGCAGACCGGTTTTGAATATAATGCGTCAGCGTGCCCTGCCGTCCGTCCAGATCTATTGACGCCACCAGCTTTTTTTGGCACAGAAACCATACGATCAAATGCATTGCCAGCGTTGATTTGCCGGTGCCGCCCTTTTCGTTTCCGATGACGATGATTTTTCCCCTTGCCATATTGCCTTCTTTTCAAAAGATTTTCGACGGGAATCCTACCCGCCGCAAAAACAAATTTCAAGGCTTTTAAAATCGGGTAAAAAATCACGACTTATTTGTTATTTTTTTCACGATTATTTCTTGCTTTTACCTCGCCGAACGTTTAAAACTGTAAAATACCCACAGCCGAAAGAGAAAACAATCGACCGGCTATCCGTCATACATTCTTGGAGAAAACTAGATGAGTGAAACGACAGGGCATGAAGTATCTGCCTTTGATAAGATAGAAAAGGTCAAGGAAATTCTGGATAAAAACGGCCGCCGGAGTTCCCGACTGATCCCCATTTTGCAGGAAGTACAGGAAGTTTACCGCTACCTGCCCAAAGAAATCATGAATTACGTCGCGCAGGCGCTGGGCATTCCGGCCGGCCGCGTTTACGGCGTCGCGACATTTTACGCCCATTTTTCCTTGGAACCCAAAGGGCGTTATCTGATCCGTCTGTGCGACGGAACGGCCTGCCACGTCCGCGGTTCGGAACCGATTCTGCATGCTCTGCGCGAAAAGCTGGGCCTGACGGCCGAAAAGCCGACGACGGACGATATGATGTTTACGATCGAAACCGTTTCATGCCTGGGGGCCTGCGGTCTGGCGCCCGTCGTCGTTGTCAACGAAGACGTCCACGGACAAATGACTCCGGACAAAGCGGTAAAAATGGTTGACGATATTTTGCAGGCGGAGAATTCCTGATGACTGAAAATTTAGAAAAAATTGCTTCCGATTACAAAGCGATGCACGACACCGTTACCCGCCGCATGGTTATCTGCGCCGGAACGGGCTGTATTGCCAACGGTTCCCTGAAATTATACGACGCGTTGTTAAAGGAAATTGAAAAAGCCGGCATTAATGTCGCCGTTGAATTAAAAACCGAAGATCATGCCAAAAAATCCCACCTGTCCAAAAGCGGTTGTCAGGGGTTTTGCCAGATGGGGCCTTTGCTGTCCATTGAACCCGACGGTATTCTGTATTGCCGCGCTCATGCGGCAGACGCGGCCGAAATCGTCGAAAAGACATTAAAAAACAATGAATTGATCGATCGTTTGGTGTACAAAAGCCCGACGGACGGGTCGCACTGCCGCGGCACGAACGACATTCCGTTTTATACGCGCCAGCGCCGTACCGTCCTGAAAGCCTGCGGCCACGTCGATCCGGAAGATATCCGTGAATACATTTATCATGAAGGATACAAAGCCGCGCAAAAAGCGTATACGGAAATGACGGACGAAACGGTCTGCAAAGAAATTCTGGATTCCGGCCTGCGCGGACGCGGCGGCGGCGGATTTCCGACCGGTTTGAAATGGGATTTAACCCGCAAGGTGCAGGGCGATAAGAAATACGTCATCTGCAACGCCGACGAAGGCGATCCGGGCGCTTTTATGGATCGTTCCGTTATGGAAGGCAATCCGCATTCCGTTATCGAAGGCATGATGATTGCCGCTCGCGCGATCGGCGCCGACGAAGGTTACATTTATGTGCGCGCCGAATATCCTCTGGCGGTCAAGCGTATGCGCAAAGCGATCGAAGACGCAGAAAAACTGGGTATTCTGGGCAATAATATTTTCGGATCGGGCAAAAACTTTACCCTGCATGTCATGGAAGGCGCGGGCGCTTTTGTCTGCGGCGAAGAAACGGCTTTAATGGCCTCCATCGAAGGAAAACGCGGCATGCCGCGCCCGAAACCACCTTTCCCCGCCCAATCGGGATTATGGGGCAAGCCGACGGTTATCAACAACGTTGAAACGCTGGCCAGCGTTCCGATGATTATCCTGAAAGGCGCCGGGAACTATCGTTCCGTCGGTACGGAAAAATCGCCCGGCACGAAAACGTTCGCCGTTACCGGCCACGTCGCCAACACCGGATTGATCGAAGTTCCGTTCGGAACAACTCTGCGCGAAATCATTTTTGACATCGGCGGCGGCGTTTTAAACGCCAAAGGCGAAGTCGACAACGACAGTTTTAAGGCCGTGCAGATCGGCGGTCCGTCCGGCGGCTGCTTGACTGCCGAACATCTGGATCTGCCGATTGACTTCGATTCGCTGCGCTCGGCTGGCGCCATGGTCGGTTCCGGCGGTCTGGTCGTCATGAACAAAAATACCTGTATGGTCAGCGTCGCTCGGTTCTTTATGCAGTTTACGCAAAACGAATCCTGCGGCAAATGCACGCCGTGCCGCGAAGGCACAAAGCAAATGCTGGCTTTGCTGGACGACATCATGGCCGGCCGCGCGACCGAAGAAACGCTGGATCTGCTGGAAGAAACGGCAAAAACCGTTCAAAAAGCGTCCTTGTGCGGTCTGGGCAAAACGGCGCCCAATCCGGTATTGTCAACGCTGCGTTACTTCCGTGACGAATATCTGGCGCACGTTCGCGACAAAACCTGTCCGACCGGTCAGTGCAAAGCTTTGGCCAAACCGGAAATTGATCCGATTTTGTGCCGCGGCTGTACGGCCTGCGCGCGCAAATGCCCCGTCGGCGCCATTACGGGAACGGTTAAACAACCGCACTCCATTGACCCGACGAAATGTATCAAATGCGGCGCCTGTGCCGCAGCGTGCAAGTTCGGTGCCGTTAAAGGCATCGCTCCCCGTGCTTAAGTGAAAGGTGAAGCTTTATGACTGAAAAGAAAACTTTGTTCATTGACGGCAAAGAAGTCGAAATTAAAAATGAACGCAATATTTTAGAGCTGTGCCGTAAAGCGGGGATCGATATCCCGACGTTTTGCTATCAGCCGGAACTGAGCATTTACGGCGCCTGCCGTTTGTGTCTGGTCGAAATCGAAGGCCGCGGTATTCTGTCGTCGTGTTCCACGCCGCCGGAAGCAGGCTTGAAAATTAAAACGAACACCGACGAAATCCGCAGGCTGCGCCGTATGACGATGGAACTGCTGCTGGCTTCTCACCCGCAGGACTGCCTGAAATGCGGCAAAAGCACGCACTGCAAGCTGCAGGAAATCGCGCGTAAAGTCGGCGTGAAGGAAATCCGTTACAAACATTCGGTCAAAGATCTGCCGGTTGACGACAGTTCTTATTCTTTGATCCGGGATCCCGCAAAGTGCATTTTGTGCGGCAACTGCGTGCGCATGTGCGCGGAAGTCCAGGGCGTCGGTGCCGTCAACTTTGCCAACCGCGGTTCCAACAGCGTTGTCATTACCGCTTTCGGCAAAGACATGGCAAAAACAGAATGCGTCAACTGCGGCCAGTGCGCGGCGGTCTGTCCGACGGGCGCTTTGCAGATCAGATCCGAAATTGACGATACGATAAAAGACATCAACAATCCCGAAAAGATAACGGTCGTTCAGATGGCTCCGGCCGTCCGCGTCGCCATTGCCGAAGAATTCGGCCTGCCGCCCGGAATCGATTCGACCAAGAAAATTGTTGCGGCTTTAAAGAAAATCGGCGTCGATTACGTTTATGACACGAACTTTACCGCGGATATGACGATTGTTGAGGAAGCCACCGAATTTGTGAATCGCCTGCAAAACGGCGGCACGTTCCCGATGTTTACTTCGTGCTGTCCGGCATGGATCAAATATGCGGAAACGTATTATCCGTCTTTGTTGAACAACATCAGTTCCTGCCGTTCGCCGCAGGGCATGTTCGGCGCGATTGTACGCAAAGCGATGCCCGGCCTGACAGGTAAAGACAACAAGGATATCGTATCCATTTCGATCATGCCCTGCACTGCCAAGAAATTTGAAGCCCGTCGGGAACAGTTCATGCATGACGGCAAAGCTGAAATCGACCACGTTCTGACGACGCAAGAATTGGCGGAAATGTTAAAATCCGCAGGGATTAACCTGATTGAGATGGACGACGTCGATCTGGATATGCCGCTGGGCATGTACACCGGCGCCGGCGTTATTTTCGGCGTGACCGGTGGTGTTATGGAAGCCGTGCTGCGCTTTGCCGCGGAAAAGGTCGGCGGAATCAAAGACGCGATTGAATTTAAGAACGTCCGCGGGGAAGAAGGAATCCGCGAAGCCGAAGTCGAATTAAACGGCAGAACGTTCAGACTGGCGGTCGTTCACGGATTGGCCAATGCGGGCAAAGTCGCACAGGAAGTCATTGACGGCACCTGCAAATACGATCTGATCGAAGTCATGGCCTGCCCGATGGGCTGCGTCGGCGGCGCCGGCCAGCCGGTCAGCGAAGGTCTGGTCAAGAAAAAGCTGCGCGCGCAGGGGCTGTATAAGGCCGACGAAACGTGCGCTTTGCGTAAATCGCAGGACAATACGGCCGTTTACGAAGTTTATGAAAAGTACTTTGAAGGCGGCCCCGCGACACATGCGGCGCATGAAAACCTGCATACGACTTATGTCGCCAGACCGAAAACGGATCTGGAACTTGACATGAACAGAACGGCCAAAGACGCCGTACGTGTCGAGTTAAACCTGTCGGGCGAAAACATGCGTAAAGGCGTTGAAAACCTGATGGGTGACGTGTTTGCCAAAATCCGCGAAAACGGATTGCAGCAGCAGACGAAAGTCGTTGTGACATTCGGCCACACCGGTGATGATCCGATGGTCACGGTTGCAGGCAAAACCGTTGAACCGGAAGCCGGCAAAGTTGTCGAAGCGATTAAAGCCGCAAGATAAATAAAAAGAAAACAGCCTTTGATAACAAAGGCTGTTTTTTTATGTCGGAAATTGATAACATAACCCGGTAATGAAAAATTTTAATAAAGGTCCGCTTATGAAAAAATGCCTTATATGCCTGATAACGGTTTTTCTTGTTTCCTGTGCTTCCTGCCCCCGTCCGGAAACGGCCGTTCTGCGCAATCAGTTAAAAGAACACACTCTGATCGTTTATAAGGACGGAAAGACGACATTTTACGATGAACGCGGCCTGCAACCTTTATTGATCCGCCTGAACGACGGCACGTTTAAAAACGCTTTCGTCGCCGACCGCATTGTCGGCAAAGCTTCGGCTCTGCTGCATGTTTACGGCGGCGTTAAAGAAGTATATACGCCGGTTATCGCCAAACAGGCAGCTGCCGTTTATGAAAAACACGGCATAAAATACAGTGCGGATAAAGTCGTTGAAAATATACGCAACCGAACAAATACAGGGCTGTGCCCCATGGAAATGAAAGTTCAAAATATTGATGATCCGGCAGAAGCTTACCGCATTTTCAGCCGGCAATAACAAACGGAAGAAACAGTATGCCGATTAATGACCAGAAGATATCGCCACAGCTAAAAATTACCGGCGGCAATTATGAAACGCTGACGAACTTAATTAACGACGTCGCCGCCAGCCCGACGGGAAAAGCTTTGCTGGAACAGGCGGCCGCACAGGGGTATTCTTTAAGCGTCGAAAATATTGACGGTATGGGGCACTGCCATGCCAAAGACAAACGGATCGTTCTGTCCGACAAATGTTCTTATGATAAAATGGTATCGTCCTTAGCGCACGAAGCCCGCCACGTCGAACAGATTGCCAAAGGCGCTGAACCATACTATACGCCGTCGGTTTTGTTAAAAGACCAGTTGATCGAAAAACGGCTGATGGAAGCCGACGCCGTCGCCGTTTCCCTGATGGTCTGCCATGAATTGAAAGAACGCGGCAACCCCGCGCCGATGCAGGCGGCCGTACCGCATTATGAAAAGGAAACGGCGGCTTTTGAAAAAGGAATGAAAATTTCCAAAAACGAAGCGCTGACTCAAGCGGCTTTAGCCTGGTACGGCAATGAAAATCGGTTGTTCAAGCATGAATGTCGCGTCATTGCCGTTCCCGTTGCCATGGGCGCGAATTTTGAAAATACAACGGGGAAATACAAGCCTGTGACAGCCGAATCCTGCATTGACCGCCTTTGCCGTTTTGATAATGCCCCGTACTTTACATGCAGCGCCGAAGAATTAAAAACGCCGCAGCGGGCGGGTATTTCCCAAAGGACAAAAGACTGGCTGAACGTTAACGTCAATTTATGCAAAAATGCCGGTGTTTCTGCGGAACCGTCGGTGGAATCTCTGCCCGTTTATCAGGATTCCCCAATGTTATACGGTCAGGTTAATATGCCGCCGATGTATCCGAACGCTTTTGAAAAAATTGAAGCTTATAAAGCCGCCCGTGCCGTACGGCTTCAAACGGTCGCGCGAAGAAAAAACGGCAGATAACCCGGAAAACGATTTACGGCTTTTATTCCGGACTTATTGCCTCTTGTCCGGCAGACTGAAACAGATTAAAAATAAAATAAATCAACGAATAAGGAACAGATAATGACAACAAAACATACTCCCCTTTTAATTCTGGGATCCGGCCCGGCCGGATACACTGCGGCTATTTATGCCGCCCGGTCATTGATAACTCCCGTATTAATTTCCGGCATGCAGCCCGGCGGACAGCTGACGCAAACGGGCGATGTGGAAAACTTTCCCGGTTTTCCCGAAAAAATCAGCGGCATGGAACTGATGGACAATATGCGCCGGCAGGCGGAAAATCTGGGCGCCGTTATAATTGACGAAACGGCTGTCAAAGTCGATTTGTCCCAAAAACCGTTTACGGTTACTTTGGATTCCGATGACATTTATACCTGTGACGCTTTGATTATTGCCACGGGCGCTTCAGCTAAATGGCTGGATTTGCCCAACGAACAGCCTTTGCGGGGATTTGGCGTTTCCGCCTGCGCGACCTGCGACGGCTTTTTTTACAGAAATAAAAAAGTCGCCGTTATCGGCGGCGGAAATACGGCGGTGGAAGAAGCGCTATATCTGGCCAATCTGGCTTCTGAAGTTTATCTGATTCACCGGCGCGACGAACTGCGTTCCGAAAAAGTCATGCAGGAAAGATTAAAAGCGCACCCGAAAATTAAAACAATCTGGAACACGGTTGTTGAAGATTATATCGGTGACAAAGATAAAGGCGGATTAACCGGTTTGTTATTAAAAAATGTCAAAACGGGTGAGAAATCGGAATTAGCCGTCGACGGTTCATTTGTAGCGATCGGCTACGCGCCGAATACGGAACTGTTCCGCGGACAGCTGGAATTAGACGAAACAGGCTTTATCGTTACAAAACATGGCACGCCCTATACTTCTCTGGACGGCGTTTTTGCCGCCGGCGATGTGCAGGAAAAATTTTTCCGGCAGGCGGTTACGGCGGCGGCAGGCGGCTGCCGCGCGGCGCTGGAAGCCGAAAAATATTTGTCGGCTTTGGAAAAATAAAAAAGACTCCCTGTAAAACAAGGAGGAGCTTTATATGTATTACCTCAGGCAGTTAAACAGTATCTGTTTTCTGCTACGTGGAAAGGTATTTTTTGTCTTTTTTATATGAAAATGACGAATGTCCGGTAACTGGAAAGAATAATACTTTCCTGTCTTTACTAAACCTTGCTTACAATAAATTTTATTAAACGGATACTTTTTACGTTTAATAGGAAGGGGATTGCTTCTTTGTTATAAGAATTTCTGATTTTGTTTTTTGTTAACTTTATAAATTGAGGTCTTTTTGTGAAAATTTTTTATTCATCACTATAGACTATTTTAAATCATGCATTTGATTCATTTTTCCATATGCAAAAAAACTTGCGTTTTATGCAAGTTTTTTTTGCTGTTTATTTTAATCGGAAGCTATCTGCCGGATTGTTCTTTTTTTAATAAAACCGTCCGGGAGGATATGCGGGTGTCGGCGTTTTCCGCCATAATGACGGCCTTAATCTTTTCAGCGTCTTTTTTCAAAGAACCGCTTAAAAAAACAATGTCTGTCGCCGCTTGTTCATACTTGGGATTTCTGTCCTGATACATCTGACGCATAATATCAGCAGCTGTTTCCGACGCTTTTTTATCCCCGGCGTCAAGACTTTTTTTATACAATTCTGCATGCAGACGTAAACCGTCCGTCTTAAATTCTTTTTTTTCGGCAGGTTTGCGGACTGCCCAGCCTTTGCCTAAAACGGCGTCCCGTTGTTCCCTGCGCCAGGATTGTTCAATCGGCCGGTTAATATTTGAACGCCCTTTCGTTCCCGTCAGCCAGCGGTTGAAATCCTTCATGATGTGGGATAACAGAACGCTTTCTTTTTCAGGCTTTATATAAATACTTTTATAGCCTTGTTCTTTAAAAGCCGCCGCCGTTTCCGGGTGCAAAAGCGCTTTTCCGCCCAAATCGGGAACCTTTCCGTTAAAAGCGCCTTTGGATAACAGGTCGACAATAACGGCGGATTCAAAATCGCGGAAAGTTTTTTCCGTGTATTTTTCCATAAAAACCGCCGGTGTTTCCAACAGGCGGCGCCCTTCCTGTATCGGAATGTTGCGGCCGGTTAAAAATTTATCGGTCAACGGATTGTTCCGGTCGGCAATGTAGGCGCGCATTTCTTTGTCGGTTGACACCGTTTCCAGCGTTTTACCCGACATTTCGGTATATTGGCCGGCCAAGTAATCGGTCATTGTCGTTTTGCCGATTCCGGGCAGGCCGATGATGACCGTTTTACACAACTTTTCTGCAAATAAATCCATTGAAGTTGTTTCGGTCATCCGGCATTCCTATCTGGATTTCGCCGTTAAATGCTTCATGACGGCCGGATTGATTTTTTCCGCCGGTTTCGCCTGTGCTTTTGTTTCCAATGCGCGGCTTTGCGACATAAAGCGGTAATGTTTGCTTAAATCCTTAAATCCTTCCAATACTTCCGTCGGGCGGTTGGTATCGTTCATCTGTTCCAAATGTTCCGCCGTCGTCAGTTTGTAATTCGGATCTTGGCAAAACGTTTTATAGCAACGCAGCGTCGGTTCGTCGATAACCGTGCCGCCTTTTTGCCAGGCGTAATTCATGCCCAGCGTGATGGCCGCCGTTCCGTCGGAACGGATATTGTCGCCGACCATAACGGCCGTAGAAGGATCTTTGACGCCCATGTCGTCCAGAATTTTCTGCATGTTTTTGGGGTTCGGCTTGTTTGTTTTGGGTTCCAGAATGACCAGTTTGTCCCCCAGAGCGTTGCGCAATTCTTCGGCTTTGCCTTTAACGGGTTTGCGGATAATCTGGCCGTCCTTTAAATCCGGCAGGACGTACAGACCGTCGATCATATCGGCCGTAATGCCCATTTTTGCCAGACGGGGAACGCAGACGGATTCGCGCGAATCCGTATATAAGACAAACTTTGCGCCCGAAGCTTTGATTTTATTGATTGTCGCCAGCACGCCGTCGTACAGTTCGGCTTTGCTTTTATCCTTATCCCATTCGTGGAAAATTTTTTCCTGCGCCTTTTCCATTTCGGGAGAAGTCGGTTTCAAAGACGGCGTTAAAGCGACGTCCATACGTAAATCTTTACCGATATAAGGGCCGGAAATATGTTTCATGCTGTCGGGCACGTGCGCCAAAAGATCCTGTTCAATATCGGCGCGGTCGCGGCCGTGCAGTTTTGCCAGCTTGTCCATGGCAACGTCCAAAGCATTGCCCCACGCGCCGAATTTGTCGGCAATCGTGTTGTCAATATCGCTGACGACCAGACTGATAGGTTTTTTATCGGACATAATGATTTACCCCTTAAATGAAATGTCGCTCTAAATTCTTATAGCAAATACCGATGAAAAAGAAAAGGACTTTTTTGTCTATAGACGGAAAAATGTTTTTTTTCGTAAATGGTTGAAACGGGGTCATTTTTTTATATATAAAGCCTTTTTCCGGAAAACATAGTCTTTCCCGGCGGCGGAAGGAATAAGGAAAGGTGGACAAAATCATAAAAAGAACGGAGCGTTTTTGCAAAGACGCTCCGTTTCGGAAAAAAGCGTTTTATTTTTTGCCGTCTTTTTTGTTCTGCCGTTCGTCATCGGTTTTGTCGGAACATTTTGAAAAATCGACATTATATAAAATAAACGGCGGCGGAGTATTCAGTTCTTCGGTAATGCCGCAGGGAATATCCCGGCCGGTCAGCAGGCGCAGCAAAAAGGAATCTTTTTTGGTCGTGTCCGCAAAAAAAGAATAACGCTGCTGCATATTATAAAACAATGCCGGGCGGTCAGGGATTTCCAAAAACAGCAAAATGGCTTTGACCCGGTGCTTTTTCAGCAGATCTACGGCCAGTTTGTTGTCGTTTGCGTAAAGCAGCCAGAAATTATCCGTAATGCCTTCGATATTTCTGTGGTACGGCGTGCCAATGACTTTGCCGTCTAGTTCCCATATGATTTCCGGGCCGGAAGATGTGTCCGACAGAATACTGCCTTCTCCGGCCGGCAGATAAGGTTTGACAACGCGCATCGGCGGGCGGCGGGGGGATAAAGAGCGGTTGACGGATATGTAATTTATTCCCAGATAGGCGGCGAACAAGACATAGACGGCGGTCAGAAAAGCTCCTTTCGTTCTTTCGGAATATTCTTTTCGTCCGGCGCGCAGGGAAAAAGCGGTAACGAAAATATACGGCGTGAACAACGAAGAAATACGGGAATACCGGACGGCCGTAAATGACAGTCCCGTTAAAAACAGCAGCGGGATTATTGTCAAAATCAAAATACAGCGCTGTTTTTCAGAACAGAATTTGAAAATGCAAAGGCCGATGACAATTCCCAGAACGGAGGGCATGCTGCCCAGGAAAAACAAAGTCGGTCTTTGTATGCTGGGCTGCAGTTCCACGATGTCTTTTGCCCATATTTCCCGGATAAACGGCGGGAAATAGGGGTTAAAGACGACTGCCGGCGGGAAAAACAGAAACAGGATTCCGGCGAATACCGCGGCGCTTAGGAAAACGGCGCCGGCTTTTCGCCAAAACGAAGTCAGCATTTGTTTTTCTTCCGCCAGAGAAAGAATAATCATGGCCGTGGCGGAAAAACCGATAATGACGACCAGTAAAAAGGACAGCCGGCCGTTGTCCGGGAAAAAGAATCCTTCAAACGGCGGGTTGACAATCAGGAAAACAAACGAGCTGATAAAATAGTAAAAATAAAAAACAGCGCAGTTTTTGGCCGTCGTTTTGTTCATTAAGAACAACAGGACCAAAGCGGCCAGCAGCCCGTAAGACACCAACAGCCCTTCGATTGACGTCCACAGGCAGAATCCGGCGCCGATTCCTGCAATACGCAGATATTTTGCGTTTTCGGAATACAGATAACGGATCAGTCCGCCCGTTGTGACAAAAACAAAAAAAGCGGTTAAGGCATGGTGATCCGGTTTAATTAAAATATATGTTTCGGTAACGGAAGGCTGTACAAAAAACAGACAAACGCCGATCAGTCTTAACACCGGTCCGGCAACGGGTTTTAATCCCCAGATCAAAGCCAGAGCGGATAAGACCAGAACGCCGGTCTGGAAAATATAACCGCCCCAGAAAACGGCTTCTTTCAACGGGAAAAACAGAAAAGCGGGCAGAGAAAAAAGTAACCAGAGAATATCCGTAATGCGTGTAAAATGCAGAATTTCCCCGAATGGGTAATTTGTATGCATATACGGCGTTTCCGCCCAGTTTCGGGTTAAAATCAAATCCAGAACGCGCCGGGCATGCGTATAATTGTCCGTATCCGGGTAACGGTCGCCCAATTCGGGCAGAACGGCCAGCTGCGAAATCAGAATGAAAATAGCGATGAAAAGATATTCGTGTTTTTTATAAAAAGCGTACATCAGCTTTTTATCCTTTTTTTGTTATTGTTTTTTCAAAAGGATACGGGAAATCGCGCCGACCGTCAAGGCCGCGTTCTATGCGCCGCTGCCGCCGACGGTGATTTTGGAAATACGGACGGACGGCTGTCCGACGCCGACGGGAACCATTTGCCCGCCTTTGCCGCATGAACCGATGCCGTTGTCCAGACAGGCGTCCGTCGCCACCATGTCAATGGCGTTCATGACTTCGATGCCGCTGCCGATCAGTGTGGCGTCTTTGATCGGGGCGGTAATTTTACCGTCTTCGATCAGGTAGGATTCGGCCGAAGTAAAGACGAACTTGCCGGACGTGATGTCGACCTGGCCGCCGTGAAATGACTTTGCGAAAATGCCTTTTTTAACCGAGGCGATCAGTTCGTTGGGGTCTTTGTCGCCGGCGGTCATAAACGTATTCGTCATACGAACCTGCGGCGCGCAGGCAAAAGATTCGCGCCGTCCGTTGCCGGTGGGGGCTTTGTTCATCAGCCGCGCGTTCATGCGGTCCAGCATATAGTTTTTCAGAATACCGTCTTCAATTAAAACGGTTCTTTGCGAAGTCGTGCCTTCGTCGTCGACGGTGATTGACCCGCGCCGGTCGGGCAGCGTGCCATCATCGACAATCGTAATGCCTTTGGCCGTGACTTGTTCGCCGATTTTTCCCGTAAAAACGGAAGAGCCTTTGCGGTTAAAGTCGCCTTCCAAACCGTGTCCGACGGCTTCGTGCAGCAAAACGCCGCACCAGCCGCCGCTTAAAACGACAGGCATTTCCCCGGCCGGGGCGGGGACGGATTCCAGATTGACCAAAGCCGTGCGTAAAGCTTCGTCCGCTGCGGATTTCCAGACGTTTTCATCAATGATTTTATCGTAAAGGTATCGTCCGCCCAAACCGAACGCGCCGCTTTCCATACGGTCGCCGTTTTTCACGACGACGCTGATCATTAAATTGACTAACGGCCGGATATCGTCGGTTTCGCGGCCTTTGGCCTGAATGACCTTCACCGCCTGCCATTCGCCGGACAAAGCGGCGGATACCTGTACAACTCTGGGGTCTTTTGCACGCAGATACGCGTCGATCTGCCCCATGAGTGCCACTTTGTCTTCAAACGCCGTTAAAACCAGCGGGTTGGCGTCCGTGTATAAAGGGACGGATCCCGTCAGGGCCGGCAGATACAGCGTCTGATCCGTTGCGGCCGTTTTGATCGGCTGCACGCTTTGCGCGGCCTGTTTTAACGCGTTCGGAGTCAGTTCGTTTGAAATCGCATAGGCATAGGTTTCACCGCAGACGGCGCGCAGTCCGAAACCCGCCGTCGCGTCAAAAGACGACGTTTTGATCCGTCCGTCGTCCAGCGTCAGGCGTTCGGAAAAACGATATTCCAGAAACAGTTCGCCGTCGTTGCAGCCGGTCAGAGCGTTTTGAACGATGTTCCGCGTAAGATCCCGGTCCATTTGATTGAAAAACAAGCCGTCCGTAATTTCTTGCGCTGTCATGACGTTTCCTTTCATTTTTGCGACATTTTAGTGTATATTTAAGGATTATTTGCAAAAAATGCTTTAAGAAAATAAAGATTATTGCAAATTTTTTTTACAGAATGTTGAAAAATGAAGGAGAAAGAAAATGTTTCCTCTGATCGGATTACTGGTTGTCATCGGCAGCGTTGCGGGCGGTTATTTGTGGGGAGGCGGACATTTCAGCGTTTTATGGCAGCCGGGGGAATTTTTAATCATCGGCGGCGCGGCGTTCGGGGCTTTTTTGATTTCCAATCCGCCGGGCGTCGTTTTCGCCACGTTTAAAACTTTACCGCGTATTTTTATGCCACCGCGTTATAACAAAAAAAGCTTTTCCGAAGCGCTTGGCATGCTGTATGTGTTTTTCCGTCTGGCCCGGTCAAAAGGCAACATGATGCTGGAAGCTCATGTCGAAAAACCGGAATCGAGCGATATTTTTAAACAGTTTCCCCTGATAACCAAAGATCACGAAGCCATGGATTTTATGACGGGATATATGCGCCTGCTGACGTTCGGCAGTCTGGCGCCCCATGAAATCGAAGCGGTGATTGACGCCGAAATGGAAGGAATCCAACATGAAAAAGACGCTTTGTCCGCCGGGTTGAACCGTGTGGCCGACGCGTTGCCCGGATTGGGGATTGTCGCGGCGGTGCTGGGGGTTATTCATACGATGGGCGCTTTGAACGAACCGCCCGAAGTTTTGGGAAACCTGATCGGCGCGGCGCTGGTCGGAACCTTTTTCGGCGTTTTAATGGCATACGGCTTTGTCGCGCCGCTGTCCGCCGCCGTTGCCAATACGTTAAATCCGGAACTGGAATATCTGAATTTGATCAAAGCGGCTTTGATGGGACATATTCAGGGATATGCGCCGCAGGTGTCGGTTGAATTCGCCCGCAAATCGCTGCCGCCGGACGTCCGCCCGACTTTTGCCGAAGTTGATGCGATGTGTGAAAAACTGTAATGCGGGGAGGCGGTCATGTCCGATAAAGAACAGCCGATTGTCGTTAAGCGCGTAAAAAAGGGGGCTCACGATCATCACGGCGGGTCATGGAAAGTCGCTTATGCGGACTTTATGACGGCTATGATGGCGTTTTTTCTGCTGATGTGGATTCTGCAAACGGCAACCGAAGAACAAAAAGTCGGGATTGCCCAATATTTTACGTCCGGTTCCGTTATGGATTCTTCAACGGCCGGCGGAGAAACGATTTTGACCGGAGGACTGGAATCTTTGGAAACGGCTCCGGCGCCGCAGGCAATGCCGTTCGCCGGATTTGACGGATCAAACGAATTTCCGACATTGTCGCCGCAGCAGGAACGGCTGGTAAAAAAAGAAAAAGAATTGTTTGACCGGGCCAGAATCGCTTTGGAAGAAGCGATGCAGTCCGACGCGGCGTTAATGGAACTGCATGACAGCCTGATTATTTCGGAAACGAAGGAAGGATTACAGATTCAGCTGATCGACCAGTTGAATCAGCCGATCTTTATCAGCGGTTCGGACGTGTTAACGCCGAACGGCGCGCGGCTGACGGGGCTGCTGGCGCGCGTATTAAAACAGATGCCTCATTCTATGGCGATTGAAGGACACACGGACGCCGTTCCGTTCGCGGGAAAGAACGGATTTTCAAACTGGGAACTGTCTTCCCAGCGCGCTTTGGCGTTCAGACGGATGCTGATCAGCCTTGGCGTAAAGGACAAACAGATTACCCGCGTTGTAGGCAAAGCGTCAACGCAGCCGTATATCAAAAGCGATCCGGAAGCGCCGCAAAACCGGCGGATCAGTATTACGCTGCTGTCATTGATGACGGAAGATAATCAAAAATAACCGGATAGAAAAACAGCCTCTTTTCAGAGGCTGTTTTTAATGTCAGAAGAAATGTTATG
>URSF01000028.1 GCA_900550445.1 uncultured Rhodospirillaceae bacterium | reverse complement strand
CCTACTCCCTCGTACTTCTTATACCTCGTCCAATGTACATCAACACTGACCATCACTATCAACAGCCACCGCCTGTACATCTCTTCTCTAAATCTTATCTACTCTGTTCTATGATCTCGTTTGCTCCTCAGTGAGGGCAGAAGGGGTTATAATTCTTATTACACTCTTATGTCAACAACTTTTTTCTCTTTTTTATACTTTTTTTTATCCCGTTCTGTGTTATTCCTGTTACAGAACATTTTTTTTGAGGGTTTTCCTGATGTCTGCGCCAAAAATTATCAGCCAGTATATTATCCGCCAGTTCCTGATGTCATTCTTTGCGGTGCTGTTAACGCTGGGATCCATTATCTTATTATTCGATATTATCGAGCTGATGAAAAAAGAATCGATTCCGTCTTTTGGTTTCGGGAATGTTTTAACTCTGGGACTGTTAAAGCTGCCCAACATGCTTCTGACCGTGCTGCCTTTCATTGTTTTAATAGCGGCGATTATTGTGTTTTGGCGTCTGACCAAAAGCAGCGAGCTGGTCATTATCCGCGCCGCGGGACAATCCGTCTGGCAGTTTGTCACGCCTTTGCTGATTACTTCTTTTATAATAGGCGTCTTATCCGTTGCGCTGTTCAATCCGTTTTCGGCGGCAATGTACAGCAAATTTCAACGCATGGACGACGACCGCCGCGGACGGCCGCATATTTCAAGTTCTCAGGGATTGTGGCTAAGGGAACACCGGGACGGCGAAATGTATGTGGTGCATGCCGGCGCAATCCGTCAGGAAAAATTGGAATTAAGCTTAAGAGACGTAAGCATTTTAGTCTTTTCCGATCAAAACGCCTTTTTAAAACGAATCGACGCGCGTCTGGCCGTTTTGGACGACGGACATTTTGAATTGAAAGATGTCCGCATTTTCGAAAACGGTAAAATCATTGAAAATTACCCGCTTTTAAAGATACCGACCGAATTGACTTTGGGAAAAATTCAGGAAAATTTTGCGTCGCCGGAAACGATTTCATTCTGGGATCTGCCCGCGATTATTCAATTTTTTGAAAATTCCGGATTTTCCGCGCACCCGCACCGCCTGCATCTGCAATCGCTGTTGGTTTCTCCGTTTCTTTTAATGACAATGATTTTAATTGCTGCCGTATTTTCCGTTGATCCGAATCAAAGAAAAGGCGGAGGTGCGTTAAAAATATCCGGAGCAATCGTCAGCGGATTCTTGTTATATTTCATGACCAGAATCACTTATGCTCTGGGATTTTCAACCGCTCTGCCCGTCGTTTTCGCGACATGGAGTCCGCCGCTGATTTTTGCTTTTATCAGTATTACCCTGCTGCTGCATCGTGAAGACGGCTAAGCTTTTTGCAGCAGTTCCGGCAGTTTTGTAAAATCGTCAAACAGCAGATCGGCGCCGCTTTCTTTTAACTGGACGCCGCGGGCGGGAGTGCAGTGCGACCCGCCCAGAAATCCGAAAACTTTCATGCCCGCGGCTTTTGCGCCGACAATACCGGAAGAACTGTCTTCAATCACAAGACATTTTTCAGGAACGACGCTCATTTTTTCCGCCGCGTAAAAGAACAGGTCGGGCGCAGGTTTTCCATTTTTAACGAAATGCGAGCTGAAAACGGTATTTTCCGGGAAAAAAGGCCGCAGTCCGGTCACGTCCAGACACATATTCAGCCGTTTCGGCCGGCTGCCCGAAGCAATGCAGACAGGAACGGAAAAAAGAGGCATTGTTTCCAAAACGCCGGGAACGGCTTTTAATTCTCTGGCCATAACCGATTCGGTTGTTTCGTTGACCTCGTCCAGAAAACCTTCCGGGATATGATAACCGTACTCCTGTTCAACCAGAGAACAAATCAACGTTCCCGTTTTACCGGTATATTTTTCCATGACGGCCGACGCCGGCACATTCATGCCGTGCCGCGTAAAAACGTCCGACCAGATTTGGCAGCCCATTGTTTCACTGTCAACCAAAACACCGTCAAAATCAAAAATGATCAAATCAATATTGGTATTCATCGTCTTCCCCTTCCCCGGCGGATCCCAAAGCCTGAACGGCGGTTTGAAAAGAAAACCCGGCGCGCGCCAATACGGCCAGATCTTTTTTACGGAAAAGCTTTCTGTCCCGCGCGGGACGAAAAGTTCCCATTTTGCGTTTTTCGACCAGACGCAGAGCAGCAGCCAATTCCGCTTCGGCCGGAACAGAGGCTTCATCGCTTTTAAAAACGGAATCCTGTATATCGTCGGAGATTCCCGCCTGCGACAGCTTCAAACGAATATAACGTTCCGATTTGCCTGCTTTTCTGTATTTTTCCACTGTCGAAAGAGCAAACCGTTCGTCATTAACATACCCCAGACGGCATACCTCTGACACAACGGCGTTTACCCATTGTTCGGTTTCAGCCGGAACGGCGCCTCCTTTCGCGGCAGTTTTGGCGATTCGGCGGTCAAGCAGGCGGCGAAGATTTTCTGCCGAGCTTTCATATCGGCTGAGGTAGTACAGCGCGATATTCATCAAACGTTTCTGCGTCACCGGTTTAGCGGCGGACTTATTTTCCGGCACTGTTATTTTCCCTGTCATATAATCGGACAGATTGCTTATATCCGAATTTTAAATATTTTTAAAGAAAGTTATCACATCATCAAGTAAAAGAGGGAAACAATGACAGACGCAACAACAGACGTAATTTGTCCGTTTTTAATTGATTCGGGATTATCCAGAGGACAGGCCGTCCGTCTGACGTCTTCGCTGGATACAATTATTTCTCAGCATAATTATCCCGAACCGATCGGTATTTTAATGGCGCAAGCTGCCGTATTAACGGCTCTGCTGGCATCAACGATCAAATTCGACGGTGTTTTCACTTTACAGATTCAGGGCCGCGGTCCCGTTTCCGTTTTAGCCGTCGATATAACAACGGACGGATCGATCCGCGGTTACGCCCGTTTTGACGAAGCGGCCGTTGAAAAAGCGCAGCAGGCCGTCACACAGGAAAATGCCGCACCGGTACAGTCGTTTTTCGCAGACGGCACGTTATCATTCAACGTTGAAACAAAAGATCAAAGTTATCAGGGCATTGTCGCGCTGAACCAACCGACTCTGGCCGAATGTGTTCTGGAATATTTCAAACAATCCGAACAGATCCAGACCGCCGTAAAAATCGCGGTAGCGACTCCGGCGCAGACGGGGAAAGGTTGGACCGGAGCGGCGGTTATGTTGCAGCGCATGCCGATGGACCGGCAGATTGCCCGGGAATTAAAGGAAAACGAAATCGAAGATTTGTGGAACACAGCCGTCGTTCTGCTGCATTCCGCCACACCAAAAGAGCTGTTAGATACGGAACTTCCGCTGGAAAAACTGCTTTATCGCCTTTATCATCTCAATAATTTACACTTTTTTATCCAAAAGGTGATAAAATTCGGTTGCCGTTGTTCAAAAGACAAGGTAATAGAAATGTTAAGAAGATTTCCCGAGCAGGATAGAAAAGAAATGGCCGTTGACGGAAAAATAAAAGTTGATTGCCAATTCTGCGGGAAAAGTTATACTTTAACTCTGAAAGATTTAGATGCAGGGAAATAGCCACGATGTCTTTTAAGTTTTCACACCTTTTTGCTTTAACGGCCTGTGCATTACTGGCCGAAGGGTGTTCTCCCGATCCGTCTTATCGTTACGATCCGCAGACGCAGAATTACGTACCGGCGCAGCAGGCACAATACAACCAGCCGCAAGCCTATTCGGAAACCCCGTATGTTCAAAGAGCTCCCGGGGATTCTCACCCTTTGGTTCCGTTAGGCAAGAAAATCCGTTTAAAAGCAGAAGACATTAAATTTATTTCCAGTTACAACCTGCCGACCAGGGCGCCGAACGTTGATCAGTTAATGCTGGTTTATCCCGAACAGATTATTCATAAATGGGCCGTCAATCGTTTCAGCGTGGATAAAACGCCCGAACGGCACGTCCGTTTTCTGATCATTGACGCCAGTATTGTCGAAGAAAGAATTTATACGGGCGGATCTTTGAACAAATCGGCAAAGCATAAATACGTCGGCCGCTTTGAAATTTCCCTGCAGATTACGGATAACGAAGGCCGCGTATTAAGTGAAACCAGAAAAGCTGTTGACAGCCGTGATTTTCCTGATACATATACGGTCATAGATCAGGAAGCTTCATTGGAAGCGCGTGAAAAATTATGGATCGGCCTGACCTATGATTTGTTAAAGCAGTTGTCGATACAGCTGGAAGAAGAGTTGTCTACGCAAAGCTTTAACGAATTTATTGAAAGATAAAAAAATTGCGGGTGTAGCTCAATGGCAGAGCAGCAGCTTCCCAAGCTGAATACGAGGGTTCGATTCCCTTCACCCGCTCCATAAAAAAATGCCCTTTTACGGGCATTTTTTTATGGAAAGAATGAATCAGGGAATTGAACCCGAGTAAGAGGGTTCGGTTGCGTAAGCAACGACGCGCAGAGCCTTTGCTCGAGCGGCCGGCCTGACCGGCGAGCAAAGCGAGCTTTCCATTCACCCGCTCTGTAAAGAAAGCGCTGTTTGGCGGTTTTTTTTATGAACCGCTGGAACAGAAACAAGCGTGAACGGCAAAAACGATAACAGCCCTCCATTCAGAATTATCAGGCAGTAGCCTTTTTAAAAAACGGCGAAACGTTTATTTCTGCGAACATGGAAATTTCATTAGAACCTGCAAATCAATGCTTTCGGCAAATTTCCTGATATTTTCCGCCAATTCACACCCCATGGGCAAATCGCCGACATTCAGCCGATTCTGCGGTTTTTGCAGCAAATTTCCCGCCAGCCACAATCCCTGATGAATTTCATCATTTTCCCGAATCGGCGAAAACATCATTAAAGCGTTAAGGCCGCTGATAAATCCGGGATACTGCAATTTAAAATAATTTATCGTCGCTTTTACCAAAGAAACGTACTCTTTTTCTTCCAGCATCAGAAGCTTTTTCTGCAGAGCGTAAAAATAAAACACCGCGACAAAAAAATTCCAATGCGGCCGGATTACCTGTTCAAACTGCGGATATTTAGCGCTCAGTTCTTTCTTTAAAACTTCGTAAGACGGCAGCAGTACCGCGTCACACAAAAAATTAATTCCCGTCGGTTCGGCCGAATTTCTGATAGTCACCTGTCCGTCCTCTTGTTTTATCCAAACGAAAACCCGCCGAAAAGGCGGGCGGATTGTTAGTAACCGTTTCATACGAGGACGGCTTGGCTTATTTGAGCACAAAACCTTATTCGCCAAAATCCGCCCGGCAGGACAGAAATTGGCGTATAATTTGTCAGCCGCCATACGCAATGCGACCGTATGAAAAGGGTTACTACGCCCTAAGTCCGGCACGTGTCGGACTCAAGAGCATCATAACAAACAATTTTTTCAAAAACAACTGCCCGCGACGGACCGAACCGCATCGAATCAAAGCGTGTCAGAAAGATTATCTCCTTTTTTCCAGAATGGAAAAACCGGCGGATAAATGTATCTTTTTTTGGAAAAGGAGAAAAAAATGCACCGGATACATCTTATCAAAAAAGTACAGGATTTTATTGACGAACTCGGGAAAAAAGGGGGCAAACCCCTTTATGAATTAACGCCGCAGCAGGCGCGGCAGGTATTGCTGGACGTACAGAAAGCGCCGGCCGAAACACCGCCGGCAGACGTTGAAGAATTTGCCGTTACCGTTGACGGCGGCAATGTGGACGTTAAAATTTACCGCCCGAAAGGCCTTAAAGACAAACTGCCCGTTATATTTTATATCCACGGCGGCGGCTGGATTTTGGGAAATGACAAAACGCATGACCGGTTGGTGCGCGAATTGGCCGCCGGAGTCCCCGCTGCCGTCGTGTTCCCGGTATATACCTCTTCGCCGGAAGCCGTCTTTCCCCGGCCGACAACAGAACTGTTCGGCGTACTGGAATATATTGTTAAAAACGCGGACAAATTAAAATTGGACGCTTCGCGTCTGGCTGTCGCCGGCGACAGCGTCGGCGGGAACATGGCGGCCGCGATGACTTTGGCCGCAAAAGAAAAAGGCGGACCGAAAATTGATTTTCAGCTGCTGCTTTATCCCGTAACTGACGCTTCTTTATCCACCGAATCGTATCAGATTTACGCCGACGGCCCCTGGCTGACAAAAAAAGCGATGATCTGGTTCTGGCAGGCTTACGCGCCTGACGAAAAAGACCGCAAAAATATTATGGCTTCCCCGTTAAACGCCGCGCCGGAACAATTAAAAGGCCTGCCCCCAGCATTGATTATTACGGACGAAAACGACGTCCTGCGCGACGAAGGCGAAGCTTATGCCCGCAAACTGAACGACGCCGGCGTTGAAGTGACGGCCGTGCGTTTTAACGGCACAATTCACGATTTTATGATGCTGAACCCGATTGCCGACACCATGCCGACCAGAACGGCGGTGCTGCTGGCGATTTCAAAACTGCGTGAAGTTTTAAAGATCCGCGTCTGATGACAAAAAATAAAAAGGCTGCTTTCGGCAGCCTTTTTTGCCAAAGAGGCACAGCCTGTATCTTTATTCACAGTCCGTTTTTCGCCTGCCGGTCGATAAGCGGAAATCTGCACGCCTTTTTTGCAGATTGTTTTTTCGGGACATGGCGCCTTAATTCTATGCTGTAAGAGAAAGAAAGGAAAAAACATGTTGGAAATCAGAGCAAAAAACGACAGAGGCAAAACAAAACTCAGCTGGCTGGACAGCCGTCACACATTTTCATTTGCCGACTATTATGATCCGAGTCACATGGGCTTCAGCGAACTGCGCGTCATTAATGACGACATCGTCGCGCCGCGCGAAGGTTTCGGCGCTCACCGTCATGACAACATGGAAATTGTCACGGTCGTATTAAGCGGACAAATGGAACATAAAGACAATCTGGGAAACACTTATACGATCTCGCCGGGTGAAATACAAAGAATGAGCGCCGGAACAGGCATTATTCACAGCGAAATGAATCCGTCTTTGTCCAAAGCCGCCCATTTTCTGCAAATATGGATTTTACCCGATCAGTTAAACCTGACGCCGGAATATGAAAAAAAAGAATTTAACCCGCCGGATATGCTGAACACACTCTGCCTGATTGTTTCCCCCAAAGGAAAAAACAATTCCCTGCACATTCATCAGGACGTTAACATCTTTCAATGCGTTTTGGAATCCAATCAGGTTGTGCATTACCAAATGCGCCCGTCGCGCCAGTTGTGGCTGCAGATCGCGCAGGGCGGATTGGAAGCCAATTCGTTATATCTGAAAGCCGGCGACGGGTTGGCCATTACGGAAGAAGCGGGAATATTAAAGCTGAAAGGACTGGAAGCGCAAAGCAACTTTTTGATCTTTGATCTGCCGGAATAAAGAAAAGGGGCGTCACCGCCCCTTTTTACGCTTCTGTCCGCAACGATTTCAACAGCGCTATTTCCGCGGCGTAGCCGTCCAGCTCGTTCGGCGTTTCCAGATAAAACGGCAAATTACGCAAGCGCGGATCGTTGATTATCCGCGCGGCGGCAGACAACCCTAAAAATCCCTGCCCCAGTTTTTCATGCCTGTCTTTATGCGAAGCAAACGGATTTTTCGAATCGTTTAAATGAATGGCTTTTAACTTATCCAGCCCGATAATCCGGTCAAAATCGTTCAAAACGTTATCCAGATGATCGACAATATCGTATCCGGCGTCATAAACGTGGCAGGTATCCAGACAAACGCCGATTTTATCTTTTAAACGGACACGATCTATAATATCCCGCAGTTCTTCAAACCGTCCGCCGATTTCGCTGCCTTTGCCCGCCATCGTTTCCAATAAAACGGTCGTCGTCTGCTTTTCGGTTATAATTTCGTTCAGCAGTTCCGCGATTTTTTCAATCCCGGTTTGAATACCCTGCCCGACATGCGATCCGGGGTGAAAGTTATAATAATTATGCGGAATATATTCCATGCGTTTTAAATCATCGCTCATCGCTTCAAAAGCGAATCGGCGCACTTCGGGATCTTTTGCCGCCGCGTTCAGCGTATAAGGCGCATGCGCCAGCAAAATTCCAAAACGATTTTCAGCCGCCAGTTTTAAAAAACGATCAACATCATTTTGATCAATCTTTTTTGCCGCGCCGCCGCGGGGATTGCGTGTAAAAAACTGAAACGTATTCGCTCCGATTGCCGTCGCCGTTTTACCCATCGCGACAAATCCTTTGGCCGCGGAAAGATGACACCCGATATAAAACATGTTTTTCCTTTTCGATTTTTTTTAATACTTTCCTTGACAATGCCGGGCTTTCCCTTCACTTTTTTAGCATAAAGGAATTTGTATGCCCAATCAAAAAAATCATATCGCCGTTTATGACGTTGTCCGCATTCTGGCCGCTTTGCTGGTCGTTCTGGGACATTCGACGTATTTGACGATTACAACCGATCACGGCGGAATTGATTATGCCGTTCCTTCAAACGTTTCAGCCGTTTACGGTTCCGGCTTTTTTAAAACATGGCTTTACCTCAGCGCCTGGGTATACAGATTTCATATCCCTCTGTTTTTTATGTTGGCGGGATCCGTTCTGGCGCTGAATCCGATTGAAAATTTCAAGACTCTGCTGACAAAAAAAACACGTCGGTTGCTGCTGCCGTTTTTTCTGACAGGATTATTTTTCATGATCCCTTTAAAACTATGGGGCGGTTTCTTTGACGTTCGGCGTATTCCGGAAATCGCCGCCGCTTTTCTGACGGGACATGAAAGCGGGCATTTGTGGTTTTTAACGGCACTGTTTTGGTGCTTTACCGTTTTCTTTTTATTGCAAAAACTGTTGAAAAAAAGCGTTCCGGTCTGTTTAGCGGCGTTTCTTTTTTATATTTTCAGTTCCCGGCTGCCGCAGGGGTATTTTGACTTTGCCTTTTCCATGCGGTTTTTGATTTTTTTTGCGGCCGGCTATTATTTTGACAGAGTACGCCCTTTTTTTGAAAAACACCCGAAAACGGTATTTCTCCTGCTGCCCTGCCTGCTGATTTTAAACATCGTCGATACGCAGACACATTTCCTGCCAGCCATCGGTTTTATGGCCGCCGGCTGCGCTTTGTTTTACAATGCAGCTTTTTGTCTGGCTTTAATCTTTAAAAAAACAACCCAAACGCCGTTTTTCAGAAAAACAGCAGGCCGGACAATGGAAATTTATCTGTTTCACGATCCGCTGATGATCGTGGTTTTATATTACTGCATGCAAGCGGATCTGTTAACAACGCCCGCAGGCTGCTGGATTTATTTTTTCTGCCGGACGGCCGGCGTCGTCCTGTTATCCGTCCTGATCGGCATTGTTATTGAAAGGAATTTTAATCGTGTCAAAAGCGTTATTAATCATCGACGTGCAGGTTTCCAGCGTGACGAACCCCGAAATTGCCGCGGAAATTGAAAAAATCCAATACAGTTATGATCATGTTTTTGTTTCCCGTTTTATTAACAAAGACTCGCCTTTGATCCGTTTAACCGGCTGGGACGGATACGGCAATGATTCTCTGGCGTTTAAAGCGGCGCCGTCCGCCGTTATTTTCGATAAAAACATTTACAGTTCTTTTATTGATGAATTAACCGGTTTTGATGAAGTTCACTTATGCGGATTTGACACGGACGCCTGTGTTTACAAAACGGCCATGGATTTGATCGAACACAATATCCGTCCGGTCGTCCTGACAAAATTATGCGCCAGCTGCAGCGATGATTTTCATCAGGCCGGACTGGCTTTGTTAAAACGTAACATCGGCGCTGAAAATTTAATCTGATTGTACAAGAGCCGCTGGAAAGCGGCTCTTTATTCTTTTATTTATCCGGTTTGGGCGCGTAACTTTTATATTCCCACTCGATCAGGTCAAGGTGGAAATCCCTTGCCATTTCTTTTTTACTTTTTTCCCCGGAAACAGCGCTTCTGGCTTGCGCTTCGGAAACGTGAACCGCCGCTTTCCAATTTTTCCACCCGCACATTTTCGCGCAGATTTCCAAAGCTTCATGATGCGGAATGTTCAGCATTTTTTTCAACGCTCTGGCTTTTTGTTTCAGCATTTCCAAATAAATCTCTGCCGCGCCTTTTTGATACTTCGGCAGACATTTGTATATTTCCGGAATATAAAACGACGGAACTTTTTCTATTTTGATTTCCAGACCGGGGTATGCTTTCTTAAACATCTTTTCCAAATCGGCGTTGTTGAAGTCCTTATTTTTTTCATCAACAATCAACCGGCCGTCAGAAAAGACGGCATAGTTATACCGTTCAGGCGAAAAATAGGATTTTTCCGGATTCAGCACGCTTAAACACTTTGCCTTTTCAAACAAGGAACGAATAAAAGCGTCCATTTCGGCATATTCCCGCGGGTCAATTTTCTTTGCGCCCAAAGATTTTTTATACCGTTCCAAAGCTTCCGTTTCGGAAGAATACCAATCATAGCCGGCGGCGCGCCGATAAATTTCCTCAACCCAGTCCGAAGGAACAATCCGCCCTTTTAAATAAACGAAATCGGGGCGAACGCGATTGCGGAAATCCAAAACCTTATGCTGATCATGGATTCCCATACTCCTGACATGGTCGGCGGAAAGGATAAAACGTCCGTCGGAAAAAACGGCAAGATACGGACGGTATGACGGATCGACAATTTCAGTTTTGCATGCCGTCAGACAAACGTTTCCGTTTGAAAACAGATCGTCAATAAAATCCTGTTTTTCAGGCTCGGGAACTTTTATCAAATCCGTCTGATAATGATATTTACGATTGGCAAAGCAGTTGATTTCATACATAAAAGAAGGGTCATAACCGTCTTTAACGCTGAAAGACCCCAAACGCCGCTTAACCGGGAATCCTTTTTTTGCTGCGATTTTTTCAAAACGTTCAATCTTTTGCGGATTGGCCATATAAGAAAAAACAAGCGTACCGTCGGAAAAAAACTGAATACAGGTCTCATCCAGTTCCAGCCGCGCCGTTTTCGATGCAATCCAAAATCCGGAAGAATCTTCCCTGCGCAAATCAACAATATAGTTCATTGCATCAGGAATATCCCATTGAAAAGTCAGATTGTCGCCGCGTTCATATAACGCTTCGATGGTTGTAGCGTCGGCAGGTAAAAGTTCTTTTTTCATTTCAAAACTCCTTTGACGGGAATAAAGTCTTTTGATGCCTGCCTGTCAAAAAATCCCTTTGCAAAAGAGTTGAAATTAATATTTAAAAATACGCCGTCCCGTCCGGGTTCGCCTGAAGGCAGGCAGCAAGCGCCGGCTGTCGCTTTGCATTAATTATATAATAAATTCTGTAAAAAATAAAGATTTACAAAAATATTTCGTTTATTCGGATTTTTTCCGCGCCGCGACAACCAGCATCATCGGACGGCGCAATTCATCGGCCATATCAGGAATGTCTTTTAAAAACTGTTCTGTCGGCTGCGGTTCGATTATCCGTTTGATTTCAAATCCCGTATCAATCAATGTATTCAGGTAAGTTGTCAAAGTTTTGTGGTATTTTTCCACCTGCTCGCCCAAAAAACAGGTCTTTCTTTTTCCTTCCCGGAAATAATTGTCTACCGGCCAATGTAGTTTTTC
This sequence comes from uncultured Rhodospirillaceae bacterium, assembly GCA_900550445.1. Classification (GTDB taxonomy): domain Bacteria; phylum Pseudomonadota; class Alphaproteobacteria; order CAAGCB01; family CAG-977; genus UBA11549. The sequence continues at coordinate 18,781 of URSF01000028.1, read as the reverse complement.
CCCTGCTTTTGAATAAAACCAATCCTGCGGCCCCTGCGCGGTAAAAACAGGGTGTTCGACCGAAAAAATAAAATCCCCGCCCGCAGCCAGCCACAGATTGACTTTACGACAAATGTCTTCAAACGAACAAATATAGTGCAGAACCAGAGAACTGACGGCAACGTCGAATGATTCCGCCGGAAAAGAAACTTCTTCCAATGCGGAATGAATATAGCTGATCACGTCGGACTGCGTTTGTTTTTTTGCTCTGAGCAGCATTTTTTCAGACGAATCAACTCCAACGACTTTTTTTGCGCCGCACTCGACGGCATAAAGGCAATGCCACCCGAAACCGCAGCCCAGATCCAGCACTCGTTTTCCTTGAAAATCAGGCAGCATTCCGCGCAAAGCCGGCCATTCTCCGGCCCCGGCCAGTCCTTTGACAGAACGAAGCATTTGGGAATATTTTTCAAAAAAAACAGGATCGTCGTACAGATTTGTCATTTTTTAAATAAAAGTTTCCGGTTTTAAATACGCCGCGCATTTCGGCAAAATCATTTGTCCGGCGCGTTCATACATTTCGCCCCGGAAACGCCGGGCCCCGACTGGGCAGGCATGAACGCAGGCCGCGCAGGAAATACATAGGGCCGTATTGGTGTTTTTCAAATCATCGCGGGATATTGCTCCGACGGGACAGGTATCTGCACACTTGGCGCAAAAAATACAGCTTTCGTCAGCGGAAGGAAACAAAGGTATCGGAGAAACGTTTTTATACGGAAAATGCCCGGGAACAGGTAAAGGCGGGAAAATTCCGTTTTTAATTTTTTCAACGCACCGGACGGCAAACGCATCAATTATGTTCAGATCGTCCCGATCCGGCCGGCCGGCCGCCGCAGCGGGAAAAAGAGAATGCCTGGCAATAAAAGCGCCGGCGGCCGCAATAACAAAACCGTTTTGTTCCAAAGTATCTTTCAATTCCAGCAAAGCGTCCTCATACGCCCGGTTGCCGTAAACAACGACAGCTATGGCCGGCGTTTGATTTCCTTTGATTTTCATCAGTCTTTGTTTTGCCGTTGCGGGAATTCTGCCGGCAAAAACGGGCATGCCGACGATAACCGTATCCGTTTTTTCGCAGACAGCCGGATCAATGTCACGCATCAGTGAAATTTGTTCCGATGAATCAAAAGCCGACGCGATCCGGCCGACAACCGCCGCTGTCGTTTGCGTCGGGCTGAAATGAATCTGAATTACTTTTGACATAGGTTTGCCTTTTCGGAAATATCCCTCATTTAAATTTTTTACCAAAATATACGGACAGATCAAATAAAAACCATTTTTAACCGACATAAAAAGAGAGGCTTAAGCCTCTCTTTTTTGAATAAAATCAGATTTATTCTTTAAAATTATAGATTTTTTCTCCTGTCACAACCATTCCCGCACCCGTTCCGGTAAAATGGACGATATCAGGTTTGTTTGCGGTTCCGACATCTAAATAAACCAGCTTTTCCGTCCTGGAAGGATTTGAAATAACATGAGACCCTTTAACATTGGCAGGAAAACAGATGATATCTCCTTGTTTTAAATGAATGTCTCCTTTTTCGGTTTTAACGGAAGCTTCGCCGCTGATGATATAAAACACTTCTTCGTTTTCCTCATGATAATGATACCCGTAAGCATATTTACCGGGATCCACTTCTACGAAATTGGCAGAACATTTTGAAATATCTTCAATCACCGGCTTTACGGTAAAATGATTGTCTTCCTGTCTTTGAACTTGAGGAATAATCGTTTGATAATTTTTAATGACTATTTCTTGCATTTTTACCTCCATAAACATGTTGCAAACGAATGATACAAGCATAATAATAGTTATATGAAAATGTAAAGAAGGCACTATTTTATTATAAAGTATTCAAAAAGTAACTATTGGAGAAAACCTTGTGATTTCGAATAAAAAAATTTTAGATTGCCCAGTTGCAACAACCATTAACCTGATCGGTAACAAATGGAAACTGCTGATAATCCGCGACTTATTGGACGGAACGAAACGTTTCGGAGAACTGCGTAAAAATCTGACCGGGATCAGTCAGCGCGTCTTAACTGAAAACCTGCGGGACCTGGAAAATGACGGTTTGCTGAATCGTAAAGTATATGCGGAAGTCCCGCCCCGTGTAGAATACAGTTTAAACAAAACCGGCCTGTCGTTAAAACCGATTATTGATTCCATGGCCGAATGGGGAACAAGATATAAAAACGACCGATTGTAATAACAGCATTGGACTTTATTAGTTATTTTATAAAAACCGACCGCCGCCTTGTCCCCGGCGAGAATGCTCGGAAGCTCCGCTTCCTCGTCCTACGGACCGCCCTTGCGGGCGTCGCTCCCTTCGGTCGCCGAACTCACATCGCCCCGTTCGTTCGATGCCGCCGTTGGTCAGCCAAAACAAAAACCGCCAAAAGGCGGTTTTTATTTTGGCGTCCCCGGCGAGAATCGAACTCACAGCCCCAGGTTTAGGAAACCTGTGCTCTATCCGGTTGAGCTACGGGGACGTCTGTTTCTTTTTACCCGTTTTTTATCTAAAAAGAAATAAAAAAACGGAGCTTCTCAGCTCCGTTTTTCATTATCCCAGCAAATGCCCCAAGAAGTACGGCAGCTGTACGCGCCATGCCGGCCAGTCGTGCGGCACGTCATAGCCCCAGTAATCCACCCATGCATTAATGCCTTTGGACCGCAAAATACCGTCCAAAGCCCGCGTATCGTTCAGACATTCATGTTCCCACGCCCCTTGGCCGACAGAAATAATGATATCGGAACGGTTATACAAATCTATCGTTCCCTGATCATTCATGTTCGGCAGATATTCCAAAGGAGAATTAAAGTAAATCCCCGGTTCATCACATTCGCCGAAGAAAGACCGGATACTGTACAACCCGCTTTGCGCAATAACGGCGTCAAAAATGTCCGGACGGCGGAAAAAGAAATTCGCCGCATGCAGCGCCCCCATCGAACACCCTGTCGTCATCATGCCGCCGGCACGGTAATTGCTGCCCATGGCATTAATGTCCAAAGCCCACGGAACAACTTCTTCGCACACATAATTAAAATACTGTTCAAAACGATACAGTCTGTCGCCGGGCCAGTTGGCGCAGACAAACGTTTCCCAATCCAAACCGTCAACACAGAAAAACTGGGCGCGCCCTTCTTCAATAAAGCCGGACGCGACGTCAATCATGCCGAATCCTTCGTATTCATAAAAACGGCCGCATTGGGACGGAAAAACCAAAATCGGTTTTCCCGCATGCCCGAAGACTTTTAACTCCATATGGCGGCCCAAAGACGGGCTGTATTCGTTGTAATATTCAATCTTCATCAGCACTTTTCCTGAACAAAGTTGATAATTTCATCTGTTTCTTCCTGAGTTTGCGCACGCATTAAATACATGTGATCCCCCATGACCGGAGCAAAAATAGCGTCAACATCATGATACTGCATCAGATTATCCGCATATTTTTCACAGATTTCTTCATGAGAATGAACATAGTTAAAGCAGTCTTTGCGCGCGACATAAATGCCGATATATTTCTTTTCCGTCGGCTGATACAGCTTGTCATGCACAATCATGTCGGCATACATTTGATAGACGTCGGTATCATGTTCATAGTTCATCAATTCGGGCATACAGCCGCCGGGCGGACGCATATTGACTTCCAAAGCGACATAGTCGCCTTTTTTCCCCAGACCTTTTTTATCTTCATACAATTTGAAAAATTCAAAATGAAAGAAACGCGCCGTCGTGTTGAACGAAGACAAAACCGCACGTCCCGCCTTTTCCAGTTTAGGATCGATTTTCAAAACGGAATAATAACGCAGATCATCGCCCGCATTAACCGTTTCCGCAACGTTTTCGGGGAAAATATGGCTGGTCATGAAAATCGGTTCGTTTTCATAATTCGTAATGCCGTCAAACGTAACGATCAAACCGTTGACGAATTCTTCCATCACATAGGGAACGGAAGGATAATTGTCGTAAAATCTGTTAAATTCCTCTTCGTTTCTGATCGAATAAGAAGCGTACGCACCGACGCCGATGTCAGGTTTGACAAAAACGGGATAACCGACTTCTTTTACGAATTTCGCCCCTTCCTCGCGCGTTGTGACGCAATGACAGCGCGCGGACGGAACGCCCGCTTTTTCAAAATGATTTTTCATCAGATATTTACGTTTGCTTTCCAGAACCTCGGGATATTTTGTCCCTTCGATATTAAAATCGGTACGCAGGCGCGCGTCTGTTTCCAACCAGTATTCGTTAAAAGATTCCAATCTGTCGATCCGGCCGTACTTATGAATAAAGTAAGCGACGGCGCGCATCACTTCATCATAATTTTCCATGTTATCGACACGATAGTATTCGGTCAGAGATTCCTTTAACTGAGAAGTTAAAGAATCGTACGGAGAATCAGCGATCCCCAGCACATTGACGCCCATTTTTTTCAGGCGGTCCGCAAAATTCACATAGTGCGACGGAAAATGCGGCGAAAGGAAGACAAAATTCACGGTAATAACTCCTGGTTATTTTCGGTTCTTTTTCAGCTGTTTTTTTTACTTTTCCTTGACAGGAAGATATATCTTTATGTTTTGGTATTTTTACCACGCTTAAATTGGCAATCTCTAAAGCTGTTGTCAAATCATTTTTGTATTTTCTTTATTTTAAAGAATAGGGTAAAACAAAAAATGATTTTTCATTTTCTTTTTACAAAAGGAGCCGTTATGACAGTTCATATTCGCAAAGCCGTTTTCCCTGTCGGCGGACTGGGAACCAGATTTTTGCCGGCAACGAAGGCTATGCCTAAGGAAATGCTGCCCGTTGTTGACAAACCTTTGATTCAGTATGCCGTTGAAGAAGCCATCGCCGCGGGCATAGAACATTTTATTTTTGTCACCGGACACGGAAAAACCGCGATTGAAGACCATTTTGATTCCAACTCTCATTTAGAACAGCTGCTGCAAAAAGACGGCAAAACGGACCTGTTGAATTTTTTAAAAGACTGCACACTCGATTCGGGAAAAATTTCCTACACGCGCCAAAGCGAACCGAAAGGATTGGGACATGCCGTCTGGTGCGCGCGCGATCTGGTCGGCGACGAACCGTTTGCCGTACTGCTGCCTGACGATTTGTTCCATTGCAAAACGCCGTGTTTAAAACAAATGGTCGACGAATATCCCAAAACGGCCGGCAATCTGGTCGCGATTGAAGACGTACCCGAAGACCAGACGTCACGTTACGGAATCCTGAGTCTGGCTTCAGACGACGGCAAATTGGTCAAAGTCAACGGCATGGTTGAAAAACCCGCGCCGGGTAAAGCGCCGTCGCGTTGCGCGATTCTGGGACGTTATATTTTATCGCCGGAAATATTCGTCGAACTGGACAAGCAAAAAACAGGCGCAAAAGGAGAAATCCAGTTAACGGACGCCATGGCCGAAACGCTGGACAGAGTTCCTTTCCACGGCATGCGCGTTGAAGGCAAACGTTTCGACTGCGGCAATAAAATCGGTTTTCTGATGGCGAATGTCGAATACGCGCTTGACAGACCCGATCTGGCGCAGGAATTTAAAGCCGCGCTGAAAACGGTTTCCTTTTAACAGGCTTTAATCAAATGTCCTTTTTTTCAAACAGAGATTTAAACTTCCTGAACGTTCATTACGGTTTGCGCGCCATGGGCTGGGAAATGTGTTCCATGTTCACGCTGGCCTATCTGTACAAACAGGGATTGTCGCTGCCTTTGGCCTTTGCGGTTTATGCGGGCATGCTGTTCGTTCGGACGCTGACCCGGCCGGCGGCCATGTATTTCTGTTTGAAAAAAGGCGTCCATTTCACTTTGATGCTCGGTACGGCCGTATTTGCCTGCCGGTATCCGGCGATGTTGCCGATCGACGGGCTGACATGGCACTTAATCCCGTTCATGTTGATTTCGGGGTTGGCAGATGTTTTATACTGGGTGCCGTATCACAATTATTTCGCCTCAATCGGAGAAGCCGAAAACAGAGGCGCGTGCGTCGGCATACGCGATGCGATTGCGACAATCGTTGCCGTTATCGGTCCCGCCGTCGGCGGCTTGCTGTTGTCTTTCAACGCTTTTTACGCTTTTATGATGCCGTTCGTTTTAACGTTGGTCGCCATTTTGCCTTTGTTAAAAACGCCGTCCCTGCCTTTACCCGCTCGGCCGACCAAAGAAGAAAAAAAGAATATTGATCCTTTCGGTTTTATCGTTTTTGTCGGAGACGGCCTGTTTTATCAGGCCGGAGCCATCTGGCCGCTGATCGTGTTTATGATTTTAAGCGAAAACTTCGGCAATTTCGGCTTTATTCTGGCTTTGGCGGCTTTTTTCAGAGCGCTGGGCAGCATGATCTTCGGATCCATGATCGACAAAGGCAAAGGCCGTCTGATCTGTTATATCGGGTACGGCCTGCATATTGTCGTTTTGTCCGTCCGGGGATTGTTTGCCTATACGGTGCCCGTCATTATCGCGTGTGATTTTTTTGCCGCGATCGCTTATTGTTTTTCAATGACGGGGTTGATGACCGCCGTATATAACGCCACCAAAAAAGCGCACCACCCGCTTTATTTTACTTACTATACGGAACTGGGGTGGGATACCGGCGCCGTTTCGGCGATGCTGATGTGCGCCGGATTAACGGCCTGGGGCGTTGATCTGCGCTGGGGATTGATTATTTCCATTGCCGGCGCCGTTTTAAAAATCTTCGTTCTGGACAAGTATTACCGCCGAACGGAAGCAGACGGCAGAAACGACGATATGCCGCAGGCGGCCTGATCTTTAAAGCAAAGGAAAAGAAAGAAAAGTCTGCAGCTGCGTCATAAAGTTATCATATTGACGCCTCATTTCGGGATCCTGAAAAACGGGACGGCCGTTAACAAGAACATACTTGTTTTTTTCCGCGGACTTGAAAAATTCCAAAATATTTTCAAACAGGCTGACCCGCATACTTTCGGCAAACAGGAAGTTATTCATCTTTGTCATAACGGCGTCCAGCTGTTTCTGACGGATCCGGCGCAATTCCTCAATCGGCATTTTATCAATTCTTTGCTGCAGCTGGTCTTTGATCAGGATCAGATCTTCCTTTTGATACTGCAGCATTTTCTGAATCCGTTTCAAAGAACGACCGGTCTGAACGGCCGCTTCAGGCGACAAGACGGATTCTTCGGACAATACCCTGACCATTCGCGGACGAATATCGTTGAAATAAGAAGTTAAAACACTGTCTTCGATAACGGCAAAATCGGGTTCGCGGTGCACAAAAGCCGTTCGGGCGGTCAGTAAATAACCGGCCAGCAGAAATACGGCAAAAGCCGTCAACAGCAACTTGTCCAACAGAGTCGTTTTAACGGTTTTTACCGTCGAGTCAGATACCATATCCCAAAAAACGGTTTTATATTTGACCAGACGGTAAAAAGAATATATCGGCAGAACCAAAGAAACGTAAGGCAGAAAAAATCCCATTCCGGCGCCGAAAACCAAAACAGCCCGTTTTAAAGAAAAAAGAAACGGTATTTTTTTACCGTCGGGGCCGTATATATAAATACCGGTCAGCCGCTTGCCGATTGTTGTGGCAAAAACAGAGATCAGAACGGCTTCAACAAAAACGTATCCCCAGAAAGAAGCGTAAAAAAGCCATGACGGCGACCGGACGTCTCCCGTTCTTTCTCCCAGAACGGCAACCGCCAGCATGCCCCACAGCAGATAATCAATAAAACGAGCCGCCGCACGTCGAAAAGGATAAACCATAACCCCGTCTCCGTCTTTAAATTCTCCCCGCGCCGTAAAAGCATAGTGTTTTTTTGCCGTTCTATCCAGTTTTTATTTTTCCCCGCCGTGTTCAACAGGCTTTATTTCCCAGCTTCTTTTGTCTTGCGGATCGGCCAGAACAAACGCGTCGGACTTCGGCCGGATTAAAATCTGAGTCGGATACAGACTTCTGGCTCCGGAAATCATATAGCTGACTACACACACCGTTCCGGCAAACGGCGCGATCGGAGCTCCGAACAATTCCACGGCCAGAAAAGTCGCGGCAATCGGCGTATTGACCGCGCCTGCGACACACCCGACGAATCCCAGCGCGCCAAAAAATCCGACGTCAAGATCGAACAGCGCCGCAAACAGACTTCCGGCCGCCGCGCCGACATAAAACGTCGGCGTCAGAACGCCGCCGGATCCCCCGCCGGATAAAGTCACGGCCAGCAGAAACGATTTCAAAATCAAAGCATACCAGACCAGAACCGAACCGGACAAAACCTGATTCAGTCCTTTTTCCCCCATACCCAGAAACGTTTCTCCGGAAAAAGAAACCACGCCCAGAATCAGCGCGGCGGAAATCAGGCTTTTTCCCCAGTCGGGCAGTCGTATTTTTTTAAAAACGCGTGCGATAAAATGCGTAAATTCAATATGAAAAATACAAACCAGCCCGAAGAAAACGGCCGCCAGAATACACCAGCCCAAAACCGCCGTATCCAAAGCCGGAACAGCCGGAACGGGAATATGATACGGCACGCCCAGTCGCAGACAAACCATATAGGCGACAATTCCGCTGATTAAAGCGGGCAGCAATACGGGATAAAAAATCTCGCCGACGAACAGAACTTCGACTCCGAACACTGCTCCGGCCACCGGCGCACCGAAAACGGCGGCCAAAGCGGCGGACACACCGCAGATAACCAGTTTTTTCCGCTCTTTTTCCGTCAGTTTCAGCGCACGCGCCAGTTCCGACATCAAACCGGCGCCGATCTGCACGCTGGGACCTTCCGTTCCGACCACGGCGCCCGGCGCCAGCGTGAAAATCGTCGAAATAATTTTAACCGGAACGGCGGAAAAAGGAATCTCGGCTCCTTTATAATGAATGGCCGCGATGACTTTGTCCGTGCCATGCCCCGCCGCTGCGGGCGCAAAGATTTTAATACTGTAAAGGCTGGCCAGCAGCCCGACGGGAATCAAAAGGTATTTCCAGTCCGGCAGATTATAAACGAAGTCTATGCCGGCAAACAGAACGATCAAAAACAAACCGACGACACCGCCGGCGACAATGCCGCACAAGCCGGCCAAAATCAGCCATTTTATAACGCTGTAAAATAAAATTTCTTCATTTTTTATTTCTTGTCCGGTCATTCGTTTTCTCCCTGAAAATAACGCTCGGAACAACTTTAAACGAACGGCGTCGCCAGACAAAGATAGCTTTCCTGACGTAAAAACGGCCTGTCGCCGAAAATAATTTACTTTTCGTTAAAACCAAAAAATATATATCCGGCTGAAATCAAGGGAAGGTAGAAAATAATTTCAGAAAAAAAACACTTATTTGTCCAAATTTTTCCTTGACATTTCCGCCAAATCGTCCCACCATGCAAACATAGTATAAATTTTTGTCATAGACATGTTAGGAATCGTTATGACTGAAGAAAACAAAGAAACCCAAGCGCGCACCCCTTTGCTTGACGCCTTTATGAAGGCCGGAAAAATCTCGGTTTTTGAAAGTGGGCTGGATCGTCCCGATCATTTGCAAGATCGTCCGTTCTTTAATTTGCTGCCGAAGGGCAAAACGTCCTTTATCAATATGAGCGAAACAGCCGACAAACTGTATGTCAAATCGGCGGAAGAACAGGCGCAGTCGCCTGCTTTGGATACGGAAGCCCATCAGTTTTTCGAATCCATGGAAAAACGATTCCGCACGGTCATGCCGGGCGTTACGCTGTTTATTATTGATCCGGACGCCGTTCAAGGTCGTTACCTTTTGGATACGGAAGACGACCGCAGTCTGGGCAAATCCCTGTACCTGCATGTCGAAGAAAAATTGCAGAAAGCCGCAGCCGGTAATGATCAGACATTCCTGACACAGGAAGAAATTCTGAAATCCGTTTCCGAAGCCGGTATTACGGACCGCAATCCGTTTTCCATGCGCGCCGCCGTTGCGCCGACGCTGGAAAATCTGGCCGGTCTGGGCAATGTGAATCTGGTCGTCGGCGACAATCCCGACGCGATGACGGCCAACGTTTTGGATATGGTCGCCGGCGCCGAAGAACGCCGTTTAAAAGAAGGCATTTCACGCGATGAATTCCGCCGTCTGGTTCTTTATCACGAACTGGGCCACGCGACAGACCACAATTACGCTTCTGCTTATAATTCCATTGAAAAGATTACGGAAACGGAACTGGACAATGTTATGTGCCGCCATCGTACCGAATGTATCGCCGACGCGCACGCGGTACTGCAGCTGGCACGCGATTTCGGCACGACGAAATGCGCCGAATTATGGGGCGACTGCCGTATCGAATATCTGCGCATTTGCGTCGACCGCCGTTTGGAAGACACAAAATACGATACCGAATTCATGAAAAAACTGCGTGAAGCCGAGGCCAAATCGCACGCGCAGAATCCCAACGATCCGGATTATGAAAACAATTTTAAACAGTTAATGGCGGATCGGCAGGTTGCCGACACGATCAAAAAGTTGGGTTCTCCGCTGGCTTATCACACGACGGACGTTATTGACGCAACCGTCAAATGGGCCAAAGAACATCTGGCCGACGGTTCTTTGCAGAAAATGAGCGATCTGGAAGTGATCAAACAGGCGCAGGTCATGTCCGAAACATACGGCCTGACCCGTCAGCAGATGGCTGAGATCTCAATAGCTCTGGCAAAAGGGGAAACGCACCCGAAATACGAACAGATGATGCACCGTGTTCAGGAATCGCGCGACCATATGCCGATTGACAACAAAAAGCTGGAACAGGAATATGAAACCCAGCGCGAACTGAATGCTTATATGGAAGCGGCTCAGCTGTCCGCCGGTCTGGGATTGCCCGCGCCGGAACAGAATTTCTCGCCTGCATTGAAAAGCAAGTTAATCAAACAGCAAACAATGCGCAAGAAAATGGAAATGATGACCCGTTTAAGCGTATCGCAGTATCAGTCCGAGTTGCTGGATAAGCTGGAAAAGACGTCTTCGCGCGAAGAAATGCATGAAATTCTGGGCAAGGAAAAAGAAGATCTGCGCACGGCCGGCAAAAACGATAAAGGCAAAAAAGACCTGTTTGCCGGATCAAAGCTGAAAGTCGTTGACGCCGTTATTGATCAGGCGCCGAACGTCGAAGCCATTCTGACGGCCAACAAAAGCATCAAAAAGCAGTTGGATCAGATTAAATCGACAACGGAAGTTTCCGGCGACGCCGCTATTGTTCATTTCATTAAAAACGAGCTGCGCGCCGCGACATCAATGAGCAGCGCCCTGTACAAAGCTTACAACCGCGAACCCGCAAAATTAAGCCCGCAGGAACAGCTTGACTCACTGCGTTCCGAAAACCGAGATTTCAAAAAAGCTTTGATCGCCGAAAAAGAAACGCAGATTGCCGCTTTTGCCATTCGTTCCGACAAAGAAACATGGGCGAAGGTTTCCTCGGATCCGGTTCTGTCTCAGCTGATTGACCAAAAGGCCAAGCAAAAACCGACCGCGGCGCTGGGGCAGTATCAGATGAACATGGGCAGCATGGACAAGAACACGGCCGCCGCTTTGTTCCAGGAAGTCGCCGAAACCCATAAATATCTGGTAGAAACGTTTACGGGCAATCCGCAGACAGCCTCTGCCTTAAAAGCGAAAGACTTGCGCACGTTTGAAACGATGAAAAAATACGCCGCCAGCCTGAAAAAGACGGAACGGACTTCTCCGCTGAATCTGAAAGGTTTCAAGGTTGAACGGAAAAAAACGGCTTTGGACGTTGTTTTGGGCGCTAAAAAACAGAGAAGCTGAAACGGCTTAATTTTATGAAAAAACGGAGAAATCTTCTCCGTTTTTTTATTATACCTTTACCTTAATTTCATATTGTTCTTCTTTTTCAATCATTCTATTCTGAACAAATGGAGAAAAAGCAGAAAAATAAAACGATTACCCTGCCATCAGGGCGAATTGTTCCCGCGCTGGGACTGGGTATGTGGTATTTCGGCGAAGACGCCGGCGCTTATTTCAAAGAAACCGCGTTAATCCGCCGGGCTTTGGAAATAGGATACCGTGTCTTTGACACTGCTGAAATGTACGGCAACGGCGGCGCGGAGGAAGTCCTGGGCGAAGCGGTGTCCGATTGCCGCAAAGAAGTATTTCTGACCTCTAAAGTATCGCCGGAATTTACGACTTATGAACAAATTATCGAATCCTGCGACAAAAGCCTTGAACGGCTTCAGACAGATTATCTGGATATGTATCTGCTGCACTGGGGCATGTCCCGTAACGGCCACCCCGAAGAGGTGCTGGAGGCTTTCACCGATTTGAAAAACGACGGGAAAATACTGGCCTTCGGCGTTTCCCATTTTGACCTGAATGATTTAAAAGAATGGCTTTCTTTTAAAGAAGCCGGCGAAACGGCCGTGAATCAGGCTTACTTTAATCTGGTTCACAGACAAATGGAAAAGGAACTGCTGCCGTTTTGCCAGAAAAAGAAAATCCCGCTGATCGCTTATGCTCCTTTGGACGTTTATCCTTCGGCCTATGAAAACAGAGTGCTGCAAAGAATCGCCGAAGACCACAACGCCACACCCCGGCAAATTGCTTTGGCCTGGCTGTTTGCAAAAGAAAACGTCGGCGTTCTGGTCAAATCCCAGACAGAAGAAACACTGCTGTCTTATTTTCAGGCGCAGTCAATCCATTTGTCCGAAGAAGAAACGGACGCTTTAAACGCGACATTTCCGCTAAACTGACGCGTCGCCGTGCACAGCCGCCATTTTTTCGGCGATTGCGTCCGCGGCTGCCGCCGGCGTCAGCGCGCCGGATAAAACGGTTTTGACGTCATCTTGCGTTATTCCGGAAAATCGCGACAAAGCCGCGACGTATTCCGGATTGCTTTTGGCCAGTTCGGGATAGTTTTTCAAAACAAAAACCTTAACCTGCATTTTAAACGCGTCAAAAACGGATAACTCGGAAATGTCCGAAGGCATCATTTCAACGTAAAACTGATTTTTATCATAAGCCAAATAATATCCGAACGGATTGAAATCCGTCGTAAAACTGAACGGCAGAGCGGCAATGTTTACGACAAACTTTACCAGATTGACCGGCAGCATTACCGTTGACGTCGGGCTGGTCGTCGCGGCGTCGGCTCCCAGATCAGACAAATCGGAACTGATATCCGCCCCTTTCCGGGTTGTCCAGGAAACAGAACTTTGGTGCGAAGAAACATTCTTTTTTTCCGGCAGACTGCGGTAAACGATCACCCGCGCTTCATGGTATCCGTCGGCTTTCAGCGTCACGATATCCAGACCGGCCTGTTTCAGCAAATGTTCTTTGGCGTTTTCCTGAATTTTCTGCCCATTGATCCAAATCTGCGCGGAAACGTTGGAAGAAATCAGAATATCCGTCTGCGGCTTTTGATCCAGACTGTCATAATGCGTAACGGCGCAGCCGCCAAACAAAAACAAACCGGTCAGTAAAAAAAGGCGTATTTTTTTCATCTCTCCCCCGCGCTAAAAATATCAACAATCGTATAACTCTTCTTTAGTTGTAACATATTTTTTTTCAAAAGACAGCCCCGGCCGTCACCGTTTAAAACGAATCGGACGTTTTTATGGCGGCCACGATATGACGGACGGCCTTTTCCCCGTCAAAATGCCCGTAAATTTTTTGAAATAAAACAATGGGTTATAAAATTCTGCCATAAATATGATTTAATCCGAAGGAAAGGCTTTCTTTTTTTTTCAATTTGTGGCAAATATAACAATGCTTTTGAAGTTCAATCCGCATTCTTTAGGTTAAAGAGTGCGTCATTAAAAAACATTTTTGTTATTTAAGGAGAAAATACATGGCAGTTCGCGTTGCGATTAATGGATTTGGCCGTATCGGTCGTTTGGCTTTCCGCGCTTTGGCGGAATCCGGCCGTACAGATGTTGACGTCGTTGCGATCAACGACCTCGGTTCGCCGAAAGCCAACGCTCATTTGTTGAAGTTCGATTCCGTTCACGGTCCTTTCCCCGGCGAAGTTTCCGCGACAGATGATTCCATCACGGTTAACGGCAAAACGGTAAAAGTTCTGGCTGAAGCCGACCCGACAAAACTGCCCTGGAAAGAAATGAACATCGATATCGTGTATGAATGCACGGGCCGTTTCACGGACGCTGACAAAGCGAAAGTTCATCTGGAAGCAGGCGCCAAACGCGTTCTGGTTTCCGCTCCGTCCAAAGGCGCCGATCTGACGGTTGTTTACGGCGTCAACGACGACAAGCTGACAGCGGAACATAAAATTGTTTCCAACGCTTCCTGCACGACGAACTGCCTGTCCCCGGTTGCTAAAGTCCTGAATGACAAATTCGGTATTGTCCGCGGTTATATGACGACAATTCACTCTTACACGGGCGACCAGCGCACGGTCGACACGCTGCATAAAGATTTGTACCGTGCCCGCGCCGCCGCTTTGTCCATGATTCCGACAACGACGGGCGCCGCAAAGGCTGTCGGTCTGGTTCTGCCGGAACTGGCCGGAAAACTGCAGGGTTCCGCGATTCGCGTTCCGACGCCGGACGTATCCGTTGTTGACCTGAAAGTCGAACTGTCCAAAAACACGACGGAAGAAGAAGTCAACGCCGCCATTAAGGAAGCTTCCGAATCCAGCCGCCTGAAAGGCATTCTGGGTTACAACGATCTGCCGCTGGTTTCCGTTGATTTCACACATACCAGCTTCAGCTCGATCTTCCATGCCGATCAGACGAAAGTCATTGACGGCAACTTCCTGCGCATTTTAAGCTGGTACGACAACGAATGGGGCTTCTCCAATCGTATGTCCGACACAGCCGTCGCCATGGCGAAATTCATCTAAGAATTTAAACCGGAAAGCGGCTTCCTCCCTCAAAGGAGGGAGCCGCTTCTTTTTATATAAAAGGAAAAGAAAATGGCTCATTTTAACACAATTAAAGATTTGGACGCCAAAGGCAAAGTTGTCTTTGTCCGCGCCGATTTAAACGTTCCGTTCAAAGACGGAAAAGTAACGGATACGACTCGCATCGACCGTTTTGTTCCGACAGTCAAAGCTTTAACGGACAAAGGGGCGAAAGTCGTTATCGCTTCTCACTTCGGCCGCCCCAAAGGTCAGGTTGTCCCCGAAATGTCGCTGGGGCAGATCGTTCCCGACGTTGAAAAGGCTCTGGGACAAAAAATCGTTTTCGTTGACGACTGCATCGGTCCCAAAGTCGAAGCCGCGATCAAAGCAATGAAAGACGGCGACGTCATTATGCTGGAAAACCTGCGTTTTTATGCTCAGGAAGAAAAGAACGACCCTGAATTCGCCGCCAAGCTGGCAAAAGATATTGACATTTACGTCAACGACGCTTTTTCCTGCGCTCACCGCGCCCATGCGTCGACCGAAGGCATGGCAAAGCTGAAACCGAACGCGGCCGGTCTGCTGATGCAGGCTGAACTGGAAGCTTTGGACGCCGCTTTGGGCAATCCGGTTCGTCCGGTTGCGGCCATTGTCGGCGGAGCGAAAGTTTCCACGAAACTGGATCTGCTGGGCAACCTGGTTGCCAAAGTGGACAAGCTGGTCATCGGCGGCGGCATGGCGAACACGTTCCTGTTTGCCAAAGGCGTTAACGTCGGTAATTCCCTGTGTGAAAAAGAAATGGCCGACACGGCGCGCGAAATCATGAAAAAAGCCGAAGCGGCAAAATGCGAAATTATCCTGCCGGTTGATGTTGTCGTAGCAAAAGAATTTGCCGAAAACGCCGAAAATGAAACGGTAGACGTTAACGCCGTTCCGGCCGATATGATGATTTTGGACATTGGCCCGAAGTCTGTTGACGAAGTTGTCAAAAAGCTGGCGGAATGCAAAACGGTTATTTGGAACGGTCCTGTCGGCGCGTTTGAAATCAAACCGTTTAACAAAGCGACTTTTGCGATTGCCGAAGCGGTTGCCGACCTGACAGCCAAGGGATTAAAATCCATCGGCGGCGGCGGCGATACGGTTTCCGCGCTGAAAAAAGCCGGCGTTGCGGATAAATTGTCTTATTTGTCCGCCGCGGGCGGCGCTTTCCTGGAATGGATGGAAGGCAAAACTCTGCCGGGCGTAAAAGTTTTGGAAAAATAAAACTTTTCAAAAAACACGCAGAAGCCGCGTTTGTTCTCAAACGCGGCTTTTTTTGTCAAAATTTGATAAAATATTCTTTTTTTCCCAGATAAAAGTGAAAAAATTTTTTTCAAATTTTTGTCATATATTTTCTAAAAAAAGTGTGCTACGATAAAAATAATTTAATTTGGAAAGGTTTTCTATGACTGACACTTTATCTGAAACACAGATACAGAAAAAATTCAAGGAAACTGCGGCGATTTATGCATCGCAGAGCGGCAGCATTAATAATGCGCGGAACAAAGAATCTTTCTATGCCGATTTGGACGGCTTTGTAAAAGAAAGTCTGGCGGCGGGAAAAACTCCCGATGAAATCAAACAGGATCTGTCCCGGACTTTGAATGAAATCCGTTCTGACGGTTTGGCCGGCGACAACAGATTCGGCGACGGAAAAATAACCACAATGCAAAACCGGGCGGATAAAGCCATGGATCGCGTTGCACGTTATTATGATGCTGTCAACGGTATTGCAGTGCCTGTGAACGCTCAGGATTCCCGCACACCGGAAGAAAAGTTCAGGGAAAGCGCCATTGCCTATGCGGTACGGGGCGGCGCCGAAAAGAATAATGAAAATAAAAAATCTTTTTACGCCGATCTTGATCTGCTGATGTGTGATTGCCTGGCAAAAGGCATGGCTCCGCAGGAAATGAAAGAAACAATTAACAAGGTGTTGAATGACATTAACACCGAGATTTTAGCGGCCGATCATAAATTCGCCGCAGGAAAAGTAACCACAATGATAAACTGGGCCGATAAAGCGGCAGATCAGGTTGCAGGTTATTATGATGTTATGAAAAAGAATGAAGGGAAAGAAAACATGGCTGAAAATCTTCAAGATGTAGAAAACACGACGTTACCCGCCGTCCGGGGACAAGAAATGCCGGCCAGAACTCAGGAAACGCAGCAAGAACAGCCCGATCTGCACCCCGTGCGTGTCGAACAGACGGCTGAACAGGAACAGCCGGATCTGCACCCTGTACGCGTTGAACAGACGGCTGAAACGGTAAACACCGTTCTGCCCGCCGTCAGAGGAAATGAAATGCCTGAAAGAGCGCAGGAACCGATAGTTCTTGAAGGTCAGGAAGCCAATTTAGCTCAGTCCTTGGGCAATTATGCGCAAAAACCGTCAAAAGAATCATTTGAAGCTTTTGCTTTTGATTTACAGCATGTTGTGGCTGACTATGTGGGATCAGGTATGACACCTGCTGCCGCGACGCAGAAAGCTTCCGAACTTTTAGGACAACTTTATGACCGAGCTGAAAGTCAGAATTTAGACTCGCAAATTCTTGCTAATTTAAGAAATGCTAAAGAAGCAGCCAATAAATTTATGGCTCAGGAAGTAGAGAAACTAAACGCAGCTCCCACGATGTTGAACGAAGTTAATTCGAGCCGTCAAGATGAAAATATCGAAGACGTCGAATTTGAAGAAGTTCCGGCGAAACCCGCAGCTGAAAACGAAGGCAACGAAGCCGCTGACGCGCCCGCTGCTCCGGTAAATGAAAACGAAGGCAATGAAGCAGATGACGTACCTGCAGCTCCGGTAAATGAAAACGAAGGCAATGAAGCAGATGACGTACCTGCAGCTCCGGTAAATGAAAACGAAGGCAATGAAGCAGATGACGTACCTGCCGCTCCGGCAAACACAAACGAGGGCAATGAATCAGAAGATACGCCTGCAGCTCCGGCAAACACAAACGAGGGCAATGAATCAGAAGATACGCCTGCAGCTCCGGCAAATACAAATGACGAAAATGTCGGTTCATTTCATTTTGGAAATACGGCAGAAACCGAAAATATAAATACTGACATCGATATAAATAAGACGGACGATCTGCTTGAACAGATGATGAATACCGCGTTCAAAAACAGGTATATGATGCTTGAAGACGTGGAAAATGATCCGTCTCATCTTTGTCCGTTTAGACAATTCAAAACTTCTACCTTAAAAGATAACAGCGGCGACAAAAAAAATCCATATGTAAAAATGGATTTGGAATCAGGAGCCAGAGTTTACAATCGTCCGGGGCAGATTGACGTTCATTATGATACGAAAGAAGGCGAAGATCCTCATGTCTCCTTTGAAGATGCTTTGGCTTTAGTTCGTCTGGGACAGGAAAAAGGCTGGACGTCCGCTAATCTGGAAGGGCCGAAAGAATATAAAGAACAAATGTTTTTGGCCATGTATACATTGGGTATGAAAGTACATGGTGATTTCATTCCATCAGAAGAATTGTTAAAAAAAGCTGAAGAAATGCGGAAGAAATATTTGGCAGATGCTGAGCATGCCGCCAGTATTGATCAGCGTTTTGGAGCTATTGAAGAAAAACGTAAAGCTGCCGGCATAGAAAGACCCGAAGATGTCGGTAAAGAATTCATGAACAGCCTTAAAAAAGAAGGGTTGGGTTACCAGCCGGCCCAGCAGAAGGACGGCAAAGAAGAAGACAAGCCCGCACCGACAAATGACGGTAAAGACGGCAAAGAAGAAGAAGACAAGCCTGCTCCGACAAATGACGGTAAAGACGGCAAAGAAGAAGAAGATAAGCCTGCTCCGACAAATGACGGTAAAGACGGCAAAGAAGAAGAAGATAAGCCTGCTCCGACAAATGACGGTAAAGACGGCAAAGAAGGAGATGACAAGCCTG
>URSF01000027.1 GCA_900550445.1 uncultured Rhodospirillaceae bacterium | reverse complement strand
CTTTTTTCAGGTTCTTTCGTTCCCGACACGCCGTCGTCAATGATCCAGCTTTCAACAGACAAATTCAGTCTGCGTGCCAAATTTTCTACCCCGATTTTTTGATTGTCGCAATCCTGCTTGTCCGTAGACACCCTTAAATAGCCGTATACCGTCATTTCTTTTACTCCTTAATATCAGTTAAAATTTCCGGATTGATACGGTTCATGTCGAAAAAACGGATTGTGTCCACAGGCTACGCAGAGCAAGATTATATATTTAATTCAGATACTTCCAGCAAACCACGATTGTTTTTTACTTTTGCTGTATTTACAAAAAAAAGAAGTATTCCGAATTCATCTGGATTTTGCCGGTCGGTTTAAATATATTGGAGGCTCGTTTTAATTATTTTCCGTAATAAATTTTAACTTTAATGAACAAAGATTTTTTAAAAATTGCGCAGAAAAATCAAAAAAAAGCTTTTGAAATTATTCAAAAGCTGAACGTTTATGCCGCATGGGAAACCGTCGGCGCAACGGTCAATCTGATCGGTTCATTGAAAACAGGGCTGCTGATGAAGCATCTGGACATTGATTTCCATATTTACACGCCGGAATTAAAACTGTCCGACAGTTTTCGTGCCATTGAAAAAATTGCTGAAAACGGCGGCGTTGAAAAAATCGAATATGTCAATCTGCTTTCAGCGCCGGACGCCTGTCTGGAATGGCATGTTTTTTATAAGGACGAAGATCAAAACATCTGGCAGATCGACATGATTCATATTGTCAAAGGATCGCGATACGACGGTTTTTTTGAAAACATTGCCGCCCGGATCAGCCAAAACGCGGCGCCGGAACAAAAAGAAACGATCCTGCGGTTAAAATATGAAACACCCGACAGCGAAAAAATCGCCGGCATAGAATACTGCCGCGCCGTTATGCAGGGCGGTGTACGGACATATCCGGAATTAATCAAATGGCGCAGGGAAAATCCCGTCAGCGGCATTCTGGAATGGCTGCCGGAATAAAAAAGTCTTTGTTCTTATTCTTGCCAAAACGAACAAACATGATTATCATAAAGTGATTTATTAACAAATAAAGACACTTTTTAGATGCATACTTCTCCTTTCCCCGATACGGCGCTGTTATGCCTGAGCGTTATGGCGCAGTTATTTGAACGCAAAACCAATCCGCAGCAGCTGCGTCATTTGTCCGGCAAAGGATCGGAAGCTTTTGACGAAACGGATATTCTGCGTGCGGCCGGTGTTTTGGATTTAAAAGCCAAAGCGATTCAAAGCGAAGAGAGGCGGCTGGCGAAAACGCCGCTGCCCGCGATTGCCCGTGCGCGGGACGGCACTTTTTTTATTTTGGCAAAATACGCGCCGGATAAAGTTTTGATCACCGCCCGGACAAAGGACGGCCGGAAATCCTGCCGGCGGAAGAATTTCATCAATTATGGACGGGACGGCTGATCTTATTTACGTCGCGGCGCAGCATAAAAAATCTGTGGAGGCGATTTGATATTTCCTGGTTTGTGCCAGCCGTCCTGAAATACAAAAAACTGTTCGGCGAAGTTTTGCTGTCGTCTTTGTTTTTGCAGATATTCGCTCTGGTTTCGCCGTTATTGTTTCAGGTGATTATTGACAAAGTGCTGGTTCATCACAGCCTGAGCACGTTAGACGTTATCTTTTTTACTTTGATCTGCATGACGGTGTTTGAATGTGTGTTAAGCACGCTGCGGACATATATTTTTTCCCACACAACGAACAGGATCGACGTCGAGCTCGGAGCGCAGCTGTTTAAACATCTGCTGGCGCTGCCGCTGGCTTACTTCGGAACGCGGCGCGTCGGCGATACCGTGGCGCGGGTGCGTGAATTGGAAAATATCCGTAATTTTTTAACGGGATCCGCGCTGACTTTGGTTATCGACACGGCTTTTACCGTCGTCTTTTTTGCCGTCATGCTGATGTATGCGCCTTTTTTAACGCTGATTGTCGCGCTGTCCATTCCGTTCTATGTCGTTTTGTCTTTGCTGGCTTCGCCCGTTTTGCACAAAAGAGTGGAAGAAAAATTCAAACACGGTGCGGAAAATCAGGCTTTTCTGGTCGAATCCGTTTCCGCAATCGAAACGCTGAAAGCGCTGGCGGTGGAACCGCAGTCCGTGCGCCGGTGGGAAGAACAACTGGCCGCGTATGTCGCCAGCTCGTTTAAAGTATCCAATCTGGCGAATATCTGCCATAACGCAATCAGCTTTATTCAAAAAACAACGTCGGCGCTGACTTTGTTTTTCGGGGCAAAGCTGGTTATTGAAGGCAAAATGACGGTCGGCCAGTTGGTGGCGTTCAATACGCTGGCCGGCCATGTTTCCGCGCCGATCCTGCGTCTGGCGCAGCTTTGGCAGGATTTTCAACAGGTGCGTATTTCAATCGACAGGCTGGGCGACGTTTTGAACACGCCGGCCGAACCAGCAGTAAATTCGGGACAGGCTCCGGCCTCCGTTTTAAAAGGCGACGTTAAATTTACGAACGTTTCTTTCCGTTACGCTTTGGACAAACCGCAGGTTCTGTCCGAGATTTCTTTACACGTCAAACCCGGCGAAAGCGTCGGTATCGTCGGATCTTCGGGATCGGGGAAAAGCACGCTGACAAAATTGATTCAACGGCTGTACCTGCCGGAATCGGGACGGATAACGATTGACGACATCGACATTTCGACGGCGGATCCGTCATGGCTGAGGCGGCAGATCGGCGTTGTTTTGCAGGAAAACACTTTACTGAACCGTTCCGTGCGCGACAACATCGCTCTGGCCGATCCCGTTCAGCCGGTCGAACGCGTAATCGAAGTCGCCAAAATGGCCGGCGCGCATGACTTTATCGCGGAAATGCCCGAAGGATACGACACGATTATCGGCGAACGCGGGGCGTCTTTATCCGGCGGGCAAAGGCAAAGAATTGCCATCGCAAGGGCTTTGCTGGTCAATCCGCGGATTTTGATTTTTGACGAAGCGACGTCCGCGCTGGATTATGAATCGGAATCTTTGATTAAAAAGAACATGGCGGCGATCAGCAAAAACAGAACGGTGTTTATTATCGCGCATCGTTTGTCCACGGTTCGGACGTGCGACAGGATCATCGTGATTGAAAAAGGCCGGATTATCGAAGAAGGCACACACGATTCTCTGCTTTCCCGCCCCGGCAGCCGGTACGGTTATCTGTGGAACTGCCAGATTAACGGAGAAGCCGCATGAACGACGCGCCGTCTTTGGAACAACAGTTTCTGCCCGCCGTTTTGGAAATTACGGAAACGCCGCCGTCTCCTTTGGGACGCGCGACAATGTACACGATTATCGGCGTATTTTGCTTTGCGCTGCTGCTCAGCCTGGTCTGCAAAGTCGACATTATCGCCGTCGCGCCGGGAAAAATTATTTCCGGCGGACACAACAAGTTGATTCAGCCGTTAAAAAGCGGCGTTGTCGACGATATCTTTGTCCGCGACGGCCAAACCGTTAAAAAAGGCGATCCGCTGGTCCGGATTAAATTTGAAGACGCCGAAGCAAATCGTATTCGTTTAGAACAGGAATTGCTTTTTGCTTCGATGGACGCGGCGCGTTTGTCGGCTTTGCTGGAAACAGACCCGGAAAAATCGTTTTCTCCGCCGGCCGCCGCTTCGGAAGAGCTGAAAGCCAAAAACAGAATTTTATTAAAAAACGAATCGGACAAAATTAAAACGCAGCTGGCCGTTATTGATGAACAAATCGTTCAGGCGCAGGCGGAAAAAGCAACGGCGCGGGCGTCCATAAAAAAAATCGAACGCCTGCTGCCCAACGTCCGATTCCGCACCGATCAGTACCGCGACATTTATGAAAAAGGAAGCATCGCCAAATCGTTTTTTCTGGAAAAAGAAAAAGAACTGATTCAGTACGAAGAGGATTTAAACGTTCAGCGCAAGACGCTGGCGGAAATCGAAGCGAAATTACACGTCCTGCAAACACAGAAAGAACAGGAAAAACTGAATTTTAAAAATGATGTGCTTTATCGCCTGCAGGAAGCGTCCAACAAAGAAAAACTGTTAAAAGACGAATACGCCAACGCGCAGTGGATCGACGGCCTGACGACGATCAAAGCGCCGGCGGACGGAATTATTCAGGAAATGGAAATTCACACGGTCGGCGGCGTTGTCACTCCGGCGCAGACGTTGATGAAACTGGTGCCGTCCGACAGCGTTCTGGAAGTAGAAGCCATGGTTTTAAACAAAGACGTAGGGTTTGTCAAAGAAGGACAGGACGTCAGCATTAAAATCGACAGTTTTCCTTACACGCGGTATGGTACGATTAACGGAAAACTGACGCATTTATCGCGTGACGCGGTAGAAAACGAACAGCTGGGGCTGGTTTATATCGCGCGGATTTCCATGGCAAAGGATTTTATCCGCGTAGAAGACAAAGATGTCCGCCTGTCCGCCGGCATGAACACATCGGCGGAAATCAAGACCGGCCGGCGGCGGCTGATTGAAATTATCCTGACGCCGTTTATGGAATACGCGTCCGAAAGCCTGCGCGAAAGATAAATTACGGATCGTCGTCAAGCGGAGCGGAAGCGTGCGTTCCGTCGCAGAACGGTTTATTTTGCGACCGACCGCAACGGCATAATGTCACGCGGTTTCTGATTTCGTAAACGCGCCCGTCGGCGCCTTCGATTTTAATGCCGCCCTTGATAAACAGGGGGCCGCTGCATTGTGCGGCGGGATCTTCCAGCACGCTGATTTCTTTTTTCAGTTCCGGTTCCACCAGCCGACCCGTTTCGTTGTCTTTGATCATCAACCTTCCGGCGGGACAGGACAAAGCTTCGCGCAAAGCCAGAGCGTCTGCCCGGCGTGATCCTTCCGTCACCAGATTCCAGACCTGGCCGAAAGCGTCGCAAAAACGGGCGAAAGCGCAATAAGCGTCATTGTCCAGCAAAGTATACCGCTTTCCTTCAAAGATCTGAACATCGTTCAAAATCGGTTCGTTTGACGCCGTTTCCGTTCCGATAAAGTTGACTTCAATATGCCGTTCGTCGCAAAACGGCGGGTGTTTGGAATGTCCGCAGCGGCACAGCGCAATGCACGGTTCATTTTCATCAGACGGCGTAAAGACCCGCCCTGATTCATATTCCCAGGAATCGCCGTCTTCGTTCTGCGCGATATATTCCTGTTTAATTAATGGCTTGCCGTAAACCAAATAAGGACCGTTTTCCGTAATTTTAAATAAATACCGTCCTGCGGCGTTTTTTGTTTCATGCGAATCTCCCGTCAAAGCAATCTTTACGGTAAAAAATTTACCTGTTTTCCGACAGATCATAATCCGAGCATAACCGTTTTATCCGAAAAGAAAAAAACAGTTAAAAGTAGCACTGCCAAAATATTCATTTTTCGCCATAATTTCGCCATAATTATTAACAAATAGGCGCCGAATTTAATTTTATTATTTATTTTCAATATGTTGTATGCCCCCCCCCCCCCTGTTTTACATCAAACATAATTTTGCCACAATCTGATGATATTATTAAAAGTGGAAAAAATTATAAACATTAGAGGAGGTCCAAATAATGAAAAAATTTTTCCTTCTTGCCGCAGTCGCGGGTCTGACCGCCACTCCGGCAGTAGCAGCAACAGGGGTAAGCAATGTTGCTTATCAAACCACTGTTAATACTGCGCCTGCCACATTTACAACCACAAAAGCTGCCAGTACATGGACAGCCGCAGACGTCAGCACATTAAACGCCAGTCAAACCAAGACGTTAACCAGTACTCAGCTCAAAGCTCTTGACAGCTCTGCGCTGCAAGCCGTAAAGGTAAGCGATTTAGACGCAACGGCGGTTAAACAGCTGGATTTGGGAACAATCAAAAAATTTACGCCGGTTCAACGAAGTGAACTGTTGCAGCTTCAGTTAGCGGACGATTCCATAAAAGAATTAACAATTAACCGCGCTGATCTGAAGATACCCAATCAAAATTTGATTCTTGAAAAAGTTCCCTGTGTCGAATTTGACGATGACGTCGTGGAAGCGCCCGAATTCAAGGTAAAATACGAACTCGACAATAACGGGCTGAAAACCGCAACCCTGACAGAAGCGGAATTTAAACCTTTTATTTCTGTTAAAAAATATCCGCAGCTGTATAAAATCACGGATTGGGATCCTGAAACCGAAGTCATTAATCCATTAACAAACAGAGTGGAATATTGCACCAGATATTCCGGCAAATGTAAATTAGACACAACTCTGGTCAAAAATTATATCTCGACCAAAAAAATCCGCAAATTGAAACTGTGTGACAACAACGTGAAAGTGCTTCCCATTATTGACATGCAGTGTGTAGGCGTCAAATGCGGAGAAGGACAAGAATGCTCCAATGGTTGTTGTGAATATCAAAAAACGACGACAGCGAACGTGATTTTAAGACCTGCTCTGCAATCTAAATACGAAATCAAAGATTTAGAGCTGATTGCCAAACCCGTGGCTCTGAAAGACGAAACAGCTAAACTGTTCCTTGATGACCCTGCCGTTGAAAAAGAGATACTTGATACAAAAGTCCTGATGGAAAAAGCGACGAATGCTTCTCAGGCAAAATTGCAGACGTTAACAGCCGTCAAGTCTGTGAAATAGTTTGGCAAACCTAATGATTAAAGGAGAAAACTTATGAAAAAACTGTTTTTGTTTTTTACAGGTGTCTGGTTTGCCGCAAGCTCTGTTCAGGCGGCGGAAACTTCCGGCATTTTTTCAGATAATACGTTTACGATCGCAGCCGCGGTAAAGCTCGGCAGAAGCGCAGGCGTTACCTCTGCGCCAAAATATTCCGGACTGAACGATGGCGGCACTTTAGGCGGTGATGGCACCGGTGGCGGCAAAACGGAATTAAACGTCTGTTCAACCGACGCCGATTGTAACGACGATGAAAAATGTTCCAACAATGCCTGCGTTCCCGCCTGCAGCGCGACCAAATGTGATACCGGAAAATTGTGCGTTGCAAAGTCCCACGGCACATGTAAAACGCCTTGCGAACTGTCCCCTTGTTCGGACGGTTTGAAATGCATCAACAACGGCGACACCACAAAATGTGTAAAATGTATCACGGACAGCGATTGCGGCAGCAACGGCGTATGCACGGCAAACAATCTCTGTCTTTACAGAATCGTCAATTTGTGCCGCAATAAGATCTGTCCCAAAGGAAATCGCTGTTTCCTCGGACGGTGCGAACCGTACCCGTTAGGATCTACAAACGATCCGCAGTGTTCCTCTACGCAGGTTGCCGACGGAAACGGCGGCTGCAAAAACCCGTGTGACGGCGTTGTCTGCCCGCGCGGAAAAATCTGCACGCCTTCCAGCGGAAAAGCCTGCTGCGGCGACTGCACGCTTAAAGCTGTCAACGCGGTAAGATTACAGACATTAAATAATGATCTGAAACTGCCGGCCACAACGGCTTTAAGATGGCACTCGCAGTTAAATGTCTGCCTGCCGAAACTGGAATATAAGTTTGTCGCCGACGACTTTAAGTTAGTGACAAAACCGTTCCCGTATACCGGTTTGGTCAGAGCCGTCGAATTAGATGACACTTTAACGGATAAATCCGTCGTAAAACTGATTGAAGCGACTCCCGTAAAATTCAACGGTTCTCTGACAGTTAAAGACGCAGTACAACTTCGGGCGGATCCTGTTTTGGTCAAAGCCGTCACAACCAATGATGACATTTTGACCATTCAGAAAACACCCGCGATAACGGCGTCACCGACATTGCAGCAGCTTAAAGTTGCTCAGTAATTTCGGTTTAATATACGGAAAAGCCCCCGGAAACGGGGGCTTTTTTATTGAGAAACAATAAAATATTCTTTATAAATAATTTTTTAGGTTCCCCTTTTACAAAAAGAAAAATATCCATGTTCGCCCTTTTTAATCTGTCTATATTTATCAGCGCGTTTTTACTGTTCCTGATCCAGCCGATGACAGCCAATATTCTGTTGCCTAAAGTCGGCGGTTCCCCCAATATATGGAATGCCTGTACGGTATTTTTTCAAATCTCTCTGCTGGCCGGTTATCTTTATTCTTATGTTTTATCCGGCCGCTTTTCTTTAAAACGGCAGATTGTTATTCACTGCCTTTTATTATTTGCCGCCCTGTTCGCCGTTCGTTTTCAATTTCAAACGGACATAATCGACGTCAACCGGCCGGCCGCGGGTGCCTTAAAATCTTTATTAAAAAATATTTTCTTTCCTTTTGTTTTATTATCAACGACTTCCCCCTTAATTCAGCGTTGGCTGTCTTTATCTGATTTGAAAGAACGTAAAAATCCTTATTCGTTGTATGTATGCAGCAATATCGGCAGCTTGGCCGCTTTATATATTTATCCGCTGGCGATCGAAAAAATATTCAGCGTTAAAAGCCAGGGCATGTTATGGCATTTCCTGTTCGGCTGCTTTTTCTGCACCGTCTTGGGAATCGCTTTTTATTTAAACAAAACAACTTTTCAAACAGATGAAATTTCCAAAAACAAAACGATTCCGAAAATCAACGCCGTTTCCGTTTTTTACTGGATCCTTCTCGCCTTTATTCCGTCCAGCCTGATGCTGGGGGTAACAAACCATTTATCAACCGATATCGGCGGATTACCTTTTTTGTGGATATTGCCGCTGTCTTTATATCTGTTCTCGTTTATTTTGACTTTTTCCAAATTTTATACGCCGGACGCGGCCGATATTTTCCGCCGGCTGTATAAAACGGCTGTTGTACTGGTGATTATTTTCTTCTTTCATTTTAAAATATTGTCATCGGCCCGCGATAATCTTTTCCTGATTTTCAGCCACTGTTTGTTTTATTTCATTTTTTCCGTATATTGTCACGGCCTTTTGTCCGCACGAAAACCCGCCCCCGAAAAATTAACTCTGTTTTATTTATGTTTAGCCGTCGGCGGGGCTTTAGGCGGCGTTTTCAATACGTTCGCGGCTCCGTATCTGTTTTTATCTTTTATGGAATATCCTTTTATTCTAGCGGCTTCTCTGCCGTTTGTCCTCAGCTCGTTTTCGGAAAATAAAAAGGATTTAATTAAAAATATCCTGCTCAGCGCCGCGGCGGTTCTTCTGTTCGTCTTTGTTCCGAATTTCAGCGCGGCCGTTGAAAAAAAATTACAAAATCTGCTTGAAATAAAAATAGGGATCGACCTTTTACTGGCGGCGGCCGGTTTTTTCTTTATTTTTTCAAAAAAGAAAAATTTACCGCTGTTCTTCTCTTTTCTGGTTTTGTTTTTACTGCTTCATTCGGGACGGACTGCGGAAGCCGTTTTCCAAAAAAGAAATTTTTTCGGAACGCTTGCCGTAAAAAAAATAGCTTCGGGTAATCCTTTTTTACCTTCGTTCATCATTTTGGAACACGGCGATACGTTTCACGGCGTGCAAAAAGTACGAATTTTGCCGGAAAAAATAATTTATTCGTACGATCCCGATGCTTATTACGGACCACAGTCGGCAATCAAAGATTTTTTTAAAATTTTCAAACGCCCTTCTCCCGCAGTCATTGCCTGGCTGGGGCTGGGTTCCGGCGCGACAATATGTTACGCGCCGCCGCAAACGCGCCACGACATTTTTGAAATCGATCGAGACATTGTTGAAATCTCAACAAAACACAGGTATTTCAGATACTTGGAACACTGCGCCCCCTCCGCCGATATTAAAATCGGAGATGCCAGAATAGAAATCGGCAAACAAACAAATCAAAAATATGATTTGATCGTCATCGACGTTTTCAGTTCTCATTTTATTCCCGTTCATTTAACAACTGAAGAGGCCGTTGAAACTTACCGTTCAAAATTAAAACCCGGCGGATTAATCCTGTTTCATATCAGTTCCCGCGCTTTCAATGTCGAACCGGTTTTAGCAAAAATCGCAGCGGAATTAAAAATGGTATTTATTGTCCGTTATCTGCCGCCGTATGATCGGGATTATCCTCAATGGGGAGTTTTATCAGATGATCCGGAATCCCCGGAAATAAAAGCGCTGCTTTCAATGTCGGGCTGGAAAACGGTTAAAGCAAAGCAGGACAGTCCTCTTTGGACAGATGATTTCCATAACCTGTTGTCAGCTTTGCGCCGATAACCCCGCTTAATCGTCATAGGCGCCGCGCCGGCCGATTTGAACGTCTCGGTTAACGTTGACGCATTCGATCAGCCCGAAAGAAAACATCAATGTCAGCATGACCGTTCCGCCGTAGGAAATCATCGGCAAAGGCACGCCGACAACAGGCAACAGTCCCATCACCATGGCGATATTGATAAACACATACAAAAACAAATTCGTCGTCAGCCCCAGCGCCAGCAGCCGTCCGAAAAAACTGGCAGACCTGAAAGCAATAACATACCCGTAAAAAATCAGCGCCAAATACAGCAGCAGCAAAGAAACCGACCCGACTAATCCGAATTCTTCGGCCAGAACGGTAAAAATAAAATCCGTATGTTTTTCAGGCAGAAAATTCAACCGGCTTTGTGTTCCTTGCAAAAATCCTTTGCCGAAAACGCCGCCGGATCCCAGTGTAATTTTGGATTGCAGAATATGATACCCCTTGCCCAGCGGATCCCGCTCGGGATCTAAAAAAGTAAACACGCGCTCTTTTTGGTAATCATGTAAAAAACGCCAACCGATCGGAATCGAAATCAGCCCCGCAATGCCCAAAGCAACAAATTTCCACATCTGAATTCCGACCAGAAAAAACAACGACAAAGATCCCGCACCCATTAAAACTGCCGTTCCCAAATCAGGCTGTTTTAAAACCAGCGCCACCGGAATCAAAACCATAAACGACGGAATAACAATCGCCGACATACTCATCATTTCCTGCAGGGAACTGCCGTGGAAATATCGCGAAAGCGCCAAGATCAAACCGATTTTCATCAACTCGGACGGCTGTATCCGAATAAATCCCAAATTCAGCCAACGCTGGGCCCCCATAGCGTCATGACCGAAAAATTCCACGACAAACAGCAGAATAACCGCACCGATATAAAAAACATACGCGTATTTCAACCAGAACCGCAAATCAATCATGGCAACGACAAACATCACCGCACAACCCAGCCAGAAACGGGAAAACTGACGGCCGGCCCACGGTTCCCAATTCCCGTTCGCCGCGGCATACAAAACGACAAAGCCGGAAAACGCGACCAGAAAAATTAAAAAGATATAACACCAGCTGAGGTGTAAAAAACGTTCTTTCAGCGTCATATTCGGATTACGTAACCGGAAAGGAGAAAAATCCGCCATTGTCATATCCCTTCTGCCTGCATATTCTTTTTCGGATTCTTGGGCGGTTTTGACGCCGGATCCAGCTTTAACGCGGCTTCCATAATCGCGCGCGCGACCGGCGCCGCCGTAGACGCGCCGCCGCCGCCGTGTTCGATCACAACGGCCAGAGCATAACGCGGATTATCCGTCGGACCGAAAGAAACAAATAAAGCGTGATTCCTGTCTTCCCACGGCAGTTCGTCCTGACTGCGCAGACCTTCTTCGCGTTCTTTCATCGAAATGCGTTTGACCTGCGTCGTTCCCGTTTTCCCGGCGATCAGTTTGCCGTCAACATTCAGTCGCGCCGTTTTGGCCGTTCCTTTCGCCGCATTAACAACGTTAAACATGCCTTCGCGCATCAGCTGAAGGTATGTTTTTGAAATGTTTAAATTTTCCCCCGGACTGACAGATGTATCCCTGTTTTCTGGCACTAAAATCGTCGGTTTAATCTTATATCCGTCGTTTGCCAGTATGGCTGGCATAACCGCCAGCTGAATCGGCGTCGTCAACACATATCCCTGCCCGATTCCCGCGTTGTATGTATCCCCCTGCAGCCATTGCTCGCCCAGAATTAATTCTTTCCAGCGTCTGGTCGGCATCAGACCTGATTTTTCACCGGGCAGATTAATACCTGTCGGCATGCCGAATCCAAACCGTTTGGCCATGGCGGCAATCTTGTCGATGCCGGTGCGACGGGCGACTTCGTAAAAATAAATGTCGCAGGAATGCATCAACGCTTCTTTTAAATCGACATTGCCGTGTCCGCTGGCTTTCCAACAGTGAAAACGGTGCGACCCCATCATAATATGGCCGCCGCAGAAAATCTTTGTATCCGGGCGGATAACGCCGGCTTCCAAAGCGGCCAGAGCCACGACCATCTTGAACGTCGAACCGGGAGAATACAATCCGCCCAGCGCTTTATTCAGCAGCGGATTTTTTTCGTTCGTTGAAATTTCTTCCCATTCTTCGTTGGACAAGCCACGATTGAATTTATTCGGATCAAAGCTGGGGGTTGAAACCAATGCCAGAACTTCACCGGTATAAATGTCTAAAAGAACGGCCGCGCCGCTTTCATTTTTCATTTTTTCATACGCAATTTTCTGCAAACGCATGTCAATCGTCAACGGCAAAGTCGTTCCGGGAATACCTTCGTCACGTTCGATCTCGCGGATAACCCGTCCAACGGCATTGACTTCGACACGCTGGGCGCCTTCTTTACCGCACAAAGCCGTATTGTATTCCAACTCTATGCCCGATTTACCGACACGGAATCCCGGCAGTTTCAACAGCGGATTGCCGGAAGCGATTTCTTCTTCCGAAACGGCGCCGACATAGCCGACAACATGCGCGGCAGTTTCTTTGAACGGGTAAAAACGGCTGAGACCTTCGTCAATAATAATTCCCGGCAGATCCGGCGCGTTTAACTGTATCGCCGCCATTTGTTCCCAGGTCAGATTTTCCCGGATCGTTACCGGCGTAAAATCGCGCGAGCGGCGCACGTCTTTGCGGATCCGCTGGATTTCTCCGTCCGTCAGCGGCAGAATTTTATTCAAAGCTTCCAGCGTTGCGTTCAGATTGCCTTCCGTTTGTTCGGAAATAACCAATACGCGGAAATTCTGGTTATTCTGCGCCATCGGCTGGCCGAAACGGTCAAAGATCAGTCCTCTGGGCGGCGCCAGCAGGCGCGTGCTGATCCGGTTTTCTTCCGCCAGCGTTTTGTACCTGTCCGATTCCAATACCTGCAGATAATACATGCGCCCCAGCAGGATCGAAGATAAAAAAAGTTCGCCGCCCGCCAGCATTGCCGCCCGGCGGGTTAACATTTTTCCTTTATCTCCGTCACGCGTAATCATTTTTCTTTATCCAGCAAATATAAATGCAAAGCGGCGCACGGCCAGGAAACCAGAGGGTAACATAACAGCAGCAGCAAATAACTGATAAAAGCGATTGTGACCGGTGTAAAAACAGCGTAATTAATCGAAACAAACAACCATTTCAAAAAATAAGCACCGAAAGAAAATAAAGCAAATCCGAACCAGACAAAAACAAAAGATTTCCCCAACAGATAACGACGGTGCGTTTTTGTTGTCAGGTAAAACAACGTAAAGACCAGCGTATTAACCCCTAAAGGCGTACCGTCCAGAAAGTCCAAAAACAACCCCGTTATAAAAGCGCTGAAAACAGAAAAATCATACGGCCTGTAAACCGCCCAATAAAAAACGGGAATCAGCGTCAGATAAGGCCGGACCGAAGAATAACCGGGCAAATATGTCGGCGCGACGGAAAACAGCAAAATCAGGATTGTCAGCAGTTTCGGCGAATATTGCCTGAACTTTGCCGCGACCTGATCGCAAAAAGGCTGATTGATTAAGGAGAAACTTCGCATATCGGATCCGGTAACAAGCCCGAAAGGCCGTAATCAACAATACGCACCATTTCCAGTCGGCTGCGGTTAAAAAAGGGACGAACTTTAATTACACCGTCATTAACGGAAACGATCACGCCGACCGGTAAACCGGCCGGATAAACGCCGGCCATGCCGGACGTAACGATTCTGTCGCCGACGGAAACTTTGGCGTTATTGGGCAAAGAAATCAGCTGCGGATATTCCGTATTGTCGCCAGACAAAATCGCCGGCGTGTCCAGCGGTTCTATTTTCACCGGCACGCGCGAGTTAATATCCGTAATCAGCAAAATTCTGGCGGCATTAATACCGACCGACGCAATTCGTCCGACCAGACCGTCGCCCGTTAAAACAACGTTTCCTTTTTCAATTTCCTGCTTCTGTCCGACAAAAGCGATCAAAGACTGGGCGAAAGAATTTCCCGTATCGGCAATAACGCGCGAAGTAATGGAAATTGCCTGCGGCGGAGGAACATAATTCAAAAGATCCGTCAGATAAGCGTTTTCTTTGCGCAGCTGTTCCGTATCCAGCCGGATCAGGTTCAACTCCTGATTTTCACGCCGCAACCGCGTATTTTCCTGACGAATTGACACCAGTTCATGCATGTTCTGTATGAACCGGGACGCCGCTTCGGCCGGTTTTGACAGTAAAGACAGGACAGGCGTTGCAATATCGTTAAAAAGAACTTGCGCCTTTTCCACTAAAATCGTATCGGCTTTTCCCAACAGCATCAACCCGAATGCGGCCATTACCAACACCAGAACGGCAAAACGCCGTAATTTTGTTTTAACCTGATGCAGTGACGCCGTATTGCCGGAATGCTGCTTTCCCATATGAATTACCCTCTCTTAAAAAGGGAAAAGGCTTAGTACATTGTCGAAAGAATATTACGCAGTTTTTTAATTTCTTCCAACGCGCGGCCGGTTCCCATGGCAACGCATGTCAGGGGATCTTCGGCGATCGAAACGGGCAGTCCCGTCGATTTACGCAATACGCGGTCTAAATTTGTCAAAAGCGCGCCGCCGCCCGTTAAAACAATGCCTTTGTCGACAATATCGGCAGCCAGTTCGGGCGCCGTATGTTCCAAAGCGACTTTAACGGCTTCGACAATCTGGCTGACGGGTTCGGCCAGACTTTCGGCGATTTGACGTTCCGAAATCGTTAATTCTTTCGGCACGCCGTTCATTAAATCACGGCCCTTGATTTCCATTGTGCGGCCTTCGCCCTGTTCCGGCGGACAGGCCGATCCGATCGCTTTTTTAATTCTTTCGGCGGAACCTTCCCCGACCAGCAGGTTATGATTGCGGCGGATATAAGAAATAATCGCTTCGTCCATTTTATCGCCGCCGACGCGGACGGAACGGGCGAAAACAATGTCGCCCAAAGCCAAAACGGCGACTTCGGTCGTACCGCCGCCGATATCGACAACCATCGACCCCGTCGGTTCCGTAACCGGCAGACCGGCGCCGATCGCCGCCGCCATCGGTTCTTGAATTAAAAACACCTTGCGCGCGCCGGCCGCTTCGGCAGATTCCTGAATGGCGCGCTGTTCCACCGCCGTCGAACCGGACGGAACGCAGATAATAATCATCGGGGAAACGAAATTACGGCGGTTGTGCGCTTTGTAAATAAAGTGCTTGATCATTTCTTCGGCGACTTCAAAATCCGCGATCACGCCGTCGCGCAAAGGACGCACCGCCCGAATGGAACCCGGCGTCCGGCCCAGCATCTGTTTGGCTTCGTCACCGACGGCCAGAACGTGTTTTTTGCCTTTTGATTCGGCAATCGCGACAACAGACGGTTCGTTTAAAACAATACCGCGTCCCTTGACATATACTAAAGTATTTGCGGTTCCAAGGTCTATGGCCATATCTGCGGACAGCCAGCCGGTCAGCTTTGAAAGCATTGCGCCCCCTTAAAAAAAATTAAACTTATGAATATCTATATACCTCACTTCGGCTTCAAACAAGCAAAGATACGGCAGATTTCAGTTTAATTTACTCCAAGAAGTGTAAAGCCTTGGTTAATATACCCCGACTTTTTACGTCATTGACGATGTAATCCGGCGCAAAGCGGTGTCTGAACCAGGTCATCTGCCGTTTAGCGTAATTTCTGGTCATGCGGCAGGCGTGATCGACAGCCTGATCCCGCGTCATTTCGCCGTTTAAAAAAGCTTTGATTTCCGAAACGCCGAGCGCTTTTAACACAAGGCTGTCCGCCGGCGGTTTCTTGGCAAGCAGGATACGGACTTCCTCGACGGCCGGGCCGTGCATCATCTGCTGAAAACGTTCGTCGCAGCGTCGATACAACTCTTCACGCGGCAGCTGTGTCAAAAAACATAAAAAATCAGCGTCGATTTCCTTTTTAAACGGCAAAGACTGCCAGTAAGTAACGGATTTTCCCGTTTGCGCCAGCACTTCGGCCGCGCGTAAAATACGCTGCGGATCCGTAAAAGGAAAAGAAGGATCTTTTTTCCGAAAGTCCGCCAAAAACCGGTCATAGCCCGATTCCTCAAACTCCCGGCGGACCCGGCCGCGCACGGTTTCATCGGCCTGCGGAACCGGAGAAATTCCTTTTATCAAAGTCTGCAAATAAAATCCCGTGCCGCCGACAACAATCGGAACCCTGCCTTTTTCCCAAGCTTCTGCTATCTCCCGCGCCGCCAGCCGCACCCATTTAAAAACGGAACAGTTTTCTTCGGGTTCCAAAAAACCGTACAGCCGGTGTTCCGCTGTTTTTTCCTCGGCCGGCGAAGGACGCGCCGTCAGCGTCGGAACATCACGGTAAACCTGCATGCTGTCGGCGTTTATAATCCTGCCGCCCAGCCGCCGCGCCAAATCAAGCGCCAGCCCGGACTTGCCCGAAGCCGTCGGACCTGCGACAACAATCACTTTGTTTTTACCCTGTTTTGGGTTACAAAGAAATTGTTCTTCGTTTTTACAAGAGGAGTCCGCCGTGAGTACCATTCCTTTATTTCGTCCTTTTAAAGCCGTCCGTCCGACGCCCGAATTTGCCGCCGAAGTCGCAGCGCCGCCTTATGATGTTCTTGATACAAAAGAAGCGCGGGTAAAAGCAAGCGGAAAACCGTATTCTTTCCTGCATATTTCCAAAGCGGAAATCGATCTGCCGGAAAATACAAACCCTTATGATCCGTCCGTATATATAAAATCGGCGCAAAATTACGTTTTTCTGCTCAACAACGGCGTTCTGAAACAGGACGAAAAACCCTGTTATTATGTTTACCGCGCCATCATGGGCGATCATGTGCAAACAGGATTGGCCGTTGCCGCCAGCGTCGCCGAATATGACAAAAACAGAATCCGCCGTCATGAATTTACGCGGATTGACAAAGAAGACGACCGTGTGCGCCAGATTGACGCCTTGAGCGCGCAGACAGGGC
Organism: uncultured Rhodospirillaceae bacterium; assembly: GCA_900550445.1. Lineage (GTDB taxonomy): Bacteria > Pseudomonadota > Alphaproteobacteria > CAAGCB01 > CAG-977 > UBA11549. The sequence continues at coordinate 14,046 of URSF01000027.1, read as the reverse complement.
CGGTATTACTGGCTTATCACCAGATCCCCGCCGCGGACGCCGTCATCAAAAAAACGACAAAGCGGCCGCCGGCGTATGAAGTCACGGCCGATAACGACGTCCGACACGCCGTTTGGGTTATTGACGACGACGAAGATATTCGGACAATTACGTCCGCTTTTGACAAACAGGACGTTGTTTATATCGCCGACGGGCATCATCGTTCCGCCGCGGCGTCCCGCATCGCCAAAAAACGCGCCGAACAAAACCCGAATCACACCGGCGCCGAAGATTACAATTCTTTTCTGGCCGTCGCTTTTCCGATCGAAGAAATGAAAATTCTGGATTACAACCGTATCGTCAAAGACCTGAACGGACTGACGCCTGCCGATTTTTTAAAAGCGCTGGAAAAAGACTTCATCGTTTCGGCCGTCGAAGGCATTGCCGGACCGCGGGAAAAAAATACTTTCGGGCTTTATTTGGAAAAACAATGGTATTTGCTGACCCTGAAAAACAAACCGGCCGGCAATGATCCCGTAAAACTGCTGGACGTCAGTCTTTTGTCCGATCTGGTTTTGGATCCGGTTTTGGGAATAAAAGACCTGCGCAAGGACAAACGGATCGATTTTGTCGGCGGCATGCGCGGATTAAAAGAGCTGCAAACCCGCGTTGACAGCGGAGATTTCGCCGCGGCGTTCGCCTTATATCCGACGCAAATGTCCGAATTGACGGCCGTCGCCGACAGCGGGCAGGTTATGCCGCCGAAATCAACGTGGTTCGAACCGAAACTGGCCGACGGACTGATTTCCAATCCGATATAAAAAAGCGGGGCTTTGTCCCCGCTTTGTTTATCTGATCGGTATCTGAACCGTTAGCGGCTGTGTCGTATCAATATCATGCGGCGGTTCCAGCAACGGTTCAAAATATTTGGCAATGCAGGAACGCACCTTTTCTCCGACGGGCATTCCCAAAATGTCAAACGTTTCTTTAAAGCCGAAAGACGGCAGCGTCCCGAACGGGGAAACCATAAAAGAAACTTCGCGCATTTCGGTCAACCCGCATTTTCTGAAATCGGCGGCATGAGCGTTGATCCGGATTTGCAGCTGTCTTAAATACTGCCGGCGCACTTCGGGTTCCGTAACGAAAAATGCCGAAGATTCCGCCGGGGAATATTTCAAAACATAACGCTGATAAAATTCCGTATCCGACAGTTCCGCCGAAACCATACGGCCGGAATCTTTTTCAATAAAATGCGACAGCAGGTATAACAATTTTTCTTCCGCCGATCTGAAATCCGGCGCGTAGTCTTTTTTGGAAACGGTCACTTTCCAAAACTGCCGGTCTTCTTTTCCGGCCTGAACCGCCGTCAGCGAAATGAATTTTTCATAAATGGGGTGACGATCGTACATTGTTGTCGGCAAAATTTCCGGCTCGTCAATCGGGTGAGCGGTTTCTGCCGTGCCGATACTGCTTCTGACACTTGTGCTGCCATCTTTTTTAACACCGAATTTCAACCTTAAAATCACGGCGGCGGGCGACGTTAAACGATATCCTTTTGATTCCAGAACCGGTTTCAATTTGGCTAAGAATTGCTGATATTCGATATCGTCTTTGGAAACGTCTTCGTTCATCAGATGGATTACGGCCGTTTTAACGGGCGGCGTCCGGCTTAAATAAGAATCGACGGACATGGGAATTTTATCTTCAATCGGCAGCTGACAACCGGCGATAAAGAAAAAAGCAGACAGCAGAAGTTTTTTCATTGTTCAAGCCAAAGAAACAACGCCGGATTCAATTGCTTTGAGCATAACGGCCACATCGCGCCAGCCTGATACGGGAAAACCGTCGTCGCCGATAACGTCAACGCCTTTTTCACGACAGAAATCAATCATTTCCTTTTCGTCCGCATTAAAAACCAGTTGCCACAAATCTTCAAATTCCTTTTTGGAATAATCCGGAGCGGCGCCGAACAAGCGAACGGTCAATCCGTCGGTTTCGGAAACCAGCTCGTCATTGGTTCCTTCGGCCAATTCCGGTTTTTCCGGCAAATAATCCTGCGCGCGAATGACGGTTTGTGTTTGCATTTTTTTCTCCTTTGTTCATATTACTGATATGTAAACATATTTATTATTTTTCTGCAACAAAGGAAAAAGCAATGATACCGCGTTACAGCCGTCCCGAAATGAGTGCCGTCTGGTCTGATGAAAACAAATTCAAAACCTGGTTTGAAATCGAAGCATGCGCCTGTGAAGCGCTGGCGAAACTGGGCAAAATTCCGCAGTCCGCCGTTGATGATATCCGGACCAAAGGCCGGTTTGATCAAAAACGCATTGATGAAATCGAAGCCGAAGTCAAACACGACGTGATCGCTTTTCTGACGAATGTCGGAGAAAACGTCGGGGAAAGCGCCCGTTTCATGCATCAGGGGATGACGTCTTCGGATGTTTTGGATACGTCTTTTAATATGCGGTTGACGCAATCGGTTGATATTTTATTAAAAGACATGGATCGGCTTTTAGCCGCCTTAAAAAAGCGTGCCGAAGAACATAAATACACTTTATGCATCGGACGCAGTCACGGCATTCACGCCGAACCGACGACGTTCGGATTGAAAATGCTGGGATTCTATGCGGAATTTGAACGCAATAAGGAAAGATTGATCGCCGCGCGCAAAGAAGTTTCCACCTGCGCCATTTCCGGTGCCGTCGGCACTTTTGCCACGATTGATCCGCGTGTCGAACAATATGTTGCCGAAAAACTGGGTTTAACGCCGGAACCCGTTTCAACGCAAGTTATTCCTCGCGATCGTTATGCCGTTTTGTTCACGACTGTCGGCATTATCGCTTCCTCCATTGAACGCTTAGCCATTGAAATACGTCATTTGCAACGAACCGAAGTCCGTGAAGCCGAAGAATATTTCTCTGCCGGACAAAAAGGGTCTTCCGCCATGCCGCACAAACGCAATCCCGTCTTGTCCGAAAATCTGACCGGATTGGCCAGATTATTACGTTCTTATGCTATTCCCGCCATGGAAAATGTTGCCTTATGGCATGAACGCGACATCTCGCATTCTTCCAACGAAAGAATTATTGCGCCCGATGCGATGATCGGTTTGGACTTTTGTTTAAACAGATTAGCCGGCATCATTGAAAAGTTGTTGATTTATCCCGAAAATATGTTGGCAAACCTGAACCGTTTAAAAGGGCTGATCTTTTCTCAACGCGTGATGTTGGCTTTGGTCGATACCGGAATGAAACGTGAAGACGCTTACAAACTGACGCAACGCAACGCGATGAAAGTCTGGGCCGGCGAAGGAACGTTCAAAGATCTGCTGGAAGCCGATTCGGACGTGATGAACGTCATCACAAAGGAACAGCTGGAAGCTTTGTTCGATTTAAACTTTTACACCGCGCAAATCGATTTCATTTTCAAAAAAGTATTCGGATAACGGTAAAAAGGCTCGGTTTCCCCGAGCTTTTTTTATTCTTTGATTGAACATATCGCCGTTATTGTGTATCCTGTCGGTTGTGTCTTAGCAGGCACGGAGGCCTAGAAAACCTCTTTAATAAGGTCGGCGCAGATATGCGTCGTTAGCTGTTTTGCCTATGGTGAAACAGACAAAATATCCCCGATTTTTTCAAAGGTCGGGGAGCTTTTGGCGTATGTTCAGAACACACCCCGTCATTATCTCTGAAAAAACGGAGGTGTTTAAAGGTCAAAAGGATCATTTACCTTATTATGGTTTTTCTACTCCCCGACCGCCTGATTAAGGCGGTTTTCGTTTACTTTAAGGAGATTAGAGCATGAAACAATCGAAAACAACGATGAAAGAATTGACGCGCCGCTATCGCGCGGTGCTGATCAAATGCGCTTTGCTGAATTTGGCGGCATTTTCCGTCGCAATGCCGGCAAAGGCGGATGTTGTAATCGGCGATGGAGATACAGCAATTTATACACGAATTTCCAAAAAAGGAGAAGGAGAGGAAAAAAGAAATCGTTACACGATTAAAGTCAACAACAACGACGAAGAATTTTTCAACTTTTCTCCCGACGCTTTGAAAATGACGGGCGGGAATCTGATTGTTGAATCCAAAGTCGGCGATTGGCTGGATTGGCAGGGAACGGGCGGTATCGACATTTCCGGCGGAACGGTTTCGGCAAAAAATGAAGAAACTTTGAGCTTTTACCGCGGTCCGGTGTCAATTTCGGGAAACGCCGTTATCAATACGGCGATGATGTCCGATGTAAACACAACAATTTCCGGCGGAAGAATCACACTTGCCGATACAAACGACGCCAACAGAGAACTGTACTTCGGCAAAGGATTGGGGATTGACGCGGCGGATGAACAAACTTCCGGAACTTTATCAATTTCCGGCGGCGACATCACTTTGGGGAAAAACCGTTATATTGTGTTGTTGAGAGAATGGGGCGATGATGACACGGAAAACCTTCCCGCCGCCTATCACGGAGACATTAAAATCAGCGGTGGAAATATTACGCTGAATAAAAACGCTCAAATTATCAGAACCGATAACGACAACAACGAAGTCGGCAAAACTCTGGTTTTCAACTATCTGAAAGATTCCCGTCCGAATGAACTGTCCAAAACAACGGGTGAAATCGACATCTCCGGCGGAACGGTTACTCTCAACGACACGGCGTCGATTGTAAATCATTCGTCCGACGGCACAATTCGCATTTCCGACGCGGCAATCATCAATGTCAACGGAAACAACAGATTTGAAAACGCAAAGGGCATCGCCGCGGCGGACTTTACGGGCGGCGAAATCAACTTGAACGGCGCGCTGACGGCGAACATTGCCGCAACGGGAGGAACGATTGTTTTCGGCAAAGAAACGGCTCGTCTGAACGGCGATTTGTCGGGGTCGAATGTTGATTTGATATTCAAAGACAACTATGCGCTGTCCAACTTGAACAACAAAGCGACATTGAAAAACATCACCATCGCCGACGGCAAAACGCTGGACATCGGAACGGGTATGCTGACGGCTGATCTGATTTCCGGCGGAACGATTTCGGCGATTTTGACCGACGCGGCGAAAACGTCCGCGATCGTCAATGCGACGGCGCAAAACGCAACGCTGAAACTGGACATGAGCAACGCTTCGCGCGACGCGGTGACGGAATACAAAATCACAAACGGCGTGGGTTTCACGTTCGGCGACTATGCGACCAACCGCTACGCCGTATCCGATTCCGAATTCGACATCGCCGCCGCCAAAACGCTTGAAAAGCTGAGCAACTGGAAAGGCGGCAATTTGTGGATTTTGCGTTTGGCGACCGCTTCCGAAGCCGCAATTGAAGATTTGGAAAAATCCGGCGTCGTATTGCCCGAAAGCGAAAAACAGGCGTCGAAAATTCTGGATCTGGCGAACGAAGTGCTAAACAAGCTGCCCGAACATACGCAAAAGATCATTGAAAAAGTCAACGACTTGCTGGACAAGGCGGCGGGCAAAACCGCCGAAGTGCGCCAAATCCTGAAAGAAGTCGCCCCCGACACCGCTCAATCCGGCTCGAAAATGGCGACAAGCACGGCGAAATCCGTCATCAACGTCGTCGGATCGCGTTTCGGCGGCGGCATGAAATCGGGCGGATCGTCGGCGGGCGCGGTCGTTCGGGCGGTGATTACGCCGCCGGCAGATCGTCCGTTTGGGCGCAGGGCATGATGAACTACGCCAAACTGGATAAAGAGGACGGCTTCAACGCGCATTCAAACGGATTCGCGGCGGGCGCCGAAGTCAACTTCACCGACAGCTTCAAAGCCGGTATCGGTTACGCCTACACGTCCGGCGACATTTCGACCGACCGCGCGCAAACCGACGTCGATACGCACACGGGATTTGTGTACGGCGAATACAAACCGCACAAAGCCTATGTCAACGGTGTTGTCAGCTACGGTCGTTCCAAATACGACGAAAAAACGCGCACGGTCGGTTTGACCAGCGACTATAACGCCGACACGATCGCCGCGCAAATCGCCGCCGGATACGATTTAGGATTGCTGACCCCCGAAGCCGCCGTCCGTTTCACCAACGTCCGGTTGAAAGAATACACCGACGCGGCGGGCGCGACGTTGCGCGACAAAACGCAGAACACGTGGACGGGCGTCGCGGGGATCAAAGCGGCAAAAGGATATCACTTGACCGCGAATCCGAAAATCAACTTCACGCCCGAATTAAAGGTGGCGGCGACGTATGATTTCGCCCGCGACGACGAAAACCGCACGGTCGTCCTGCCCGATCATTCCAGCTATGTCGTGTCCGGCGATCCGATGAAACGGTTCGGCGTCGAAACCGGCGCGGGATTGACGGTCACGTTCGGCAATTCCTCCGAACTTTCCGTCAGCTACGAAGGCAAATTCAAGGATCATTACAAAGATCACACCGGTATGGTCAATTTGAAAGTCAACTTTTAATAACGAAAAGGCGGAGAAATTATCCTCCGCCTTTTTCATCATGCCTGTTCGGGACGGTTACTTCCTTGCTTGCGCGGCGATTTGCATAAACACGCGGGCGACCATCAGCTGTTGCGGTCGTCCCGTTTTTTTGCATTCCGTTTCAGCCCGCGTCAGCAAATCCAATGCCCGTCCGACTTTTATCAGGTTCCATTGTCTTAACTGGCGCTTAAATTCACCAACGCGTTTGAAATGAAGGCGCAAAGGGATAATTGCGGCTTCTACGCTTGATCCGTCAGAAATTTTAGCAAGTGTAAAGTGAAACTTTTTAAAATGTCCGGCAGCCGAACGCAGCAAACCGATCGGGCTTTGGCCTTCAGCAAATAAACGATCCAATGTTTCATGCAATTCTTTTTGCCGGCCGGCGGACAGAGCATACAGCATCTGGTCGATCGACAAAGCCGATGCATCACCGATACAGGCCGCCGCGTCGTCCATTGTAATCGTTTTTTGTGTTCCCATATAAGCAAACAGTTTTGCCAGTTCGGAACGCGATTGCAGCCGGTCCGCCCCCAGATTATCGGCGATAAAGGTGATAACGTCCGGCGTTGTTTGAAACCCCTGATCCGACAGAGTTTGAAAAACAAAGCGTTTTAAAGCTTCGCCTTCGTCCGCATAACAGGGGAAAACCGCCAGATCCGGCGATTCTGCGAACAGTAAAGGCAGCGAATCCTTTGTTTTTAATCCGCCGGCCGTTATAATCAGCAGGGAATCCCCTTTGTATGAAGGCAAAAAATCTTTTAAAACCGCCGTAAAATGATTATCCGCCCCGCGGACAATAATCGCGCGGCGGCCGCCCATTAAAGAAAGGGCGTTCGATTCCGCCGATAAAAGCGCCGGATCATCTTTGATCTGCGCCTGCGTCAGTTCAACCAGGCGAAAAGGATCTTTATCCGCCACGATGGCCTGGCTCATACGCGCGCGACATTCTTCAACCAGTCCTTCGTCCTGGCCGTAAAACAAAACGGCTTTAAGTTCCGGCGCTCCTGTTTTAAACAGGTTTTCAAGGGCAGACTGCGTTAATTTTGTCATTGTTCTGACTTTTCGGAAACATCATAACTTTTTAAAAACGCCGCCAGACGCAAAGCTATATCGTCCCCCAAAATTTGCATAATGCGTTCTTTGGCCGTTTGTTCGGCAACATCTGTCGCATAGGGTGACAACTGAACGTCATAACTGCTGCGCCCGACGGTGCTGTCGCGGAGCAAAGGACGGTTTTCCGGATAAGAATAAAGCGTGTAATAAGCCGTAAAGGTCATCACATAACGCGTCGCCAGATTATCCTGCCTGACCCCTTGCTGGGAAATGGCGGCTTCCGATAAACGCACTGCCAGCCGGTAACGGGGATCTTGCGATTCCCCGTGCGGCGTCAGTCTGTTTACCAGAGAACGATGCAGAATCTGTCCCGTTCTGTCGGGAATTTCATCAATAAAAACAGCAGCCAGTTCTTGCGTCAGTTGCTTGCCGGAAATCGAATCGTCCGTTCCCTGCCCGACATACAGCGGACGAAAACCGCAGGCTGTCAGCATAACAAAAACAAACGAAACAACACTTTTACGCAGCAACGACATTGACGATCTTATTCTTCACAACAATAATTTTACGAACTGTTTTGCCTTCCAGCTGAGCTTTAACCGTCGGCAGAGCCAGCGCAATTTCTTTAACGGCTTCGTCATCGCTGTCTTTGGCGACTTCAATCGTGCCGCGCATTTTTCCCATGACCTGAACAGCCATGGTAATTTTATCGTCCGCGGCCAGCGCGGCATCGGCGACAGGCCATTTTTCCGTGGCCAGCAGTGTTTCATTACCGATAAAATGCCACATTTCTTCGGCAATATGCGGCGCAATCGGCGCCATTAACCGAACCAGCGATTCAAAAGCGAAACGATACGCATACTTATCACCGTCATCTGCCGGTTTTAAATCACCGACCGCATTGGTTAACTCGCGTAAACGTGCGACGGCAACGTTAAAGCGCAATTTATCCAAATCTTCGGTCACCGCGGCGATTGTTTTATGCGCCATACGGACTAATTTGTCGGCCGCGGCGGACAGAGTTTCGGGTTTTGCCGTTTTTTCGGGGCAGGCCAAAGCCATACGCCATAAACGGTTAATATAACGCCAGGCGCCGTCAATACCGGCTTCCGTCCATTCCAGATCGCGTTCCGGCGGCGTATCCGACAGCATAAAGACCCGCGCGGCGTCGGCCCCGTACGTCGTTAAAATCGTTTCCGGGTCAACCAGATTATATTTTGACTTGCTCATTTTTTCAGAACGGCCGACCGTAACGGGCGTACCGTCTTTGATTTTTACCGCCGTGCCGTCGGATTTCTTTTCAACTTCCGTCGGAAACAGCCAGTTGCCATTCACGTCCTTGTAAGTTTCATGGCAGACCATACCTTGCGTAAATAATCCTTTAAACGGTTCGTCAATATCCAGATAGCCGCAGTCGCGCAAAGCTTTGGTAAAGAACCGGGCATACAGCAGATGCAGAACGGCGTGTTCAATGCCGCCGATATACTGATCAACCGGCAGCCAATGGTTCGCCGCATCTTTCTTAAAGCCGCAGTTCGTTTCATGCGGCGAAGCGTAACGCGCAAAATACCACGAAGATTCAAAGAACGTATCAAACGTGTCCGTTTCCCGCAAAGCAGGTTTTCCGCAAACAGGGCACGTGACATGTTTCCATGTCGGGTGACGTTCCAGCGGATTGCCGCCGGAAGCTTCAAACGTGACGTCTTCGGGCAGAGTCACGGGCAGATCCTGTTCGGGAACGGGAACAACGCCGCAATGTTCGCAGTGAATGACGGGAATCGGACAGCCCCAGTAACGCTGGCGCGAAACGCCCCAGTCGCGCAGGCGGTACTGCACCGTCGCCTTGCCTTTGCCGATTTCTTCCAGTCGTTTGATCATTGCGGGAATCGCGTCTTTGGTCGCCATACCGTCCAGAAAGGCGGAATTAACCGCCACGCCGTCGGCAATATCGTCAAAGGCTTTATCTTCAACGACAGGAACGCCTTCATCTTTATGCGCGACGACGACACGGACGGGCAGACCGTATTTACGGGCAAAATCCAAGTCGCGCTGGTCATGGGCGGGACAAGCGAAAACAGCGCCGGTGCCGTATTCCATTAACACGAAATTCGCCACATACAGCGGCAATTCCGGATTGCCGCCCAGCTTTTTAAATTCTTCGGCAAACGGGTGCATAACCTTCAACCCCGTATCGAACCCTTTCTTTTCAGCCGCTTCGATTGTGGCAACCGATGTGCCCAGAGCTTCACATTCTTTGATAAACTTTGCCAGTTCCGGGTTGTTTTTTGCCAGTTCCTGCGCAATCGGGTGACCGGCGGAAATCGCGCAGAAAGACGCTCCGAACAAAGTATCCGCGCGCGTGGTAAAGACTTCCAGCGTTTTATCCGTTCCGATAACGGGGAAATACATATAAGCGCCGTAAGATTTACCGATCCAGTTTTCCTGCATCAGACGGACTTTTTCCGGCCAGCCGTCCATTGTTTTCAGGTTTTCCAACAATTCGTCGGCATAATCCGTAATTTTCAAAAACCACTGTGACAATTTGCGCCGTTCGACAGGAGCCCCCGTACGCCACCCTTTGCCGTCAACGACCTGTTCGTTGGCCAGAACCGTTTGATCGACAGGATCCCAGTTCACCCATGAATCCTTGCGGTAGGCCAGTCCTTTTTTCAAAAAGTCCAGAAACATTTTCTGTTCGTGTTTGTAATATTCGACCTCACACGTTGAAACTTCGCGGCTCCAGTCAATGGAAAGCCCCATTTTTTTCATTTCTTCGCGCATATTGGCGATATTTTCACGCGTCCATTTTGCAGGGTGGACGCCGTGTTTAATCGCCGCGTTTTCCGCCGGCAGACCGAAAGAATCCCACCCCATCGGGTGCAGTACGTTATATCCCTGCGCCAATTTGAAACGGGCAATCACATCGCCCTGAGCATAATTGCGCACATGTCCCATATGAATTTTCCCGGACGGATACGGAAACATTTCCAAAGCATAGTACTTTGGTTTGTCAGAAGTATCCTTCGCTTTGAAAACTTCAGCTTTTTCCCAGGCTTTCTGCCATTTTTCTTCGGTTGTACGGAAATTGTATCTTTCTTCGCTCATAATCGGACTTTCAGCACAAAAGGTTAGTGGTTAAACGACTGCTTCACAATATCATTTTTAATTTTATCTGCAAGCGTTGCGTCATTTTTTTGATTAATCCAGCCGCCGTCCTTGTCTTTCCGGCGACACAAGACCGTTATCCGCACGTCCGCGCCGATTTTGACGGCGTTGATTTTCAACTGCCGCCGCGGATTTTCGGGATCGGAAAACCATTCGGTCATAACCAGTTCGTTTTGTTGAACCAAAGCGATCGGATAACGGGACAACACCGGCAAAACGGCCGGCCACAGGGGACGAGTTTCTTCACGAGACGGATTTTTCGGCTTTTTTACGGAAGGTTCGGAAGCGTCTTTTTCCTCTTTCCCGCCAAACGTAAAAGTCAGATATTTTTTATCAAAAACGGTATCGTTTTTTTCACCGGCCGTTTTTTCGGAAGGCATTTCATAGCGTCCGTTAACTTTTTCGGGATATCTGTATTCCGTTTGTCCCGTTTGGCAGGCCGTTAAAAAACAGCAGAAAGCCGAAATAATATATTTTCTCCGCATCTTTAACATTTTTCCCGGTTTGTCGTTTATTTTCAAAAATACCATAACATATTTGTCCGTACCCGATAACAAAAATAATTATTGTTTTTTAACCGGATATTGCCTTATAGCCAGCTAATATTTTATTTACAAATTTATTAGAGTATATTTCTGTGATTTTTTACGTTTTGCAACCGTTAATCAGAGGGAGCGGATCATATCCGGAAAAATAAACAATTTCTTTTCCGTATTTCAATACGCGCATGACAAACAAAAGATACACTTTGTTTTAAGTGTTCCTTAAGTTCCCGATGCTGAACTGCAACCGTTAAAGACAACTTATTTCAAGGAGAAAATTAATTATGAAAAAATACTGGCTTTCCGCTGTTTTCCTGTCGACAGCTTTTCCTTTTGCGGCAGCTGCCCAAACAGCGACCGTCGAAGCCTTTGATCAGCCGGTGGAGTTGCAGCTGGGCGGTTATATGACTTGGTACGGAACTTATACAAATCAGAAACGGACAACGTTAAAACAAACCGGTCCCGCTTCCGCGACGCCGATCGGCGAATATAACAATTTCGACCTTATGGGCAACGCCGAAATATATTTTTCAGGCTCCACAACTTTGCAAAACGGCGTTAAAATCGGCGCGATGATTCAGCTGGAAGCCGGAACAGACAGCGATACGTCCGATCATACGATTGATGAAACATACATGACGGTTGATTCCAAAATCGGGCGCATCATCGCCGGCAACGTTAAAAACGTTTCCAATCAAATGTCCGTCACTTCCCCGAACGTCAGCACGCTGGGGGTACAGGAAACCGATTTCAGGCGCGTTATTACCGTTCCCGCCTATTTTTCCTATAACAAAGCGACTTACGCCCTTTTAGACGACATTTCGACCAAGTTGTCTTATATTACGCCGACCGTTTCCGGATTTACCGCAGGAATCAGCTTGATGCCCGGCAATAAGAAAAAAGGAAAAGACGACGACAATCTGTTAATCCCCAGCGGCGGAATTAAGTTATTCAAGTACGGAGCGGACGCGGCGGCTTTGTTCCAGCATGATTTCGGTTCGTTTGATCTTGAAGCCAGCACTTCGTACACCGTCTACAAACCGAATCTGCGTGCAAACGGAGAGTGGGCGAAAGAAAAAAATATCAATGAATACGGCGCCGGTCTAAATATCGGTATTGGAAACTGGTCTGTCGGCGGTTCTTATCATTATACGAACATGTCCCGCGAAACGGCGGAATTTCTGAATCCTTATGCTAACGTCGCCAAAGGAAGCAGCTGGGACGCGGGCGTAAAATTCAGTGCCGGTCCCTTTGCGGCCAGCGCCAATGTTTTCCAATCCCGGGCCGACAGTTTGACGGTTGACGGGAAAAAAGACATATTCAGTATGTATCAGCTGTCCGCTCAATATAAAATTCTGGCAGGGGTTGACGTCTTTGCCGATCTGGCTTATTTAGATTTCAAATCAGCTTCGGACGAACGCGGTTTAAGCAACAAAGGACCTGCCGTAGCGATCGGTATGAACTTAAATTTCTGAGAATAAACATGGATATTTTGGAAAATTTTCACACAGTCTGTGCTGCTATGGAAAAAGCAGCGGCAGGCTGCGGACGCGACAAAGATCAGATCACGCTTGTTGCCGTTTCAAAAATGCATGAAACAGAAGAAATTCTACCTTTAATCGAAGCCGGCCAGCGTGTATTTGGTGAAAACCGCGTTCAGGAAGCCATGCGAAAGTATCCGCCTTTAAAAGAAAAATTTCCTGATTTAAAGCTGCATCTGATCGGCCCGCTGCAGACAAACAAAGTCAAAGAAGCCGTCCGCCTGTTTGACGTCATCGAATCCGTTGACCGCCCCGAAGTAGCGGAAAAACTGGCGGAAGAAATGAAAAAACAGGAAAAAAATATTCCCTGTTTCGTACAGGTTAATACCGGTGAAGAACCGCAAAAAAGCGGTTGTGTTCCACGTGAAACAATTTCGCTGGTTAATCACTGCCGTAATTTGGGTTTGAATATAATCGGATTAATGTGTATTCCGCCGGTTGATGATGAGCCGTCACCGCACTTTGCTTTGTTAAAAAAGCTGGCCGGCAAAGCCGGTTTGTCAGAATTATCAATGGGCATGAGCGATGATTATCCCGTCGCCATACAGCAGGGTGCAACTTTTATCCGGGTCGGAACGGCTTTGTTCGGCGTAAGAGATTATTCAAAATAAAATCCCTCAATAAAAAAGGCTCTGTTTCCCAGAGCCTTTTTCGTTTATACAATCCAATTAAAAATCAAAGCGGACGCCAACGGAAAATTCATTGGCTCTTGTTTTAATCTTTGTGCTGCTGTCGCCAAAATTTTTCTTAACGTCTTCAACCTTCAAATAACGATAGCCGACATCAACCGTGATATTTTCAGCGACTTCAAAACCTACGCCGGCGTTTAAATTCCAAGCAAATTTTGTTTTGGAAATGGAAACCAAATCTTCCGCGTCCTGATATTTTACTTTAATATCAGCCAACCCCAAACCAGCGCCGACATACGGTTTTACAATCGTTCCCGTCGAAATATCGTAATAACCGTTCAACATATACGTCTGCATACCGAACTTTTCTTTACCTGCAACACCTTCTTCGACAGACGTTTTCGATTTCAATGCCCGATAAGCGTATTCAATTTCAGCGCGGATTCCGTCTTCGGCACGGATTCCCTGAAAATCAGCACCGACGGCAATGTTTAACCCGGGCGCCTTAAAAGAAGAAGATCCCAAACCTTCTTCATCACTTAATTTAACCTTTTCCCACGAATAAACGGCTTTGACAGAAGCATACGGCGCAACGGTTTTTGTTTCCTTCTGTGCAGGCGCTGTCTGGTTCGCCGCGGGAGCCGCCTGAACCGAAAAAGAAAATAATACGGCAGGCG
>URSF01000026.1 GCA_900550445.1 uncultured Rhodospirillaceae bacterium | reverse complement strand
TGCCGTCCGATAGAGAGTTGCAACTCTCTATCGGACATAAACAGGCTAAATGCCTTGTTACTTAACAGTTATATTTAGACTAAACGGGATATAGTGGGATATATGGGGATATAGCGGGATAACGGCGGATTAAAAGGAATTTTAAAGCATCTTAAAAAAATACCGGACTTCGAGCTTTTTAGACTCAGTCCGGTATTTTGACATTTATTTTTAGACCAACTATTTATCTGATTTTATTCGTTCCTCATAGTTGTCTAAAAATTCCGTCGCCGCATTAAAGTCACTACATGGCATTTTGCTTATTGTTTCATATTTTAAACGCCCTTTAAGATGTCGGTAAAGCATATATTCGCTTACTTTTCCGGTATCTGCTATTTGCTCAATACGGGCTTTTAAAAATTCTTTTTGTTTTAAGGAAATACGGCATGAATAATTACCGTTTTCCCTTAAAAACAAAAAAATTGTTATTGAAACAACAAGAAAAGTTAACCCGATATATAGAATCTTCCGCTTCTTTTTCGGCGCAGATCTAAGCATTTCTTTAATGTGTTCAAGGTTTTTATTCATAATTTTTTCTCCGTTGTTATTAAAACGACGGAGAAACTATACTAAAGTTTTATCCTGCAATGTCGATTAAGCTAATAATGTTGTCGCGGCGTACCGGTTCGTCTTTGTGGCAGTAATTATAAAGATAAGCATAAATTTTTCCGAGTTTTTCAGGCGGCAGTTCACGATCAAGCGAATCAAGGTATTCATTAACGACTTTAACGATTTCAGCCATTAAATCCGCATCAACTTTGATATCTTTTACCATTTCATCAAGATTATCTTTCTCCGGCATGCCTTCGCCCGTAGCCAACCAGTCTAAAGAAACATTTAATGCTTTTGCGATTATACATAATACTGGACGCGTGGGTTCGCTTTGCCCCGTTGCGTACAAAGCCATTGTGGACGGATTTATTCCGTTTTCTAAAGCAAAAGCTCTAACAGACCGATAATTTTTTAAGATTTCAGAAGATAGACGATCTGCGAAATCGTTATAGTTGTCAGTTTGTTCTGTTACGTTTTTCATTGTTTTCCCAAAATCCGTAACGCTTTAATTTTATCAATTAAAATCAATATGTTGACATTATAATTGATAATAAAGAACAGTTACGCCAGTTTTATGGTTGACATTGTCCATAAAACTGGATATGTTAATTCTACAAGTTGAATTTAACCCCCCAGAAAAAACCGACTTGGCAGAGTCGGTTCACCAGAGAGGTCAAGAAGTTATGGACATCAGAGCCGTCAGAATTAAGTGCATGATCCTTCGCAAAGGAATGACCTTAAAAAGCCTTTCATTAAAAGCCGGTTTATCGAGCCGTGCTTGTTCAAAAGCCCTGACAGCTCCGTTTCCCGCTGCAGAAGAAGCCATCGCCGAGTTTTTAGGCATTCCTGCCTGCCAACTTTGGCCTAGCCGCTTTAATGCAGACGGAAGCCGTAAACGTTCAAGACTTAACCAATATAAAGGGATTCGTATTTTTCGGCAATGTCAAAACGACAAAGCCGCTTAAACAAGGGAGAATAAAATGAAGAGAATTCTGAATGCAGTAAAGAAAGCGAATATTACCCAAAAAAGCCTTTGCGAAAAATTGAAGTCAATAAGTGATCAAATCAGTGAAGAAAATGAGCAATTATCCGATCTGATAAAGAAAGGTTTTGACCAAAATTTGATTGATATCCGGCGTTATCAGATTGACCAAGAAATTTACAAGTTAATGGATATATGTGAATTTTTGGGCATAAACGTGAACGAAATTTGCTTGGACATCTATGGAGATTAGTCCATGTCAAAGAAATTCAAGGACACACAGACGCTTGATTTATTCGAACAGGTTTATCCTGTCCGCAGACCGCCGGTGATCTCCCACACCGTTGATTTGAGCGGCAAGATTAAGCGTTTGGTGTCTTTGATCCTGAAACGCTCTTCAAAAGACCGTTCCGAAATAGCAAAAGAAATGGCTGACGTGATGAATTGTGCCTCTTTCAGCAAGGCGATGCTTGACAACTATTCTAGCGAAAGCAACGAAGATCATCAAATCACGCTTTATCGTTTCATCGTTTTGGTTCGGGTATCCGGACAAATTTGGGCATGGGACGAACTGTTGAAAGACGACGGATACACAGTTTTGTTCGGAGAAGAGGCTTTGCTTGCCGAACGCGGACGCGTCGCGCAACAGATAGAAGAACTGAAAAAATATCAGAAAGAATTGAACTCGGTTGCGCCCGTTAAAATTCGGAGGCGGTTATGAAAGAATGGTTTTCTGCTCAGGAACTGGCCGATCTGAAATTACCGGATATTCCGTCCGCCAAGAAAAACATTATTGAAAAAGCCGCCCGCGAATATTGGCAATCGCGTCCCCGTTGCGGTCGCGGCGGCGGCAAAGAATACAACGTATCGAGTTTGCCAGCTAAAGCCAAAGAAGAATTGGCGCGCCGTTCATTGTCAAGCGTTCCGGAACGTCGGTCAAAGGCTGTGATCGAACGTCCCGACGATGCCGATTTATCCGAAGCCAAAGCCTGGCAGCGTGAAACGGCTGAAGCGCGAGCGGCGGTTTTGGACGCGATTGACAATCTGGCGGTAACGTGCGGGAAAAACAACGCGATTAAAGCCGTTTTAAATGGACTGAAAAACGGAACGTTGGAACCGTCTTTCATCGAACTGATCCGAAAAGCAAACGCAAAGGCCGGCGAAACGGTCAAACTTTCCCGCGCCAGCTTGTTTAACTGGTACAAACTGCGTGAAACGGCGGGCTTAAAAGGGTTGATGCCCACCCCTGCGAAAGATGAACAGATCGTTGCTCCCGAATGGTTTGAAGCGTTTGCCCGTTTGTATTTCAGACCGCAAAAACCGTCATTAAATTCCTGCATTGAAATTCTGCAGGAAAATATGCCCGCACTTGCCCCCAGTTACAGACAGGCAAAGTTTTATCTTGAAAAAATCGGCAAACTGCTGGCGAACAAGGGACGCGTCGGGGCGCGGGAAGGAAAGGCTTTTCGGGCTTACGTTTCCCGTGACGTATCGCATTTGTGGCCGGGAGCGATTTATTGCGCTGACGGTCATACGTTCGATGCTGAAATCGCCCACCCGATCCACGGCAAGCCTTTCCGCCCAGAAGTTACGACAATTATTGACGTGTATACCCGCAAAGCCGTCGGGTTCAGTCTGAACATCGTCGAATCGACCGCGTCCGTTATGGACAGCTTGATACACGCGGTGACGACCAACGGCGTTCCCGATGTGTTTTACGTTGACAACGGGAACGGCTTTAACAATACGACGGTCGATATGTTTTGCGCCCGTTTGGGCATCACGAAAAAGAACAGCATTGCCTACAATTCCCAAGCGCGCGGTGTGATTGAACGTCTGCACCAGACGATTTGGGTCAAAGCGGCGAAAATGCTGCCGACCTATATGGGCAAGCCGATGGATCCGGAAGCCAAGCAAAAAGTTTTCCACATCAATCGGCGCGAGGTCAAACAGGACGGGAGAAGCCGCTTGTTGCCCGATTGGCAAGGCTTTGTCGCGTATTGCGAACGATGCTTTGCCGCCTATAACGACCACCCGCATTCTTTTCTGCCCGTCATTGTCGATGCCGAAACGGGAAAGAAGCGGCACATGACGCCGAACGAAGCATGGGAAGCCGGCAATCCTGAATTTCCCGATTACCGTCCCGACGTGCTAACGCCGGCGGAAACAGATGATTTATCGCGTCCTTACGTTGTCCGCAAATGTTCGCGCTGTTTGGTCAGCCTGTTTAACAACGTGTACGGTTCGCATCTGCTGACGCATTATCACGACGAACAGGTTGCCGTCGGTTTTGACATTCATGATGCGTCAAAGGTTTGGGTGCGTGAATGGGACGGAAAGCTTCCGGGACGTTTGATTTGCGTCGCCCGTTTTGAAGAAAACAAACGTGCCTTTATGCCCGTATCTTATGACGACAAGAAAAAACTTGAACGGGCTCAAGGGCGGCTTGCGCGTCATGACGAAAAGAGAACGGAAATTTTGGAGGAATTGGGACAAAGATATTTACCCGCCCCCGAAGCTGCGCCCGTGACGGCGGAGGAAGCCGCCAAAAACGAAGAATTTTTAAAAGAATTTGAGGCTGAACAGAAAGCTCAGCCCGTTGCCGATATTGACACGCCTGCGGCTCGGTTCCGCAAAGCCGTCGCTATCGGTCAACAAATCGAAAACGGGGAAAGCATTTCCGCCGAAGACCGCCGTTGGTTCACCGAATATTCCAAATCGCCCGAGTACATTCAGCGCATGGACTTTGCGCAGGATTTCGGCATGGAAGCGGCTCTGACGGCATAAAAAAGGCGGCGTCTTTTCGGACAACCGCCAACCACAAAACAAAGGAAGAATGACAAAAATGAATGAAACTGTCAAGAATACAATCGCCCCGCTGCGCAACGTGGCACTTTTGAACGAACTGGTATACCGCGTTAAAAACCGCGATTACGGTCTGCCCGGCATGGCGACCTTTTACGGTTTTTCCGGATACGGCAAAACGTTCGCGGCGATTTACGCGGCGAACAAGCACAAAGCCTATCACGTCCAAGTCAAAAGCGTTTGGACGCCGAAAAAGCTCTGCGCTTCGATTTTGGGAGAAATGGGCATTCAGCCCGCTTACACAATCCCCGACATGATGGATCAGATCGGCGAAGAACTCTCGCTTTCCCAGCGTCCTTTAATCATAGATGAAGCGGATTTCTTGGTTCAAAAACGCATGATTGAAGTCGTTCGGGATATTTACGAAAGTTCGCAAGCCACAATCATTTTGATCGGCGAAGAAGCCATGCCGGTCAAGCTTCAAAAATGGGAACGCGTCCACGGGCGTATGCTTGACTGGGTGGCGGCACAGCCGGCGTCAATCGACGACGTTAAACATCTGGCTAAATTGTATGCGAACGGCGTTACGGTAGAACAGGACTTGTGCGAAAAAATCTTAAAAGAAAGCGCGGGGTCTGTGCGCCGTGTCTGCGTCAACCTTGACCGCGTGCGCGAATTTGCAACGACAAAAGGGTTGAAAACAGTCGGTTCGGCTGATTATCAGCGCGATTTCTTTACGGGCGTGCCTCCAATGGCGCGGAAAGCGGGGCTGTGATGGCAAATAAACCGATACACCTGCGCATGAAAGCCAAAAACCCCTGCGGCCGTCAGGCAATGTGGGAAGCAATCAGGGCAAATAAAGACGGATTTACTTTAACCGGTTTGACAAACAGTTTCAGCGATTTAAAGCGGGAAACTTTAAGAACGTATCTCCGCGCTCTTGTCGCTGGCGGGTATGTTATTAAAGCGACGGAAGGCGATGTAAAAACACCGACGATTTTCAAATTGGCAAAAGACGTCGGAGTGAATGCCCCGAACGTGAATTCCAAAGGAGAACTTTCAACATTGGGGAACGGAACACAACAGATGTGGCACGCCATGCGCATTTTAAAAAAGTTCAGCTATACGGATTTATCCGTTACGGCGTCAACCGAAGAAACGCCGGTTTCGATATTAACAGCAAAAGCCTATGTGAAAACTTTGTGCAAGGCAGGATACCTCCGCCGGGAAAAAGACGGTCTTTATTGTTTTATCGCCTCACGTTATACGGGGCCGCGCGCGCCGATGATCCAGCGATTAAAAACCGTATTCGATCCGAATTTGCAAAAGATCGTCTGGCAACAGGAGGCAAGCGATGACTGATTGGATCTCAGAGTTAAAAGCCGAATGCGCCAAGACTTCCCAAGCTAAAGTCGCCAAAGAAATGGGCTATTCCGCTGCGACGATCAGCCTTGTTTTAAAAGGACGCTATGCGGGTGATTTAAGTGCCGTTGAACGCACGTTTAACGGATGCTTTAAAAACGCTTTGCTGATTTGCCCCGTCTTGGGCGAACTGTCCGTCGACCGATGCATTCGTTACCAAAAACAAAAATTTTCCGCCGTTAATCCGCAGCGCGTGGCTCTTTATAAAGCCTGCCGCAACGGCTGTCCCCACTTTAAAAAAGGAGATTGAAATGCCTTTAAATTCCACCTTATCCCAACAAATTTTCGGCGTGATTTCCACGCTGACCCGTGAATACGGTAAAGAACCGCAAGGTTTTATTCCGCCGTCAATCATGGATCGGGAAATCAAAAAGCTGATTCGAATCAAAAACGAAGTCGCTACGTTGGAAAAGGAACTGGCCGACAAAGCGGGAGTATCCGAAGAAACCGTCGCGGTCGCCGTTCGCCTGCGTCATCTGGGCGTTGTACCGGGGACGGCATACAGCAAGGGAAACAATGACGATGATCCGCCTCCGGCAGCTGCTTAGGGGCGAACCGCCCCGGGCTGAACGTCTGCCCGACGGGGTATTAAAGACGCTTCGGCAAATGATCCGCTTTTTACTTTTTAAATTCACCCACAAACCACCTGAACGAGAAAGGAAACACTGAAAATGAAAGAAACGACAAGACAGGCTGCTATAGAAGCCGTCAATAAACATGATTTTTTGTTTTTAATCGCAGGAACGCGAAACGAAGACGGAACTTATGAGACACAACGCATCATTGAAGGAAAAACTGGCGATTTGGCCGTTCCTTTGGCAATGGCGTTGAAAGACGAGCAAAGCATTGAAAAATGCGTCTTCAAAATACGCGTTCAAGAAAAGATACCTGAAATGCTGCACGAATTGGCAGAGGTTCTTTCACTGGACTTTAAACAGAACAAAAAGAAAGGAAAAAACGAAAATGACTGAAACTGCAAATACCACAATCCCCGCGGGATACATGAAAGATGCGGCGGGACGGCTTGTCCCCGAAAGCATTGTCAAACCGACGGAAAAGCTGGAAGACCAGCTGGTGCATAAAATCATGGATTACGCCCGTGCGTTGTCCGACCAGATTTCACGCTTTAAAGGCCACACAGGCGACGACATCGCGGCTTATCTGTCGTTAATCGACGAAAAGTACGGCGTGAAAAAAGGCGGACGCAAGGGAAACATGACGTTTCAGACGTATGACGGCTTGAAAAAGGTTCAGGTTGCCATTTCCGAAAACATCGTTTTCGGCGCAGAACTGCAAACCGCAAAAACCTTAATCGACGAATGCATCAACGAATGGGGTACTGACAGCCGCCCTGAAATCGTCACGCTGATCGACCACGCGTTCCAGGTTGACAAAGAAGGCAAAATCAACCGCAACGCCCTGTTGTCGCTCCGCCGCTTGGACATCAAAGACGAAACGTGGCAACGCGCGATGCAAGCAATCACCGACAGCATCAGAATCGACGGGTCAAAGCTGTATTACCGCTTTTACGAACGTGACACGGCGGAATCCCCGTGGCGGGCAGTCACAGTCGATCTGGCCAAAGCGTAAGGAGGAAAAAATGGTCGCGTTTAAAGTCCAATTCAGCACGATTAACGGTCGGATGCCGTATCCGATAATGCTTGATGAAAAAGGTAAAGCTTTAAAAAACACATGGAATATTGATGCGGTTTTGGGTGTTTCCGACCACCCGTGCACTGGAAACGTTGATATTGATTTCAAAGAACTGTGTCGGGATGTGGAAGCCGCCCGTGGCCGTTATCTGGTCGCGGTTAGCAACGGTGGAATTGTGACATATCAGCAAGCCATTAAGGAAATGAATGTCCATAAAATCAAGAAAGGAAAGAAATGAAAAAAGCGATTGATGCATTGACGCTTCTTGCGATTTGCGGGTGGTTCGGCGTGATGGGGTATTCGGTTTATGTTGATCATGCCCACAAAGCGGCGGTGGACAAGGTCGTTCAGACCACCGAGGAACTGCGCGCCAAAGCGGGACTGGACTGAATTTTCTTTATGGGTGGGGCGGTTTTCTGCCGCCCCGGACACAAGGAAAATCAGTCCTGAAATACTAACAAACAATAGCGGGATAGCTCAATCGGTAGAGCAAGGTGACGTCAAAGGTTGCGGGTTCGAGTCCCGCTCCCGCTTTCGATAGGAAAACGAAAGAAAACAGAAAAATGAAAAAAGAAGAGATTAAAAAACTGGCGGACAAAATGCTGAAAAAAGGACTGACCGCGCCGGACTGCGCGAAAATCGGGTGCTTCCGGACATGCTTTTATCCGTTCGACGACTTTGAAACGGAAGACAGCTGGTACGACCGCGACAACGGCAGTTTCGACGACCGATTTTCCACCGTCTATGGCGGGTGGAGATGGCACTTTGAAACGGCGGAACAGCTAAAAGCCTTTTGTGAAGCTGTCGGACAAGCGTGAAAGGAAAGAAAATGTCAGAAAGCAATACGATCATAGAAAGAATACGCAAACTTTTGAAAATCACAGTCGCAAACGGAGCTTCAGAGAACGAAGCAGAAATTGCCTTGCGAAAGGCAAATAAGCTGATTGAAGAATATCAAATTTATTCTGATCAGCTTGATGAAGGCTCTTCTTATAACGAGGTTTCTTTCAATACTCATAAAAGGCAGCCAGAACAATTCAAACCTGTTATTCATCAAATTTCTTTGTTCTTTGGAGTATTCGTCATTTTAAAAGGACGAGATACATATTCCTTTTATGGAAAACGCGAATTTTGCGAACTTGCCAAAGAGATGGCCGAACGTGCTGAGTTTGAATGCGAAATGTCCTTAACGTATTATCGAGAATCGGAAGAATACAAGAAACAAAGATATTATAAAGCCCCCTTGGCAGTATCAAATGCCTATAAAAAGGGATTTTATAATGCTGTTCTTGAAAAACTTTGCTTTGAAAATGAAGCGCGTTCCAAAAGTATTTTTTCTACGACAGGACGTAATCTTGTTCTGAATATACAGGCTGACTTGCGCCGAAATTATGAAGAAGAACATAACATTCACCTTCAGAAACATGATTTAAAAATAAATATAACGGTCAGTAAAGCAAGTTTAGCCGGACGTTCAGAGGGACAAAAATTCCGCATCAATCAAGAATTATGCAAAAGCGAAAAAATAAAGCGAATTGCTTAAGGGGGGAAATCATGGACGATATAAAAAATCTGGAAACAATCAAGAGTTTTCTTAAAGAATACAAAACGCAGTACCGGCGAGGCAATGCAATGCCGATCTACTTTACAATAATGGACTACTACACTTGTTTCGTTCAAGATCGTTGCGGCGAACCGCACCTGTACGAAGACGGAGAATTTCTGAACTATGAGCGTTACAGCGACAAACATAACATATCCATAACAGAAGAAGATTTTATGGATCTGCCCGACGTCGTTTACGGGTATACGGAAGAACGCAGTTATCAACGCGGAGTCTTCTTGACCGAAAGCGATGCCGAAGAACACCTGCAAAAGAATTATTACCACTACAGCCCGAAAGCCCACACGTTTGTTGATACAGCTTTTCGCGCCCCGAAATTAGAAGCCTTTTTAAAAGCATTGATCGAATTTTTCGGCATTTCCGGCGAAGAAAAAGAAAAGCCTTTGTTCGGTCGGTATAAAACCGCTTCCGATTACGCCACAGAAAGGAAGCAATTATGAAAGTCGTTGTTTTTAACGTAGAAGGAAAATGGTTCGGAAAAATCAGATCCGGAGAAAAAAAACACGAATACAGACTGGCAACGCCTTACTGGGAAAGCCGCCTGCGCTTTGCTGATGTCGCCGAGTTCCGCTTGGGGTATCCGGCTAATACCGATACGGATAAAATCATGGCTTTTGAGATTGCCTGCATCACAAAAATCAACGGTAAAAATACGGATTTAGCCGTTGATGCGGAAGTGTTCGACATCAAACTGGGTAAAAGATTAGGGTGATCACGATGAGTGTACAGGCGGAAATCAATTACATTGAACTTTGCACCGTCATTGAAGAAACAATTTCTCTTCTTTACAAAGACGGTTATGTCAACGGCGCATTAACACCCGAAAAATGCAAAGATATGCCTGAAAAGCTGGGCGATGCTTGGGATTATTTTCGTTCTGATATTGAATACGGAGGTTGTCATGACCGCGGATAAACGCCCTCTTTTAGCCAAAATCCACATCGCCAAAGCACAGCTGAACCTTGACGACGACCAATACCGCGACATCGTTCGCCGCATAACAGGAAAGGACAGCGCGTCAAAATGCCGGTATTCCCAACTGGTCGATTTGATCAACGAATTTAAAGCATTAGGCTGGAAAACACCGAAGAAAAAGGCGTTTCGTCGCACGCCTTTTGACCCGATTAAAAAAATCTATGTCCTTTGGGGCGAATTGCAGGCTTTGGGAGCGGTTCAATCAACCGACAAAACCGCACTTGATGCGTTTGTGAAAAAATACACGGGCATCGACAGCGTTCAGTGGCTCTTGCCCGACCAGCAACGGAAAATCATCGAAATCCTGAAACAGTGGATTAAACGTATCGGGGGTTAATAATGAAAAAAAACGGAATAACGTTGCCGACGTCAATGTTTGAAATCGCCGAAACGGTAGGATTTGACGCTGCCGTTGTCCTTATGGACAATTTCGGCGGCATCGGATCGTTTTATATTCCGCGCGTTGCGTTGGAACGCCATAAAATAGCGCGGCTGATCGGCTTTGAAAATTATAAAAAATTGTGCAAGAATTTCGGCGGTCAGCGTTTGTTTATTCCGCGCGGGGCGTACCGGCGTTTAAAGAAATCGCTGATAATCGAAGCGGACGGCAATATCTCCAACCGTCAACTCTGCCGCATTTTGGGCGTAACGGAACGTTACGTTCTGAAAGTCAAAGCCGAATTGAAAGAAGACAAAAAACAAGGCGAATTGTTTTAAATTTCAGATGGTAAGTGTTTGTTTCCTTGTAAGGACTCCACGGCTTTTGTTTTATTTTTTATCGCCAATGTTTCCCTGTACTCTTCGGCTTCAGGCTCTTTTATAAATTCAATTTGTGCAAAATTTTTATGTACTTCTTTTTCGATTTCATCAAGAGAAACTCGGAAAAATTCACGGCGGTCATTAACCATATTTACTTTTTTATCGGCAAACGCTTTATGCAATGAGGT
The DNA here is from genome assembly GCA_900550445.1 of uncultured Rhodospirillaceae bacterium. Classification (GTDB taxonomy): domain Bacteria; phylum Pseudomonadota; class Alphaproteobacteria; order CAAGCB01; family CAG-977; genus UBA11549. The sequence goes on along the minus strand of URSF01000026.1, from coordinate 23,971 downwards.
TTCCAAAGCCGGCGCATCTTCCGAATAAATCAAGGCATGCACATCAAATTTAAACGGAACCGATGCGTCGCCCAATTCATTTACGCGCTCCAAAGGATCAAGTCGCCGTGTCATGCCGATTTTATATACGCTTTCGCCGAAAGAACCAATGTTTGAAATAACATAAATATGTCCGGCACGTGTCAACTGTGCTTGTGCTAAAGCGCGTTCTTTTTTAGCGGTTGCTTCTTCAAGCTGTCGTTTTAACGCTTCGATCTCCGCTTTATATTTTTCTGCCTCCGCTCCGGAAAAACCGGAAGCTTCCTCTTCTTTCTTTTTAAGGGCTTTTTGTGTTGAAGATATTTCTTTTTCAGCTTCTTGCTGAGCTTTTTCTATTTCTTTTTGCCGCCTTTCCTCTTCCTTTTGCAATTCGCGAATCCGGCGTTGTTCTTCTTTTTCATCTTGTTTCTTCTTAGCTTCTTCATAAGTCAGACGTAACTCGTCCAGTTTTAACCTGAAATAAGCATCTGTAATTGATATGCCGGCATTTTCGACGGTTTCGTTTATCTGCTCAAACGCTTTAAAAATACGCTCTTCCATTATTTTTATATTATTCCAGCGTACTTTTGAAATAATCGCGTCGCATTCACCGTTAAAAGCACGTAAGGCAAGTTTCATCCATTTTTTTGCCCACCGTTCGGCTTTTTTCGCGCTGCCGTCAAGTGTCAGGCTATTGTTATATAAAACGGCTTTTTTTTCCTGAACCATCTTTTTTTGGCGGTTATAATTGTTTTGAAGGGCTGATTTGTATTTTTCAGAAGAATCAAAATTAAAAAACGGTTCGTATAAACCGACAGAGTTAAGTTCGGCTTTGCCTTCCAAAAAAGAAAGTTCTTTGTTCAGCTCTTCATAAGTGTGGTATTTGCTTTTATAAGTGTTTTGGAGATCGCGTATCTCTTTTTTGATTTGTTCCAATAAGATATTTTGTTTTGATTTTTCTTTTTCGATATCAATGACATCTTTATATTTTTCGTAAAGTTTATTGTGTTTCGCCGCGCAAAAAACAGATAAAGCGATAAAGAAAAGAAGGGCGATTATCAATATGACTTCATCGTTCATAAAGGAGATTCTCCGCTTGACAATAGATAGATATGTAAGGTTGTGTCTGTAAATATTTTAATCCGAAAAATAAGTCTCAGTCAATCGCAGGAATATTTTCCCTCTTGTGCTTTTTCCTCACCTGCCTTATTGTCAAAAACAAAAGCAAATCCGCCGGTTGCAGTGAACTGTTCAGAATATTTTCATCTCAGCCGTTTTCCTAAAATCAATCCTGACACGGATTGATTTTTTTTATGGAAAAGACATGGACATTGCAGATCAGGCGCAAGCCGAAATCGACAGAATGAACGTCAGGGTTTTAAGAACGTCGTCCAAAAAAGCGACGCTCGTTTCAGCAGAATTTTGCGCTGAATGCGGGGAGCCGATTCCCGAAGCCCGCCGTTTGGCAGTCCCCGGTTGCCGTTTATGCATTGATTGCCAGACGGAACGGGAGTGCGGCTGATGGCGGCGTTTATCGGATTTATCAAGGATTACTGGGGCGTGATCGTCGGCGTTGCCGGATTTTTCTTCGGCTGGGTCAAGTTTACGGCGGCCAAGACGTATGCTTCAAAAGAAGACGTTTCAAAGCTGGAACACCGCGTTTCGGCGGTTGAACAATCGGTCAAAGGATTGGCGACGCAAAAAGACATGCATGATCTGACGTTAAAGCTGGAACGTCTGACGGGCAAAATAGACAAGATTGAAGCAATTTCAGAACGCATGGAAAACACCGTGCGGCGACAGGAAGATTTTTTGATGAACCGGGGGAATTTATGAATACGTCATATAAAGAAATCGTCGCGCAAGACCGCCGCTTGGCCATGCTTCGTTTTTTGGCCGAAGACAACGATTACAAAATAAACGATTCCGTCATGCAACAAGCTCTGGAACAGCTGGGGCATTCGGTCAGCCGCGAAGCGATACGGGCGGATTTTGATTTTCTGGCTGAAATCGGATTGATCGAAGTTGAAACGTATTTTGACGGCAAGGTGCAGGTTGCCAAAATCACGGGGCGCGGGCTGGACGTCGCGGCGGGACGCGCCGTCGTAACGGGCGTTAAACGCCCCAGACCGGAGTAATCAAATGGGACGGCGTTCAAGCATAGACCGTCTGGCCGCCGCCGTTCGCGACAAGATCGGCTCGTTGCGGCAGGAGGGACGAACGATTGACGAGATTATGGCAAAGCTGGACGAATTAAACGTTGACGTCAGCCGTTCCGCCGTCGGCCGGCATTGCAAACGTTTGGAAAGCATACAGGCGTCAATCCGCCAAAGCAGGACGATTGCCGAAGCGATTGTTAAAGATTACGGCGACGAAGATAAAGAGAACAAAGTTGCCCGCGCAAACATCGAAGTTCTGCACAGTATTTTATTCCGCATGATGGGATCCGAAGACGGCGAACCCGTCACGCTTGACGCGAAGGACGCGATGTTTCTGGCCACGTCTTTGGAAAAACTGACAAAAGCGGAAAAAACCGATTTTGAAAAGGAAATGAAGCTGCGCGACAAAATCAGGGAAAAAGCGGAAAAAAAACTTGAAAAAACGGCTCAGAAAAAGGGATTTTCCCCCGAAGTCATTGAAACGATCCGCCGTGAAATTTTAGGAGAGCTGTGATGGACAAAGGTTTTCTGCCCTATCAGCGCGAATTAACCGACTGCGTATTTAAATATCCCGTAACCGTCGTCGAAAAATCGCGACGGACGGGATACACTTGGGCGGCGGCGGGAATTTCCGTTTTAATATCGGCGGCGGAAGACAACCCGTCGGATACGTATTACATGGGCTATGATTTGGAAATGGCGCGCGAATTTATCGAGGTCGCGGGCGAATGGGCAAAACGCTTTTCCATGCTTTCTTCCGCCGTTGAAGAGTACGTTTTTGAAGATCCGGAATCCCCCGAAAAGAACATCAAAGCCTTTCGCATCACGTTTGCAAACGGCCGCAAGATTGTGGCGTTGCCTTCTGTTCCGCGTGCGTTGCGCGGCAAACAGGGCTTTGTTTTAATTGACGAAGCGGCATTCCACGATGATTTGGCCGAAGTTTTAAAGGCGGCTTTCGCCCTTTTGATTTGGGGCGGCAAAGTTTTAATCCTTTCAACGCATGACGGCGAAGACAATCCGTTCAACGAACTGATTAACGACATCAGAGCGGGCAAAAAGCCTTACAAACTATTGCGCTGCACGTTCGACGACGCTTTAAAGGACGGGCTTTATCAAAGGATTTGCAAGAAAACGGGCAAAGAATGGAGCGCGGACGCCGAACGAAAATGGCGGCAGGATATTATTGATTTTTACGGCGACGACGCGGAAGAAGAATTGTTTTGCGTGCCTTCCAGAGGTTCGGGAACGTACCTGACCCGCGCTTTGATCGAACGGGCAATGGCCGCCGACATTCCCGTGTTGCGTCTGGCGCAAAAAGACGATTTTGCCGCGTTGCCCCCGGAAATACGCGAAAAAAGTATTGACGACTGGCTTTCGGACAACGTGGAAAGCCTGTTAAACGCCGTTCCGGACGACGGGCTGACGTCGTTCGGGTTTGACTTCGGCAGGTCGGGCGATTTGTCGGTCTTGTGGATTTTACGGGAAGAAAAAGACCTCAGCCTGAAAACGCCTTTTGTCATAGAACTTTCAAACATACCGTTTGACCAGCAGCGTCAAATCCTGTTTTACGTTATCGACCGTCTGCCGCGTTTTCACGCGGGCGCGATGGACGCCAGAGGCAACGGGTCGTATCTGGCCGAAGCGTGCTGGCAAAAATACGGTTCGGGAAAAATCGACAAGGTCATGTTGTCGCAGGGCTGGTATCGGGACAATATGCCGGCGTTAAAGGCGCGGTTTGAGGACGCGACGCTTTTAATCCCGAAGGACGCCGATATTTTAAGCGACCTGCGCGCTTTAAAGGTCGTCAAGGGAATAGCGTGCGTTCCCGAAAAACGAATAACGGGCAAAAACGGATTAAAGCGTCACGGCGATGCGGCGGTTGCTTTGGCTTTTGCCGTTGCGGCGTCAAGAACCGATCCGGTTGAATACGATTATATGACGTATGACGCCGATGACGACGGATTTAATTTCAACGAAGGGACATATTAAGATGGCTGTTTTATTAGACCGGTTCGGCAAACCCGTTAAAACGTCAAATTTAACGAAAGAAGACGCGTCCTGTCTGATTGGGGGCGTTCGGACGCATGAATCGGGGTATCCGTCTTTCGGACTGACGCCTAAAAAACTGTCAAGCCTTCTTAGATCCGCCGACGAGGGCGACATGGACGCTTATCTGGATCTGGCCGAAGAAATGGAAGAAAAAGAACCGCAGTACCTGTCCGTTTTAGGGACGCGCAAACGTGCCGTATCACAGCTGGAAGTCAGCGTCGAGGCCGCGGGCAGCTCTGCGGAAGAGGAAAAACACGCCGATTTCGTCCGCGAATTTATCGCCCGTGACACGCTTTCCGACGAACTGTTCGACCTGATGGACGCGGTCGGCAAAGGCTTTTCCGTTTCGGAAATCGTTTGGGAATGTTCGGAAAAACAATGGAAGCCCGTCAAAATTCAGCACGTCAATCCGAAGTGGTTCGCTTTGGATAATGATATGCGGACGCTGTTGTTAAAAACGCAGGACGGCAAAGTTCCGCTTGAACCGTTTAAATATATTCAGTGCGTCATGAACGCGAAATCGGGGTTACCCCTTCGCGGCGGTTTGGCGCGCGTCGTGTCTTGGTATTATATGTTTAAAAACTTTGACGTCAAAAGCTGGGTCACGTTTTTGGAAGTCTATGGCCAGCCTTTGCGCGTCGGCAAATACGGGGCGAACGCGACGCAAAAGGACAAAGAAACGCTGATGCGCGCCGTTTACAACATCGGCGCGGACACGGCGGCGTGCATTCCCGAAAGCATGATGATCGAATTCGTTACGGCGCAAAATTCCGGTTCGGCGGAACTGTATCAGCAGTTTGCGCAGTATGTCGATTTAATGATTTCAAAAATCGTTTTAGGACAAACGACAACGACGGACGCCGTATCGGGCGGGCACGCGGTTTCAAAGGAACATAACGAAGTCCGCCGCGACATCATGCGATCCGACGCCAAGCAGCTGGCCGCCGTTTTAAAGCGCGATTTGATTATCCCGATGATTGATTTGAATTTCGGGACGCAGAAAAATTATCCGAACATACGCATCGGAAATTTCGACGACGAGGATTTAACGGCACTGTCCGACACCTTGTCAAAGCTGGTGCCGCTGGGGCTTCAGGTATCCGCGTCGCAGGTGCGTTCAAAAATCGGTCTTGACGCGCCGAAGGACGAAAACGACGTTTTGAAATACGCCGCTCCGTCCTTTGATCCGGCTTTTAATCAGGCGAAAAAATCTTTAAACGAAACCGAAAAGACTGAACCGGATCCCGTCGATGAAGCCGTCAAGGAAATGGAGGCTGAATGGGAACGCGTTTTAACGCCCGTTATTCAACCGGTTGAACGGCTTTTAGAGGAGTGTCAAAGCTATGACGAGGCTTTTCAACGCCTTGCCGAAGCATATCCGGACATGGACGCCGCCGCTTTGACGGAATATCTGGCGCAAGCTCTGTTTAGGGCAAACTTAACAGGGCGTTTAAATCATGGTTAAATCTGATTTTTCCCCTTTGCCGCCTGCTGAGGCAATCCGTTTTTTTCAAAAAAAGGGATATAAATTCGGTTTTGACTGGCGCGATGTTTGGAAAGAAGAACACGCGGTTGCCTTTACGGTTGCCAAAGCGATGCAGATTGATATTTTGCAAGATATTCGCGCCGCTTTGCAGGACGCTTTGGAAAACGGCACGACGTTTGATCAGTTTAAAAAAGACCTGATTCCCGTTTTGCAAAAAAAGGGCTGGTGGGGCAAAAAGGAAAAAACCGATCCGAAAACGGGATTGACGGAAAAGGTAACGCTCGGCACGCCGCGCCGCCTGTCAATCATTTACGACACGAACATTCGCACGGCGTATGCGGCGGGAGAATGGGCGGCGATTGAAGAAAACGCAAAAGACGCGCCTTATTTGCGTTATGTTTGCGTTTTGGACGAACGCACGCGGGCGCAACACCGCCAATGGCACGATTTGATTTTGCGTTATGACGATCCGTTCTGGGCGACGCATTATCCGCCGAACGGCTGGAAATGCCGCTGTTCGGTTATTCAATATTCCGATAACGATTTAAAGCGGCGCGGTTTTGTACCGTCAAAAAGCCCGCAGATTCGCTATACCGAATGGGAAAACAAACGAACGGGGAAAATCGAACAAATCCCCGAAGGCATTGCGCCGGGTTTTGATTATAACGTCGGCAAAGCCAGATACCGCGCTTTTACGCCTGAACCTGACGGCAATCCGCCGCAGACGTTCCAAAACCGCGCCGCCGAACTGCCGCCTTTGCCCGAAGCCTCGCCGATGCCGGAAAATTCCGTTTTGCCCGAAGGATTGAGCGATACGGAATACGCCCGCGCTTTTTTGTCCGAATTCGGCGCGGATATCGGAAAACCTGTCGTTTATACCGATGTTGTCGGAGAACCGCTTGTTATCGACGAAGGGCTGTTTTTGAATAAGAAAACCATGAAATTTAAAGCTAATAAATTAGGTCGCGGCATCTATATGCGTTTATTGGCTAAAGCGATTAAAGATCCCGATGAAATCTGGTTAATGTGGGGAAATGATACGGAAAAAAGACCTTTGCGCCGCCGTTACATTAAAATTTTTGAGAATACGGACGGCAGTCACTGTTTGACCGTATTTGAAAAAGACAAAGAACAATGGCGCGGTGTAACGACATTCCCTGCTCAATTATATGAAGGGAAACAGATTAAGGATGAATATGTAAATGAACAGCGTAACGGATTTCTTGCCTATAAGAAAAGGCAGGTCAAGTAGCGACCTGCCTTAAAATGCATTGATTGGGATGGCTGCTACATAGCCCTACAATACATTCCGCATATTTATCATTATGGCATCGAAAAGGAAAAAAATCAAGCAAGGAGGTTTTAAATGAACTTACCGATACAATGGACGCCGGAACGCATTGTCAAACAGCATCAGGCTGCCCGTCCCAATGCGACACTGGGACGGGAACTGCCCCGGTTAGACGCCTGTTTGAAAAAATGGGTTGCCACAAAAGACACGAACGCCGCAGGCAAAACGTTACTTCTATGCTTTGCGCTTGTCGGACGGTTTAAAAGCCCGACTGCCGAATTGATCGGAAAACGCATTATTGCCGCTTTTGACGGCCGTGAACAAGAATTGGCTTCGGCCGTTGACCGCGCCGCATGGAATATTTAAGGAAAAAGATAAATGACGTTTGAAGAAGCATTAAAAGCCATGCGCGAAGGGGAATTTGTCATATTCGACGGCCGTTCCTATCCTTTGTGCCTGATTGATAATCGGGTTTGCGAATTAACTCATCACGGCTTTGAACCGCTGGACAGCATGAATACCTGCAACATTATGCGCTGTGATTGGCGGATTTTCGGCGTTGAAGACGATAAACGGATTCCTGTCGGTATTCGTCATTTTTCGGTAATCAAAGGGAATAAGGATTGAATGACATATTATGTTTTATGGATATGCGGAAAAAACAAACAAGGAGAATACGATTCACGCCAAACAACGGCCTGTTCATACGCGCAGGCGTGCAGGCTTATCCCTTCTCTTTGCGATATGTTTTTTTCCGAGGTTTTACGAGTGGAAATAAGAAGAAACGATTTTGATGAACATCTGCGCGCAAATTCAAGAAAGGAGGTTTAAAATGATGGAAGCCGTACAAATGCCCGTCTGTACCTGTCCGGGGGTCATTGATTTGTTTTATCCGAGCCTTTTCCTTTTTTTCGGATTTGTCCTGTGGCTGATGTTTAAACACGCATAAAAAACAAAGACCGAAAATAAAGCCGCGTAAAGCGGCTTTGTCATTTTTCGGCTATCGTTTTGCGTTATCAAATCCAAAACGCACACAGCCCCGTTTAATACCCGTTTAACTTCGATGTTTTTATATGTGTTTGCCGGCGCGAAACCGTATTTTGATTTTCTTTTGACATTTTTCCAAATCGGGGCAATATAAAAAACGGCGGGAATCCTGACGTTTTGCAGTGAACTGTTCAGAATATTTTTAAAAATCCCGTCCCCCTAAACTGGGGGCATGAAAAACGAAACCGAAAAATTTGAATTGGCCTGCGCCGAAACCTCTGCCGTCCTGATCGGGACGGAAGGCGAAAACAACGTGCCGAACGTTATCCGTTTGATGCCCGTGGGCGAAATTGTCGGACGCGACGGGCGGCGTTTTTATCTGAATGATCCCGACGCCGTTATCGAACAAACGCTGGCTTACAAGAAAAATACCGACCTGCTAATCGATTACAACCATCAATCCGAATATTCGGAACAAAACGGCCGACCCGCGCCTGCGGCAGGCTGGATGACAGATTTCTTTACGGCCGACGGACATTTGTGCGCCGCCGTACAGTGGACGGACAAAGCTGCGGAACACATTAAAAAACGCGAATTTCGATACATCTCGCCCGTGTTTTACCACACGGACGGCAATATTCGCTGCATCGTTTCGGCCGCTTTGACAAACACGCCGAATTTTGACCTGAAAGCCTTAAACCAAATAAAGGAGATGAACATGGACAAGGAAAAAGCCCTTTGTCAGGCATTGGACGCGCCTGACGAAGACAAAGCACTGTTGCGCATCAGCGAACTGAAAGCCGCGCAAAAGGAATTAAACGACATCGCCGCCGCTCTTAACTGCGAAGCCAAAGCCGAAGCGATTGTCAAAGCAATAAACGAAACAAAAGCGGATCCCGCCAAGTTCGTTGAGATCGACAAAGTGACCGAGCTGACCCGCGAATTAAACGAAATCAAAGCCGAACGCGCCGAAGAAAAGGCGGAAAACGCGGTCAACGCCGCGATCCGCGACGGCCGTCTGCCGCCGGTTTTAAAGGAAAACGCCAAAGAGATCTGCAAAAAAATGGGCGAAATGGCATTGAACGAATTCGTTTCAAAAATGCCCAAAGTGTCCGCGCCGTCTTCGGCAGCGGGCGAACCGCCCAAACCCGCCTGTGACGCTTTGAGCGAAGACGAAAAGGAAATCTGCGAAATCATGGGCATTTCATCGGAAACTTTTAAGAAAGGAAAATAATATGCCGCAGGTAGATACAAAAGAACGGGACGGCATTCTGATCGTCCACCCCGTTAAAGCCGACACAAAGGTATGCGCCGGAGAAATCGGCTGTTTGGACGCGAGCGGATATTTGGTTCCCGCCTCGGCGGCAACGGATTTGAAAGCCGTCGGCCGCATCGAAGAAACCGTTACCGGGGGAACGACGGACGGCGAAGAAAAAGCGTTAGTCAAAAAGGGCGTGTTTTTGCTGAAAAACAGCTCTGCCGACAAAGTGACCCGCGCGCATATTGAAAGCGATTGTTATCTGTCGGGCGCGGCCGAAGTCGCCGCAACGGACGGTAAAGGCAGCGGTTCTGCACCGACGCGCTCCAAAGCCGGAAAAGTCATTGACGTCGAAGGCGATTTCGTCGCCGTCAGATTTGATTAAACGGAGGAAATATGAAAATTACGACTGAAAAACTGGCGGCACTGAATACCGCTTTAAAAGGAACGTTCAAGCAGGCTTTTGAAGAAACGCCCAGCGATTATGAAAAAGTCGCAACAACGATTCCGTCATCGAAAAAATCAAACACCTATGACTGGATCGGTCAGACAATCAATATCCGCGAATGGGCGGGCGATCGCGTCATTCAGAACCTGACCGAATACGACTACACCATCAAAAACAAAAAGTTTGAAGGAACCGTCGCCGTTAAAAAAGACGATATCGAAGACGACGAGGTCGGGAAATACGGCATCATCATGAAAGAACTGGCATACGGCGCGAAAACGCACCCCGACAGCCTGATTTTCGGAGAACTTTTGAAAAACGGCATGTCGACGGTGTGTTACGACGGCCAGTATTTCTTTGATACCGACCACGACGTCGGCGGCGAAAGCGTGTCGAACTTTACGACGGGAAGCGGCGCGGCATGGTATCTGTTAAATACCGCACGCCCCTTAAAACCTCTGATCTGGCAACCCCGTACGCCCGCAAATCTGGTCACAATCGACAACGAAGAAGCCGAACCCGTCTTTAAACGCGGCGAAATCCTTTACGGCGTCGATTTTCGCGGAAACGCCGGCTACGGGTTCTGGCAGATGGCGTATTGCTCGAAACAAGACCTGACAACGGCGAATTTCAACACGGTTTTCGCCGCGATGATGAGCATGAAACAGCCGAACGGCAAACCGTTAAACAACCGTCCGACGCTGCTGGTCGTTCCGCCTTCTTTGCGCGCGGCGGCAAAAACAGTCATTGAATCCGAAAAGCTGGCGGACGGCACGACCAACCCGAACAAGGGCGTCGTTGAAATCCTTGTCAGCCCGTGGCTGGCCTGAAGAAAGGGGGAACAATGACGAAATACGTTGAAATCATTTCAGCCGTTGACGGTTTCAGGCGCGGCGGCGTCGCCCACCCGAACGTTAAAACGGTTCACCGCGTTGATGCCTTTAGCAAAGAACAGCTGGAGCAGATCAAGAACGAACCGCGTCTGTCCGTCCGTTTTTTCGAGGTTGAGGAGAAAAAGCCCGAAACCGAACCGACGGAGCAGAAACAGGAAGAAAACGGGAAAGATGCCCCGAAATCCGACAAAAGCAACGGCAAAAAGGGCAAATAAATGAAAGCGTACGCGGATATTCAAAACATGAAAGAACGTTTCGGCGTTTTAGAGCTGTTACAGCTGACCGACGCGGCGGGCGAAGACCTGAGCGCGGAGGAAACGGCGGTTGTTGAAACGGCCTTAAACGATGCGACGGCCTTTATGAACGGATATATCCGGGTACGCCATACGCTGCCTTTATCGGCCGTTCCGCCCGTTTTGACGCGCCTGTGCTGCGAAATCGCACGGTTTTACCTGTACAAAACAGCCGTCACCGAGGTTGTCAAAGACGCTTATGACGCCGCCGTCAAGGTTTTGCGCGATATTGCCAAAGGCGATTTGCTTTTAAGCGACCCCGAAGGAACGCCGCCTGAACAGGGCGCGCCGCTGGTCATTGTCGGCGGCGCCGAGCGTCTGTTTAACCAAAACAGCATGAAGGGATTTTAAAATGCCGCAGTTGCGCTTTGATTTAAACGATCTGTTTGACGTCGGCGACGGCTTAAAACGTTTAGGCGGCAGCACCGGCCTGCTTCTGAAACACGTCGCACGAATGTTGACGGCTTCAACGAAGGAACGCTTCGTCGATGAAACGGATCCCGAAGGCAACAAATGGAAAAAAGGCGTTAAAAACGGCGGGCAGACATTGACGCTCAGCGGACTTTTACGCCGCAGCATTACGAACAAAAGCGACGATAAAACCGCCGTTATCGGCACAAACCGCATTTATGCCGGCATTCACCAGTTCGGCGGCGTAATTACGGCGAAAAAAGCAAAATATCTGCGCTTTAAAATCAACGGGCGCGAAGTTTTTGCAAAATCCGTCGTCATTCCGGCGCGTCCGTTTCTGGGCGTTTCCGAAACGGACAAAGAAGCCGTTAAAGACGAATTAAACACGCTTTTAACGGAGACTTTAAAATGATCGGAAAAATCGAAAACGCCGTTATTCAAAAGATTAAATCAGCTGATTTGGGTTATCGTCTGAAACTGGTCGAAAGCTATAAGGCGCAGTTCGACGACGATCTTGTCAAACTGGTCAAAACGTCCGCTCCGGCGGTTTGGGTTGCCTTTACGGGCGAAGACAACACGCAGAACACCGCCAAAGGCATGGAATGCACAGCATCCTTTTCAATCATCATTCTGACCCGCAACGTCAGAAACGAACGTTCGGCGCGTTTCGGCGACAAACAAGGCGAAGTCGGGACGTATCAGATATTACAGGATATTAAAGCTCTTTTGCACGGCAGCGACATCGGGCTGAACATCGTTCCGTTTGAACATAAGAGAACAGTCCCGTTGTTAAATACGGCTGTTTCCGGATTTTTCGCTTCGGTCTTCGCGCTCGAATTTGAAACGTCCTACGTCATGGCGGCGGCCGATAAGACGGGCGGCGATTTAGCGGAGTTTTTAAGGCTTCACGCCGATTGGGAACTGCCCGAATTTAACAGTGAAACTTTAACGAACATCAGGGGGAAAAATGAATAAAACCATTAAATTAAGGCCGAAAAAAGGCCTGACGGTCTTAAAGCCGAACGGCGAAAGATTGGCTGTCGAGGGCGAAACGGTCGAACGGGAAACGTACTGGATCCGCCGCATTAACGACGGCGACGTCGAAATTGTAACTGAAGTAAAGAAAGGGGGTAAATAATGCCGGTTTCTTTTAATGAAATCCCGCAAACGCGCGTTCCGGGCGTTTATGTTGAAATCGATAATTCGGGCGCGTTAAAAAACCTGCCGGGCAAAGCGTCGGTCGGGCTGATCATCGGGCAAAAAACGACGGGGTCGGCAACGGCGTTGTCGCCGCGATTGGTAACGGCTTCCGATAATCCGGCATTGTTGTTCGGCGCGGGATCGGAATGCGCCAGAATGGTCAAGGCATGGCGGGAAACAAATACGTTTAACACGCTTTATGTCCTGCCGGTTACGGCGTCAAGCGGCACGGCGGCGGTTTATACGCTGACGGCAACAGTTGCCGAATCGCCGTCGGCGGGAACGGTTTGCCTGTATATCGGCGGACAAAGAATCACCGTTGACGTAACGTCCGCAACGACGGCGGCAACCTTGTATACGGCAATCGCAGCCAAGATTTCCGCATCGCCCGACCTGCCCGTTACGGCGCAAAGCAGCGACGACGGCGTCGTCATAACCGCCAAAGCCAAAGGCGAAGTCGGAAACAATATTGACATCTCGCTGAACTATTACACGGGCGAAGACCTGCCGCAAGGCGTTACGGTCAGCATCGAAAAAACAACCTCCGGATCCGGAAACCCCGATTTGGCAGAAGCCGTCGCGGCTATGGGCGACACGGTCTATACGGATATTGTCTGTCCCTATACCGACGCGGCGAACACGGCCTTGCTGAAAACAGAAATGGCGCGCCGGTTCAATGCGATGGAACGCATCGAAGGAACGGTCTTTTCCGGTTTAAGCGGTACGTTATCCGAAATCATTACGGCGGCCGAAGCCGCAAACAGCCCGCATATCGTTTATGTCGAATGCTCTAAAACGCCGGATCCGCCCGAAGAACGCGCGGCGCGGTTGGCCGGTATTGTCGCGTATCAATCGCAAATCGACCCCGCCCGCCAATATCGTACTTTGGCTTTGACGGGTTCCAAACCGTCGAAAACGCCGCTGACCCGCGAAGAACGCGACCTGCTTTTGCGTTCGGGCGTTGCAACGGCCAAAGCCGATACGGGCGGCAATGTCCTGATCGAACGCGTCGTTACGTCTTACCGCACAAACGCCGCGGGGAACGAAGATGTGTCTTATTTAGATTTAACGACGTTAAAGACTCTAACTTATCTGCGCTATTCGTATGTTTTGCGCTTTGAACAAAAGTTCCCGCGCCACAAGTTGGCCGACGACGGTTATCCCGTTTCCGACGGACAAGCCGTCATGACGCCACTGGTCGGCAAAGGCGAAGCCGTCGCTTTGGCGCGCGACTGGTATGACGCAGGGCTGATCGAAAACTTTGACGCGTTCAAAGAAAGCGTCGTTTCCGAACGCGACACGACGGATACGGAGCGTTTAAACCAGCTGCTTCAGCCCGACGTTATCAACAACCTGCGCGTCGTTGCGGGCAAAATTCAATTCATTCTGTAAGGGGGCATCATGACAAATCCTTTCAAATATTACGGCACGGGGACGGTCAAGGCGGACGGCAAAGAGTTCGAGCTCGAAGACTGCGAATTTACCCCGTCTGGCATTGTCCGCGAAGACAAACTGGAAGGTCGCGGCTTTTCCGAAAAGAAACAGGGCGCGACATTGACGGGCAAACTGAACATTAACGCGACGGCAGATCCCGACGCGATCAACAAAATGGACGACGTAACGGTCGTGTTTACGGCCGATACCGGACAGTCGTGGTCAATGCCTCATGCCTGGCACGAACAGCCCGAAGCCGTATCCGCCGACGGCATGACGGTAACGTTTAAATCCAGAACGTCGGAGAAAATATCATGACGGAAATCAAACTGATCGACGGGTTGAAAATCGGCGAAACGGTTCATAAGGACGTAACGCTGCGCGACCTGACCGCCCGCGACATCTTGGAAGCGCACGAAGCCGCCGAACGCGTCGTCATCGGCGCGGAAGGTTCGCCTGTCGTCGTCGCTTCGCCCGTTCGGGTCGGTATGGAAACGCTCAGGCGGCGCATCGGCCGTTTGGGCAATGTTCAAATGCCCCTGTCTTTGGCGGAACTTTTGAGTTTGAGTGAACGCGATTTAGACATTCTTCAGGACGCCGTCGATGAACTGGAAAAGGCGGAGGCGGCGGTCAAGCTGGAACGCAGGGGGCGAGATCATCGGGGCGTATCCAGAAATACTTAAACTGGCGGCGCGTTTGATGCGCGCCGGCAAAAATACGGCTGATTTTTTGGATATTCCCCTGAAACGCTTAATGCGGCTGACGGACATTGAGGTTGAACCATGAGCGATAAATTAAAATACGCTTTAATACTGGATTTAAAGGGCAATTTTGCGCGCATGACCGCATCGGCGCAAAAGGCGATGAACCGTTTTGCCCAATCCGGAGAAGCGGGATTAAAGCGCATGGCCAAAGCAATGCCCGCCGTCGGCAGCGCGCTGGACAAGCTTGGCAACCGCTACACGGCCTTGATTTCGGGCGGCACGATGTACGCCGCCGTCAAATCGGCGGCGGCAATGGAAACGCGGCTGGCGCGTTTGGGGATTGTAGCGGACAAATCCAATGAAGAAATGCGCAAATTAAATGAAGAAATCTATAATATCGCTCAAAACCGCAGCATTAACGTGTCGGCAGATTCGATCATATCAGGAATAGAGCAGATCGTTTCTAAAACGGGCGACTTTGACGCGGCGGCGGAAAATATCAAAAATCTGGGACTGGTCATTTCGGCAACGGGAGCATCGGGCGAAGACGCCGGTGCGATGATTGCAAACCTGATAGAAAAGTTTGATTTAAAAAGTTCGGATGAAATTTTCAAAGCCTTTGAAATGTTAGCGGTTCAAGGTAATCAAGGGGCTTTTGAATTAAAAGATTTGGCGACTCAGGGTAATCGCGTTATGGCGGCATACGCGGGTATCGGACGTAAGGGCAAAGAAGCAACGGCGGAACTGGGCGCGTTGATGCAGATGATTATGAAAGGCAAAGGTTCACCGGAACAAGCCGCGACGGCTTTGGAGGCGTATATGCGCGCGTTGAACGACGTTCAGACCAGAGAACGCCTTAAAAACAGCGGAATATCCCTGTTTGAAGCCGATGATCCGACGCAGATGCGTTCCGGCGTGGAAATCATGAAAGACGTCATCGCCAAAGCAAACGGCGATATATCAAAAATCGGACGTGTTTTCACGGACAGCGAAGCGATGACCGCGTTTTCGCAGGCTGCTTTGGAATATAAAAGGACGCGGGCTTTCGGAAGTTTGGATTCTTTTATGAACGTTCATGCGGACGGACAGTATTTGACGCAAGCTTCCGAACGTATGGCGGCAACGTTTGACAGTTCGGTCGTCAGTTTAAAAACGGCCGTAGAACGCTTTTCAAACGCCGCCCTTGCCGAACCGATAAAAGATTTGGCCGACGCTTTAAATAAAATCGATCCCGAAAAACTGCAATCCGTTTTAAAAACCGCCGCAATCGGGGTCGGAACCGTCGGCACGCTGGTTGCGGGGAAAAAATTGTGGGACGTCGGATCCGGCATTATCGGAATGTTTCGCAAAAACAAAGGAGGTGCTTCAAATCCGCTTGTTCCGTCAAACGGCGTGCAACCCGTTTATGTGACGAACTTCGGCGAAATGGGACGCGGGTTCGGCGGATATGGCGCGGGATATGACAAAGGGGGACGAAAAGCCCGCCGCGCCGCCAATCGTGCGGCGAAACAAAGCGCAAAGCTCGCTAAAGCCGGACGTTTCGGCAAATTCGGCGCGTTTATGGGAAAATCCGCCCGTTTCGGCGGAAAACTGCTTTCAAAGGCCGCCGTGCCGCTGATGATTGCCGATGCGGGTTATTCGTTATATGCGTCGGACAACAACGCCGAACGCGGCAATGCTTTGGGCGGTTTGGGCGGAACGCTCGGCGGCGCAAAGGCAGGCGCGTTTTTGGGGACGATGATCGCGCCCGGCGTCGGAACGGCCGTAGGCGGCTTGATCGGCAGCGGAATCGGGTATCTAAGCGGTTCGTGGCTTGGCAAAAAAATCGGCAGCTGGTTTGACGGCGATAAACCGTCCGCCCCCGAAACGGTAACGCCGACGGTTCAAAACGGGACAATCCGACTTGTCTTTGACAATGCTCCCGCCGGTCTGCGCGTCAAAGAAAATCCGTTCGGCTTTAATATTCAAATCAACACGGGTTTGACGGAGGCGGCAGATGGCTGATTATTACCGTCAGGGGTCTTTTCGCGGCGTCGAATTTGAATATATCGAAGACGATTACGCCTATAAGGTCAAAGAAGCCGGACAAAACCTGCTGGCCGATGATGAAACGACGGAAACGCTTGCCGCAGCGCCGCGCGAATTTGCCCTGACCGTCGCCGTTTGCGGGCGTGACGCCGTCAAAAAAAGAAACGATCTGATTAAAGCGTTGGAAGACACGTCGGCGGGCATTTTGGTGCATCCGCAGTACGGCGAAATCTCGGTCAAAGTATCTGACGCCGGTTTTAACGTCCATTCGGCGGCGGACAGCGGCAACTGGTTTGAATTTGTCATCAATTTCATCAAAACGAACGATAACGGTCTTCGCTTGACGGTCGTTCCGGTAAGCGAACGCGCCGAACAAAAGCACGCCGAAGCCGTCAATCGTGCCGCGCAAACGTTATCAGGCAAAGCGAAAAACAATATTCAGGTAAAAGGCTGGCTGGACACCGTTGCCGATGATACCGCCGCCTTTGCCGACAAGGTTTTAAACGAAGTTAAAACCTTGCTTGAAAAAGAAATCCTGCCGACCGGGGCGTTGGAAAAAATCAAAGGATCGATTGACACGATGTCGGGCGGCATAATGTCACTGATCAACGCGCCCGATGTTTGGGCGTTGGAAATTATGGATTTGCTGGACATTGACGGCGCGTCTTTCGATTTATACGAACGTTTGGCGGCATTGAGCGTCAAACCGTCGAAACCGCAGTATTTGACCGAAACGCGCAAACGTTCCGTTCAAAATCAGGAAAACGTTTTGACGTTGTTTAAAACCGCCGCCGTTTTACAAGGTTTAAACAAAGGCGTTTTGATGGAAACGCCGTCGGATTTGCAAACGGCGGAACGCATTGAACGAATGACGGCTTTGACAGAAAGCGTTACGGACGCCGACGCCGAAATTCAGCAGGCTTTTGAAACGGTTCTGCAAACGTCCGTTGCGGTTTTAAAAAGTATCAAAAAAGAACGGACAAAACAAATTACGGCCGCTGAAACGATCCCCGCCGTCGTATTGCTTCATCAAGCCGGCGGCACGGCGTTAATGCGCAAAAACGAAGATTTTGTCCCGCGAAACCATATCCGCCATCCGTTGTTTGTCGCGGGCGGTGTGATAACGGAGGTCATCGATGTCTGACAAGTTGGTCTTACAAACGCAATCAAACGAGCTTTCGGGATTTGATTTTATTAAAATCAAAAATCGTATCGACTGGCTTTCGGGGTGTTTTGAATTAACAGCGTTTAACCGTTTAAGCGTCGATTTAACGCGTGTTAAATCCGCTGTTAAACAGGGCGATTCCGTTAAATTATATAAAGATAAAGAACTTTATCTGACGGGATACATCGACCGCATCGAAACGTTTTATGCCGGCCAAAAGAAAGGCATTAAATTCACCGGTCGGTCGATGGCGGCGGATCTGACGGATTGTTCGGCATTCGGCATAGTTTACCGTAACCGCACCGCGCCCGAAATCATCGCCGATATTTGCCAGCCATTCGGAATTGCCGTCAAAACTGATTTAAAAGGTTTTGCGCGACTGGATAATTTTACGGTCAACCCGTCTGAAACAATCGGCAACGCTTTAGCGCGGCTGGCCAGACGGACGAATGCGCTTTTGTTTTCTTTGGCTGATGGTTCGCTTTGTCTGACGCGCCGCTGCATGGCGAAAAAGGTCGATTTATTACTGCAAAGCGGCAAAGGCGGCAATCTGACGGGCGGCGAAACGGCTTTTTGCTCTGAAAACGAATTTTCAAAAGTATCTTTAATCGGTCAGGGTGTCTTGGATGATGCGCACGATATCGACGCCGTCCGCGCACCAGTTTTATCCGCCGAATTTAACGACAGGCGGTATCGTCCCAGCGTTGTTTATGCCGACGCCGTGACTGATGAAGCGTTAAAAAAAGAAATCGAACGATTAAATAAAAACAGCCGCACGATTTCCCTGACCGCCGCGGGTTGGTTCAACATCGGTTTAAACACCTTGATTACGGCACGCGACGAATGGTTGGGGCTTGACGGCAGTTATCTGGTCGCAGGCATTGAGGACGTATTTGACGAAACGGTCGGACATCGCACGACGTTTAATCTGGAGGCCGTCAATGCTTGAAATGCTTCATAAAAAGATGAAATCGCTTGTTCGTATCGGAAAAGTCGCTTTGACAAATCAGGGAAAAACTCAGTCATTGCAGATTGAAACGACCAAAGGCGAAACGCTTGATAACGTCAAATTCATCGAACCTTACGGTTTTACCGCCGTTCCGTTAAACGGTTCTGAAACCGTCGTTGTCAACATCGGGGCAAACGGCGCAAATCCCATAGCGCTTGTCGTCGGCGGGCGGCTTTTCCGTTTACAGGATTTAAAACAAGGAGAAGTCGCCATTTATACCGATGAAGGCGACAAAATACATTTAAAGCGCGGCCGTGAAATTGCCGTCAAAACGACAAAATTTGTCATTGATGCCGACGAGATTCAAATGAACGGCAAGGTCAGCATTTCAAAAACGCTGGACGTTGAAGAAAACATAAAAAGCAAGGCGGAAATTGCCGATAAAACGGGAAATATGACGGCGATCAGGACGGTTTATAACGCCCATACGCATAAAGATTCCGCAAACGCGCCGACAACACCTCCCTTAACGCCGATGGAGTAAGACATGACGGTTTATTTTGATACGTTACCCGATTTAAGCGAGATTAACGATCCTTTGTTAGAAAGCGTTTTGATTTCTTTGTTCACGGACAAATACGTTCCCGACGCCGATTTGCCGTATCAAACGGGGACGAACGGCGGTTGGCACGGGGACGCGGTCGCTTTGGAAACGCAAACCGCACAGACCGAAGAATATTCTTGGGGATCGAAGCTCTGGACGCTTGATCGGGAAAAAATCAATGAAGATACGCCCGAAAAAGTCAAAAAAATCGTTGAAAATGCTTTAGAGCCGCTTTTGCTTTTAAAGGAAATCAACAATATCGGCGTTTCGGCCGAACGCTTCGGCGACGGCGTAGCTTTTTCGGTTGCCGTCGATGCTTCCGACGGTTTGCATGAATTCGTTTTCAGAAACATCAAAGGATAACGCGCCATGCCTTATGAAATTCCGTCGATAAAAACATTGGTTCAAAAGTACGAACAGGCTTATATCGCCCGTGTCCCCGCCGAAAAACAAATGCCGCTTTCAAAAATGAAGGCCAAAGCGCGTGCTTTGGCGCAAGCCGTCGGCGGCCTTTACGGATACGGCGAATTTATCCTAAAGCAAATCATTCCTTTAACGGCAGAATCCGAATTTCTGGATTTGCACGCTTCCGCCGCAGACGTTTTTCGGAAATCCGCAGCGCAGGCTTTCGGGAAAATCGCCGTTACGGGCGCAAGCGGCGCGCTTGTTCCGGCAAACACGGTTTTAACCTTTAACGACGGCACGGCGTATGTCGTTTCGGCGGATACCGTGCTGGGTACAGAGGAAACAAACGTCCCCGTCACAGCCGTTGACGCCGGAACGGCGGGCAACAGGACGGCGGGCGATATTTTGGCTTTTTCCGTGCCCGTCCCCGGCATTCAAAATCAGGCGTCCGTCGTTTCAATCGGCGGCGGAACGGATACCGAAACAGATGAAGACTTACTTTATCGCTATTTGTTAAAAGTCAGAACACCGGCGCACGGCGGGTGCGATGCGGATTACGTCAACTGGGCTTTAAGCGTTCCGGGCGTTACCCGTTGCACCGTTTATCCGCATGAGCAGGGAATCGGCACTGTCGTTTTGCGAATTATGTCCGACGGAATCGGCAACGGTCAGGCCAGCGAAGAGGTCATTGAACGCTGCGCCGAATATATTGAAAGCGTCCGCCCCGTCACGGCAAAGCGGATTTTTATCCTCTCGCCCGCGCCGACGCCCGTTGATTTTACGATTTCCGATTTAAAACCCGATTTGCCGTCCGTCCGCGACGAAATCAAAGCAGAGCTTTCCGATCTGTTTTTCCGCGAAGCGACCCCCGGCGGAACGGTGCTGATTTCCCATATCCGTTCCGCGATTTCCGCCGCTTACGGTGAAGAAGATCACGTCCTTGTTTCTCCGGTTGAAAACGTTACGGCCGGTGCAAATGAAATCTTAACGCTGGGAGAAATTACATGGAGCTGAAAACGGCGTATGTCAATGTTTTGGGCAAGCTGATGCCGAAAGGCCGCATCTGGGAAGCGGACAGCGATGAAGAACGTTCTGCCGAAGCCGAGTTATTGGCGGAAGTTCATGCTTTTTATGACTTGATCGCCAAAGAATCGGACGTGCGCACGGCGACATACCTGTTGCCCGAATGGGGCGAAGTGTTAGAGGTCGACGTTGAAGGAAAAACGCTTCAAGCCGCCCGTTTTGACTTGAGTTTAAAAAAGAACGCTCAAGGCGGCGCAACGCCCGAATACTTTAAACATCTGGCTAAAAGTTACGGCTACGACAGCGAATTGACCGAATGTGTCCCGTTTGTTTGCGGATTGTCCGAATGCGCTTCCGCCGACGAACTGGGCAATGAAGACACAATTTACGGCTGGTATTTAAAACTATTGACCCCTGACGCCGTTGCGTTTCGCGTTTCGGAAAGCGAATGCGGCGACGATTTGGGAACCGAACCGCCGGATATCGGGGCTTTAAGCGCGATCCTTCAAAAATACAAGCCCTCGCACACCTTTTTAAACATCAGTTTTGAATAACGGAGAATCAATATGAAATACACCAAACCGCTGAACGAAACGAATGAAGACGCAGGTTACGTCAATGCCGACGTATCAATCGGCCGACGCGGCTCAACCGTTCCCGCCGAGGCCATCGAAGCGCCTCAGCGCGAGATTGTTGCGGCGATTGTGGCGGCGGGGTTGACGCCCGATGGAAATGACAACACGCAGTTAGCTCAGGCTATCAAAGCAGAGATTAAGGCAGACCTTCAGGACATTACCGCGATTAGCGCGACGTCGGGGACGGTTTCGTTAAATGCCAATACTTTATATAAGATGACGATCAGCGGGGAAACGACGTTCACGTTGCCCTCAACGGTCAATGCAACAAAGCATAATCAAATCAAGATACTGGCTAATTTATCGGTCGTTTCGGCGATCAATTTCGGCACGACAAAATACTTTAACTGCGAAGCCCCCGACATGAGCGAAGCGGGATTTTACGATATTTACATAGATTACGACCCGCACCAGTCTTCGTGGGTAGCGGGAGCCATTCGCAAAGGGGCGGCCGAATGAAAAAGTTTCTATCCAAAAAGATGATGCTTTTGCCGTCGTTTGAGCCGTTCTCACAACTGTTCACGACGACGGGCACGTTTGAAGTGCCGCGCGGCTGTAAAAAAATGACGGTCATCGTTATCGGCGCGGGCGGCGGTCACGGCGGCGGGGCGTATCTTAACGGTATTGCTTTCGGCGGCGGAGGCGGCGGCGCAGGCGGTTATGCCGAATCAACGTTCACGGGCGCGGAACTTGCCGCGCTTATCGGGCAGACGGTCGCCGTCGTCGTCGGACAACGCGGAGCAGACGGCGGGTATATGGGTAACGGCAAAGCAGGCGGCACGTCGTCGTTTGCGAACGGAACGGCGCAACAGATCATCGGTTACGGCGGCGGTGGCGGCGGTTCGGGGCAAGGAAGCGGCTCCGGCGGCGGGTATGTCGGGCAAACGGGCGCGAACGGCGCTTCGGGAGGTAGCGGCGGCGTCGCGTCAAGCGGCGCGAATGCTGCCGGACATGTTATTGCCGGCGTCGGCACGTTCGGCGGCGGTGCTCAAAACGGCGCGGTCTATATCATTGCCGAATAAAAAAGAGAGGAAAACAAGATGTACGCAAAATTGATTAACGAAAATCAAATCGAAACTGCTCCTAAAAACAAAGGCAGTTGGGTCAATTACGACAGGAACACGGAACTTTTGTCGGCAGACGGTTATTTGCCCGTTGTCGTCATCGAAGAAGCGACCGCGGACAGGCCGGTCGTCAAATATCGGGAAGTCAACGGGCAGATCGAACAGTATGCTGAAGCTGCGCCGGTTCCTTCCGTTCCCTCACCGACCGAAGAACAGCAGGAAATGCAAATTCGGGCGCAACGTAATTCACTGCTTACCCTTTGTGATTGGACGCAGCTGCCCGATGCGCCGTTAACGGAGGAACAAAAACAGACTTGGGCTGAATATCGGCAAGCCCTTCGTGATGTCCCCGAACAGACGGGCTTTCCCGATGCCGTTATTTGGCCGTCCACACCTTCTGCGGAGGCGTCAAATGCTAGCGTTTAAATTGTCGCCCCCCCAAGATTCTATTAGTAGCAGAAGCGCCTCTTATAACGGAGGCGTGGCATGAAAGAACAGTATTGGTCAAAGAAGCTGTTAAACAGCGGAAAAGAGGAAATCGTCACTTACGAATACACAACGCCCGGCACTTATACGATCGAACTGCCCGAACGGGCGCGGGACGTTGAAATCACTGTTGAACTTGTCGGCGGCGGCGGTGGCGGCGGATCTTCAAACTGGAGCGATTTTTAAAGAAAGGACAAAACGATGGCGATGTATTGCATGGCTCCCAGCGGTTCGGCAAGCGGCGGGTATTTAAAAGCATTTTTTAAAAAGAAAAGAGTGTCATCTCTGTCCGTAACGGTCGGTTCTTTGGGAACAACGCCGACGCATACGGTATCTTGGGGCGCGAATGATCCGACTGCGGACGGCGGCCCCGGCGGAGACAGTTTTTTGACGGTAGACGGCGTTAATGTAGCCACGGCCAAAGGCGGCGCGGGTGGCGTGTCTTATCCCCGGCACAATAACGCCGCTCCGGCAGGCGGCGCGATTTTAACCAACGGCGCAACAGTACTTGCAGGTACAAAAGGAAACGACGGCCAAGTCGCTCCGGCAGGCTGGCAGGGGACATACTTCAGCGGAACGGCTGCTGCGGCTTCGGTCTATAAAGGATACGGCAAAGGCTCAACCGGAAAAACGCTGACGACCAACGGTACACCGGGGACTCCGGGGTATGTGAAAATTACCGTCCGTTATGTGAGGTAGAAATGACAAAGTTTGCTTTTGGAAAACGCAGTCTGAAATGCTTATCTGAACTTGATCCGCGCTTAAAAGCTTTGGCGGTTCTGATGATGCAAAAACAGGTTATGGATTTTGCGATTATCTGCGGACACAGAGGGGAAACCGAACAGAACGCGGCTTTCTATGCTGGGCGCTCAAAGCTCAAGTACCCGTATTCCAAACACAATTCTTTACCGGCACGGGCGTATGACCGCGTGCCATACCCGATCCCTTTAAACGCGGCGGGGGATTGGGACGATAAATCCC
>URSF01000025.1 GCA_900550445.1 uncultured Rhodospirillaceae bacterium | reverse complement strand
GGGATTTATCGTCCCAATCCCCCGCCGCGTTTAAAGGGATCGGGTATGGCACGCGCTCATACGCTTGTGCCGGTAAAGAATTGTGTTTTGAGTTCGGGAATCTGAGCTTTGATTTTCCCGAATAAAAAGCCGCATTTTGTTCGGTTTCTCCGCGATGTCCGCAGATGATGGCAAAGTCCATAACCTGTTTTTGCATCATCAAAACGGCCAGAGCTTTTAAGCGCGGATCAAGTTCGTTTAAACGTTTTAACGAATTTTTTGAAAAAGCGTATTTCATCATTCCACCATTGATATTGTGATATAACCGTTTCCCGTTCGATAGCCTTGCGTGTGGATTACGTCGCTGCATAACGTCGGGTGCGTGTATGACGACCCGCCGCCGGCTCCGGCGGTTCCGTAATGTCCGCTGACAAAGAAAATGACACCTCCGCCGCCGCCATACCAACCGTCACCGCCGCGTCTGCCGTTTGCCAATCCGCCGGAGCCGAAAGTACCGTTCGGGTTGCCTCCTGCCGATTGTGTGCCGGCGGTTGATTGAACTCCGTATGTGGCAGCACCGGATTCTCCGATAAGACCTCCGCCGTTACCGGCGTATGACCAGCCTTCACCGTAGTCGCCGCCACCGCCGGCAACGATCAAACGCGTATTCATATCATCGCTGACGGTTCTGATGTCCGATGCGTTGTAGACGGATTGGGCGGCAGACGTTCTGGCTATCCCGACGGTAATATGCAAAATTTCTTTAGGGGTTACGTTTAAAATGCACTGTACCCGTCCGCCCAACCCGTGTCCGTCATAGACGTTCCACCCTTGCGCGGCAACGCAATCTACGGCAATTTGTTTAATGCCGCGCGGAACGATCCACGTTCCGTTTTCCGTAAAAGTTACTGGGTCAAATTTCGCTTTTTGGTTCATTAACATTGCTTTCGACCAATATTCCTTCATACCGCGCCTCCGTTATAAGAGACGCAACAACTCTTAGAATCACGGGGGGGGGGGGCGACAATTTAAGCGCTAGCATTTGACGCCTCCGCAGAAGGTGTGGACGGCCAAATAACGGCATCGGGAAAGCCCGTCTGTTCGGGGACATCACGAAGGGCTTGCCGATATTCAGCCCATTCTTGCTTTTGCTCCGCCGTTAAAGGCGCATCGGGCAACTGCGTCCAGTCGCAAAGTGTAAGCAGTGAATTACGTTGCGCCCGAATTTGCATTTCCAGTTGTTCAGTGGTCGGTTCGGCAACGTTTGAAACCGGCGCGGCTTCGGCATACTGTTCAATCTGTCCGTTGATTTCCCGATATTTGACAATCGGTTTTTCAGCTGTCGGTTCTTCGATAACGACGACGGGCAAATAGCCGTCTGCTTCTAAAAGTTCAGCATTTTTGTCGTAATTGATCCATGCTCCTTTGTTTTTAGGAGCAGTTTCGATTTGATTTTCGTTAATCAATTTTGCGTATTTCATAATTGTCCCCTCTTAAAATTTATATATAAGCTTTACATATCCGCCGGTTCCATTTGTTCCCCAGTTAGCTGCTTGAGCGTATCCACCGGATCCAAATCCGTTACCTAAAATTGACACAGTAGAAGCGGCAACCCCGTTTTTCTGTATTTTTGAAGAAATTATTTCTATTGAAGAATGAACAGATAAAATGCCCCCGGCACCGTCGTTGTACGAACCACCTGTTCCGTTTCCTCCATGTCCACCACCAGTGTTTATGAGATTTATTTCATTTAACAAAAAAGAGGTGTTTTCGCCGTTCCCGCCAGCGTAAGCGTTTGATCCTGACGGTGCGCCGCCCGGTCCTCCTGCTCCGATGTTTATTGTATAAAGGCCTTTCTTTAAGACAATAAAACCGCTAAATGCTGCTGCTGATCCGCCAGTTCCACCATACCAAGCGTGAGCACCTGCTGAACCGCCGCCACCGCCGCCACCGCCGCAAGCGGTATATTCAAAAGTGCCATTGTCCAATATTTCTAATTGGTATGATCCCGGCGTGGCACTTTCAAACAAGATTTGATCTTTATCATAGATTTTTTTTAACAAAAGTAATTCTTTGCTGTGATAACGCTTCATCCTGGCTCCCCTTTGCGGATCGCCCCTGCCACCCACGAAGACTGGTGCGGATCGTAGTCGATATAAATATCGTAAAATCCCGCTTCGCTCATGTCGGGAGCCTCGCAGTTAAAATACTTCGTCGTGCCGAAATTGATCGCCGATACAACGGACAGGTTGGTCAATATTTTGATTTGATTATGCTTTGTTGCATTAACCGTTGACGGCAGAGTAAATGTCGTAGCTCCGCTGATCGTCATTTTATATAAAGTGTTGGCATTTAACGCGACAGTCCCCGACGTTGCGCTAATCGCGGTGATGTCCTGAAGGTCTGCCTTGATTTCTGCTTTAATGGCTTGAGATAATTGCGTGTTATCATCGGCATCGGGCGTCAACCCCGCCGCCGTAATCGCATTCACTATCTCACGTTGCGGGGCTTCAATGGCGATTGCGGGAGGGATAGATCCGGCTTCGCCTGTATCAAGGTTGAAATCCTTATATGTTGCGTTCGGATCCGTTTCATTATGCGGCTGATTATATTTCATTTAATCCTCCAAAATTTTGTAATAGATGCGTGTATGTGATTGTTTCATACGGTCAAGCGTGCACATCAGGTCGTCCCCATAGACCGTTTTTTCTTCCATTTCGCCGTTTTCATTTATAAATGTTGTTATGCGCGGATAAAAAGAAACGATCAGACACAAGCGGCAGTGGATTTCATTGTTTAAAGCGTCTTTTCCCAGATGGGATTTTCCGCAGATAAAGGGTTGAAGAGCCGTTAGCGTACCGACATAGCCCAGATCTTTTATCACTTGTTCATAGGCGGTTTTTTCTTGTCCCGCTCCCATATTCATTCTGGATTGAACGGCTTTGCGGCGTTCGGTGGGCAAGGTGTTGACGCCGTATGAACAAATATCCGGCAACCCGTAATCTGTTTCCCATTCCTCAAGGCTGAGTTCCGTAGCTGTTGAAATATCAGATTCGCGCAAAATCTGTTCAAAAAACAGATGAACCTCGTACAGTGCGTCTGCCGCCACGCTTAACAGGCGACACATGACAGAGTCCGGTTTTTGTTCCCAAATTCGTCCTTTCGGAAGCAGAGCATAAAGTTGATTTAGATAATTCATGCGACCTCGCTTGTTCCGTAAGAGATGGAACCTAAAATCGCAAGTTCATGGTCTTGAGTATGAATGTCCGCTGTCGGTGCTGCTAAAACGTGGTCTTCAGTGACCGTAATGACGGCGTTTCGGATTGCATTCAGTTTTAAGACTTTGCCGGGTTCTGCCGAAAGGAAAAGATCTTCCAAATTTGAACGAATGCCGGCTTTTGTATCGTCATCGTTCGGGTTTAAATCATTGATGACAAAATCAACGACTTTTGCGGTTGGAGCCAAGACGTAAACTTCTTCAACGGTTGCCGGTACTTTAGAAAGGATATAGTCTTGAACGGATTGAATTTCGTTTTCATCAGGCAGTATCGTATCTGTTTTATTATCCATAACGAAACGAACGACGACCGTTCCCAATCCCATGGCATTCGGATAACACCATGCACGGGTGACGCCCGGAACTTCTTTAGCCCAAGCGACATAGTCCGAGTCCGCTCCACCCAATGGCGGATTTTGAATAAACGATTTTAAACGTGCGCGCAGGTCTTCTATGTCTTCAACGTCATATCCTCCGGAGATGCCGTTTTCGGCAACATTTACAGTCGTTTCAATACCGACAATCGCCGATGTCATGGATAAAACTGAATCGGCTTCAAGGTTGCCGCTTTGACCGGCATCAACGGCTTTGACGGGAACGACAGCTTGACCGTCCGCGATGACGGCGGAAGATGTTGTTTTATAGAAAACGCCGTCAGCGCGTTTTAATTCCGTATCCGCGGGGATTGAAACATTGTTTGTTCCTTTAAAGATGACGTTTCCTTGCGCGAAACTGGCTTCTTTTCTTGGCTTTCCTCTGTTTTTAGCATGGCGTTCCAAATTTTCCGCATCGGCCGTATCAATAAAGATCTGGCGGAAAATCCATTCGCCGAACTTATAAAGGCCGTATGTCGCCATAGCGATTATTTTGGCATAAACGGTCAAAAACGAACGAGACAACAAACTGGCGTCCGGAAACTTTGAACGAATATTCGCCTTGTTTTGTTCCAACAAATCTTCATAGCTTGGTGTATTAAAGGCCATTGTCGTTTCTCCATAAAAAGTCAAAGCGGGCGTTGCCGTCATGTTTTTGCAGATCAACGGAAAGCATCAAGCGGCCGTAATTGTCATACGCCGCCGAAACGGACACTTTTTTGCAGATTTTTTCTTCAATCAGCCAAGATAGAGCGTCTTGTGCGAAATCCTGCGCTTTTTTCAACGTTTCTGGCGAACGTTTGGCATTTTGAAGCGTCCAAAGCTTTGAACCGATTTCTCCGCCCCACCAGCCACGCCGGTTTTCTTCCCGCGCATCTGAAAATAAAGAAATCAAAATCGCTGTTCTCAATCCGCTGTCGGTTTTCAGTCCGCCGTTTTGATAAACCAGATCTCCAACCATTTCTTGAGTGATTTCAAACGCCGCGTCCATTTCAGCCTCCCATTGTTACAAGCGGCGGCGTTGTCGGAAGTTGAACGGAATCTTTATGCGTATGCGCGTCAAAAATGGATCTGATAGTCGTCATATTTCCTGTTTGATCACAGACTTCCGCTTGACCGGTGATGTTTTGCGTAACGTTTAATGTTTCTGAAATGTTGACAGCTCCGTTCAGAGTTATGGTCGGAGCCGTAATATCAACAGCCGCCTCTGCCGATACGGTCATTGTTTTTGTCTTAAGGGCGATTTCGTTCCCGCGTTTTAAATAGATTTCATCGCCTTCGTCCGTGTAAATGGCGATTTCACCGGCTTTTAGCCCTTTAACGCGGATTTTTCTGTCTTCCGCGGCAATGATCAATCCGTTTGATCGGTCTCCGCCGACAAATAAAACTGTGGCTAAAGAACCTTCGGGAGGAACGGATGTAATGCCGTAGTCTTGAATGCGTTCCACATTGCTTTTTAATTCTCCGTCCAACAAAGATACCTGACATAACTGGGCGTTTGAATTATCTGACACAGCCTTTAAAACGCCGCGCCCGATCATCAATAAAACGCGGGATTGAATGTTTTTTAAAAGCCTTGTTAAAGTATCCATTAAAGCCTCATTTGATTTCAATCGCGTCCGGCGGTAAAAGGCCGCCCGCGTCTTTGGTTTTCTTTACGATCGGCAAACGTTTGTATGCGTCAGGATTAACAAGGGAAAGCCTTGTCTTTGCCCCGTTATCGTCTAAAGAAAAAGACACTTGTTTGATCAAAAGATTAGAATTGATCCCGAAACGCGGAATATAAACACGGGACAAGGTGTTTTTCTGCCAAAGAAGTCCGTTCGTTTGCGTCCAACCTTGAACCGTGATTTCAACACTTGCCGAACAACCGGAACGAACGCAGGCTTCCCATGCCGCCAGTTCGGAAACGGCAATCCCGCTTTGCGTATTTTGTATGA
Source organism: uncultured Rhodospirillaceae bacterium (assembly GCA_900550445.1). Classification (GTDB taxonomy): domain Bacteria; phylum Pseudomonadota; class Alphaproteobacteria; order CAAGCB01; family CAG-977; genus UBA11549. The sequence goes on along the minus strand of URSF01000025.1, from coordinate 32,851 downwards.
CCTGTAACAACGGACGGTAACGCTTGACGTTCAAATCTTCGGAAGTTCCCGAAGCATTGGCATTTTCTTGCGTGTCGTCCGTCATGACCGTTTGATTTTTAACAACATAGTTTGAAAAACGGTTTGACCAATCTGAATTCAAAACGGCTTCAAGAATATTTTCACCGTAAATCAAATCGTCTGCGGATCCGTTTAAGCCCGCTCGTGTTAAAACCAGATTGCCGGAAGTATCCGAAGTCACCAGAACAGCGCGAGCTTTCGCCGCTCTGTCCAAAGCATCAAAGACGGTTTCTCCGGGCTGAATTTTAAAAGATTTAAATACATCGCCCGTATCGGAAACCTGATTGACGACTTTTATCTTAAAAGGTTGACAGAGCTTGACGGCAATTTCATATAAATTCAGATTGAACCATTCATCAGGTTCGGCGATGACGGAGCAATCCGCCAAATCGACGGTTTTATCTGCGCCTTTTAGCGATAATCCGCATTCATTTGCCGATATATCTGCCGTTGAAGCGGTAATATAACCGGAAGAAACGACTTGATTTTCCAATTTTAAAACAGCTGACGCCCCCGGATAAAGCAACACGCCGCCCGATTGTTCGGCGGAAATATTAAATTCACCGGCAATCGCGTCTATCGCGGAGGAGGCTTGTAGTGACGTCCAGCCTTTAAAAATCTGATCTTCAATCGTTAAAGAAACACCGATCATACCAACACCTCCAGTGTTTTATTTGCCGGAACGAACAGAGGATTTTTGATTTTGTTACGACTGACGATTTCGTCCGCTTTTGCGTAATCGCCATATAATTCATAGGCGATGACACAAGCCGGCAGAACGCTTTTTGTTTCATAGTTCGATACCGTTTTTAAATCGGCCGATTGTTCCGTCATGGCTTCAACAAGTGTTTTTTGAAGATTTTGAAGAATTTGTGAGAGTTCAATATTTTCGGTCGACACAATTTCCGTATCTAAAACATCCGCCAGTTCGTCACGTAAAGAAACCGCTTCATCATACGTATCAAAATCGACATTCAAGACTGTTTGAACAGCAGCAATGACAGCCGTTTGACGAATAACTGCGGACAAGGCTTTTTCATTTTGATCGACCTGTTTTTTTAATTTTGCCGCAATGTTTTTTTTGGGTTGTGATGATCCGAAATCATAGAAGAACCGCCGCTGTGCAATCAGTTTTGATTTTTCGGACAGACTGGGAAATTGAAACAGATCCAACAGATTTTGCTGAAATCCCGCGCCACCGGCCAAAGCTTTTAAAGGATTGTCCGAAAAAGCCGTAATCACCGCGTTCCATTCGGCAACGGAGTTATACAGTTCTGCCGTTCCTTCTTGAAACTCTTTAACGCCTGCGGCAACATCGGAAACGGGCTCAAGCAAAGTTTTGGTTAATGTTTCAAGTTTGGTGTTGCTTAATTCAGCCAAAGACGAAGGCAACCCCGCTAAGTCAAACTTTGCGGCGAATTCGGATCCCGATAAATCTGCCGCCTTTTGCGCCACTGCCGACAACCTGTTGGAAAAACTGGACGTAATGACGATGCCGCCTTCAAACTCCGCTTTAATAAAACGCATATTGATTTGTGCATATCCGCCTTCGTCCTTGATACGGATCACGCTGTATCCGTCAGGAACAACGTTTGAAGAGGCTCGATACGGATGCACCAAAGCTCCTGATCCAACTTCGTTAAGCGCGTCTTCCAAATTTTTCAAATTTTGGGTGTAATCGCCGAATAAAAAACCGGTGATATTGTAAACATCGTCTTTGCGGCCTAAGTCTTGAATGCTGCCGATTTCCTTTCCGGGAAATTCGTTATGTACGATACGCCTGCCGAATTCGTCTTCAGTTTTATCAACGTAAAACGGAATCCCTTTAAAAGAAGCTTCACGCAAATCGTCTTTCCACCCCATTTTACGCCCCCGCCAAAGTTCTGGTTAATCCGATTTCCGTTCTATCGGCATCGGAACTTGCAACGTTTAAACGCATTCCGGCAGGCAGATTTTCCCCGCGAATAACAACTTCCGTGCGAAGCGTTTTGGATTCTTCAATCCGCTGTGTCTGAACGGGCGGAACGACGACGGGTGTTTCATCAAACAAAACGGGACGATCGGCAGGAAGTTCCGGCAAAGTTTCCGCTTCGATGTTTTTTTGGGCTTCTTCCTGTTTTTTTCGCCGTCCGAAAATTTTTTCCAACAGCCAGCCGGTTCCGCCTTCAATAATTGAAGCGATTTTTAAAGACCACTCGGCAATCTTTTTTAAAGCAACACCTGCGGCAAAAAGAATAACGACAAATTGTCCGATCGGATTTGTCAGCAACATCAGACCGAACGCCGCCAAAGATTTCATTAAAATTCCCAAAGCGATCAAAAGCGGCCCCGCCATGACAGCGGCCAATATTGTTAAAGCGTTTTTAAAACCGCCGACAAAACCGACAAGAGTTTGTATGAATCCGCCGAAACTTTTTAAAGCCGCCCAGATTTCAATAACGGCATTCTTTGCCGTGATAAAACCGCTGACAAAGGCCGCTCCCGTTTTTTCCGCCCATACCTGTAACGAACCGTTATCCGCCATAGCGTCAACCGTATTTAATAAAACGGCCAGTTCATTTTTCAGCCATTTAAACGGGCCCGATTCCATGACCATTTTAGAAAAGCGCGTCCATTGGTCGGACAGGTTTGAAACCATACCCGACCATGTTTTGGACAATCCCTCCATTGCTCCGGAATAGCCTTTTCGGTCAAAAACTTCATAGACCAGTTTTTCCAACGCTTCCATATTATGGACATCGGCATAAAGAGTGACTTTTTGTTTGTCTTGATCAAAGAAAGTATAAGTCAGTTTGTTGCCGATTGTTTGATAGATACCGCCGATTGCCGTACGCAGTTGTTCAAACTGTCCCGATTTTGCTTTTCCTACGGCATCAACCAGCTGTAACAACGGTTTTCCCGAAGCCGCGGCCGCATCTCCGATCGCCAGCAAACTGCCGTTCATCGGGTCAATACCGGAAGAAACAAGATTTTTATAAGCTTCCGTGACGTCCGAGAGTTCATACGGTGTTTTAACGGCAAAATCGGAAATCCACGCCATCGCCTTTTTGGCATTGGCCGAAGACCCTTCCAATGTCGTTAAAACGGTTTCCATGTCTTCAAACATAGAGGCCACGTCCAGAAAGTTCCGTTTAAATCCCCAAGCCAACCCCGCGCCGACAGCGGCCGTTTTTAAAACAATGCCGTTTAATGCCGACAATGTTGTCGAAAAAGATGATTTTAAGGCCGTAAAGGAAGAAGAAACTCCGGCAAAATTGTTTTTAAAGCCAAGCGTCATTTTGCGCAAAGCCGAAGACAGGCTTTTCATGCCTGCGCTCATCGCATCAATCAATTTGACTTTTAAACTGATTTCCTCGTTTGCCATTGTTCTTCTTCCTTTAAACGCTGTCCTGCCATTTTGACCCAAAAGGTCAAGTCTTCGGCGTCCATGCTCATTATTCGGTCAATGTCGATATAGAACGGGTATCCGGCAAGCAGTCGGACGCCGCGTTCCCAGTCTGCGGGGAAGGACTGATAAAATTTGATATGATTGAATAAACCTCCGTCATATCGGCAACGTCCATGCGTTCCAGTTTTGCCTTTTCCGTTCCCGTCGTCCGACTTGCCAAAGTCAGCATATCGTCAAAGGACACTTCGACATTTTTTTTCAATTCAATGCCTCTGAAATCGCCGGCGGTCGGACGGCGGACGGTCAATTCGGTGATTGTTTCATTTTCACCCCATGAAATCGGAGTTTTAAGCGTGTATTTAACAACCATTTAAACAATCTCCTCCGCATCCGTTCCGGTGAATTTGACGGGCAAAGTCCCTTCTTCGCAGGTTACGGTTCCGTCCCCGCTGTAAAATGCGTTTTTAAGCGAAATCGTTTTGCCGTTTTGTAAAGACAACGTAACGGTTTTATCCTTCATCTGAACGATTGCAGCCACATCCAATTCTTCGCTGTCTTGGATTTCGCCCTCAATGTAGGGTTCCTGCGCCGTTTCCTTGTATCCCATCACCTTTAGGTTCGCGCCGTATATCGGCTCGCGCTTCGGGTGGCCGAGATTATAAGACCACTGGCCTTTGGCTTCCAAAATGCTGCCGTCCGTTTTGACTTCGATTGATCCGGCTACTCTTAATCCCATGTTTCCTCCTTATCGTATAAAAGCGATTTGCGTTGCCACAACGTCCAGCTTGTTCATCAAATCAGGCGGTAACAGAACATCCAGTCTGTTGCGGTTTGACGCGTTGCGTTCGACTTTCAGGTTTTTCTTGAATTCTTCAAAGTTTTCGACCAACCCGTTTTCAGCGTGCGTTTTAAACCAAACGATCGCTTCGGCTTTCATCGTTGCCGGGGTCATGACTTTTGCGCCTGTCGCTCCGTCATCTCCAAGTTTCCAGTTTTGGTATTTTCTGGCGATATAGTTACGCCAGTCATAACGCAAATATCCCAAAACCAACGGTACGTTGATATCCTGATAAGCCGTATCCGCCGCACCTGCGCTGTTGGTTTTATAGGTCGTAATCGCCTGTTCAATAATTGCCGTTCCGTCAGCAGATCGTGTAAACGTTGAAATGCCGTCATGCAGCAGGAGATTTCTTTCTTCGTCAGTGAACTGTTCTTCGGCCGATCCGGTCATGATACCGTTTAAACCGTAACGAAACGGCGCGGCGGGATCATTTGAAGCATACAAAGCGACCGTAGCCATATAAGAGGCCGCAATGCTGTACGAAGGACTTTTCAAACCGTGCGCGCACAGGAGTGTAAGGTGCTTATCGTTCAAACCGGAGCCTTTTTCTCCTAAAGACGACAGATCGCCGTCAACGGCTCCGAAGGCCATTCCTTCAATCGCGCGCAAGGCTGACCAGCGGCTTTCCAGTTCCGACTTTAAAGCCGAAAGAGAAGCTCCGTCCGTGTACGGCATTGCGATAAAATTATAGTGGACGTCGCCCAAAACGGCGATCACGTCACCAATGTCCGGATTTGTCTTTCCGCCCGTTAAATCGGCAATTTCAACCGTAACGCCGGCGGGCAGAACTTCTCCGTCATAATAATTCAAATGAACGGGCATATTGCCGCATTCGCCTTTGTGCTTGGCGGTCAACGTTACGACGCCGGCCTCTGCCGCCGCCGTTACGGGCAGATCCGCATCAGCGGATATCGCCGTAACCAAAGCCTGCGCAATATCCGACGCCGTGTTTGCGTTTGAAACGCTCGCTTTGACAACGTAGTCCGCAATATATAAACAGAGCGTGCCGCCTTCCGTCGCCGTTCCGCCGATTGTGATTGTCGCCGTCGCCGCCGTTGCGGAAGCGGCGTCATTAACGCCAATCGCATATAAATCGGTTACGGCGTTAGCGTTTTTCGCATCCTTGACCATTCTGGCCAGCATGGAACCTTTGCCGAACAGCGTTTCACCCTGTTCAACAGAGCTTATTCTTTTCGCCGTCAGCGTTTCAGCCGTGCCGGAAGCCAACTTTTGCCCGATTAACAGCATTTTCATCGGCTGAACACTTGCGCCCGTAACGGCATTGTCAGAGTTGAATTCACACCATACAAACGGCACCAGCCAGTTGTTTGGAATCTGTGCAAAAGAAATATCACCCATTTATCTTCCTTTCTTTTCCGTAATAATTTCGACTTCGCCGGACATAATCCGCCGCCGCCAATACGTTGTTAATTCAACGGTTGTGCCCTTTTCGGGGATCGGGGCTTTGGTCGCCGGATCCAGAACACGCTTTTTGTTGACGGGTTTAATTTTTGCCTGCATTTGTTCCTCCTAATTCAATCATGTCTTCGGCGGTCAATCCCGCGTCATAGTCCGTTTTGCATAACAGAAAATCTGTCAGGTCAAAGTTCTGATCCGCTTCGATTTCAACATAAGAAACCGTTTGCAAAGTCAGTTCCGCCGTGTGGCACAAAATGCCGCAAAACATAACCGGCTGAATGGCAGAGACCTGAACGTATCCGGTTTCATCGGCGGATTGTAAAGCACATGTCCGAAACGCACGCCTGATCGCGTCGATTTTGGCGTTGAAAAGGATTTCAGACGCATCAGCATCACTTAACCCCATAAACCCGACAATCTGCCAATCCTGAAACACTTTGTTTCTGCCAGATGTCCAAGCTTCTTCCCGAACGGAAGTACGACGAACGTACCAGCCGCAAAGTTCTTTTTCTTTGATGTAAAAATTTTTTAAAGTCGTCGGCTCTCGGGCATAGCGTTCAAACGGCTGGATTTTCCCGATATCGGGAATTTCCGATAATGTTTTGATGATTTCGTTTCTGATTTCCTGTGTTTTCATTTCTTGGCCGCCTTTTTGATCTCTCGCGCCACTTGTTCCGGTACAACGCTTAAAATACGTTCAACTTGCCCCTTGTTTGCTTCAAAAGCCCTTGCAAACATCTTTGCGCCTTTGGTTCCGTGCGCCTTTATTTTCCAAGCTATCGCCCGCGCAACAGGTTCGACTTCGACAACCGGTAAGCCCAACTTTTTTAAAACCCATTCTTTGATCGGCTCTATCGGCGGAAAATGCGGCTTTGTCCCTAATTCAACGCAAACGGCGTAATCAAGCGGCGAAGAGACAACACCGATCAGATTATCAACGCCTGAACGATACGGCTTTTGCGCCGTGATGCTTTGGCGCAATAATCCGGTAACGCCGAACGGCGTGCGTTCTTTGACTTCGCGTTCCAGCAAAGCCGTTGCTTTGATAATCGCGCGAACGCCGACTTTTTCGACAATTTCGGGGGCTTTTTTAAACGCTTCGGTCAATTCAACGGCTCCGGTGATTTCATAAACGGAATTTGCCATTATTCGCTCTCCCGTCTGATGATGCCGATCCGTCCGCTTGTACCCAAACGCTTGATGACGACTGTTGTTCCCGCCGCGGCGTTTCGTTTGTCGTCCAATCCCATGTGATCGCGGTAAAACTTACGACAAGCCGCAGCCTGCGTATGATAATTGTTCGCTTTTGCTCCGTGTTCCACGCTGTCCGAAGAAATTGTCGATGCGATTGATCCCGCATATCCGGCCGCCATGCCGTCCAGCAAAAACGCCGCCGCCCAATTCGCCACGGCTTCGCGATCTATAAAAGGGATTGTATCCTGCGTTTCTGTTAAAACGTGGGGCAAGGTGTATGTGATAACAATTTTGTCGCCCGTTTTTACAAAGCCGTTGATGACGATCTTTTCTGCGGAAACGTCAAAATCAATACGTGTGCCACCGTCTGTGCGAATGTCCAGAACGCGGGAAAAATCCGCTTGCCAATCTTGCGGCAAAGAAAGAATGCGAAGTCCTTTAAATTCCACTGTTTCTTTGGCAATGCGCGGCCGATCCGAAGAATACCTGAAAAGGGCAAGCTCTATGGCGGCGGCGCGGTCTTCATCAGAAAACCGTCCTTCGGCGTCAATCGCCAAAATATCCGTCAATTTTTGAATATCCGCCTTCATCGGCTTGCCCTTTCGTTAATTAACCGCCGCTTTGTTGTGTTACGACAGATCCTTGGAATGCGCGGTAATCAATGACTGCCCCACCGTAGATATGGCGGATTTTGTAGGTAATCTGGTCATTCGTGAACACACTGCCCGAAGTCGGATTATCTTGAACAAATAATTCCGGTTCTTCGTTACCGTCCAAAAATCCGATTTCAATACCGGTGATGTCGGCAGGATCCGCAGCCAGATACCAGTCATCGGCATCTGTTGCATACCAAATCGGAATAATCTCCGGTTTGACCGTCTGGACGTACTGCGGATCGTTGTTTGTATTGCGGACAAACAGATTATAAGCCGTTTCTTCCAATTCCGGCGGCACCAACAAGAATGCCGGCGGAATGGACAGCACCTCGTTTGAACCGGCTTCTTTTTGTTTCATCATTGCCAGACGGCGCGCCGTAAAGCTTGCTGCCGACAAAGCTTCCGATCCCAAATTACCGTGGTCGGCATGGAACAGCGTCTTTGAATCCCCCAGTGTCGGGTTGGAAACAATCAGATTGAAAGCAAACTTGGATAACGTCCTTTTTGCCGCCCGAGCCAGTTTTACAGGAATCTGACGGATCGCGCCGACGTCGTCGTTTTTAATCATTTCCAGCGTAATCTTTTCCAATCCGCCGCGCTTGGAAGCCGAATACTTCGCAACGTCGTCCGTCGGACTGGTCACGGCCGCATACGCCGCCGCTTCGCTGACCGCGGCCAAATCGCCGTAGCCGCCCATGCGGACGCGTTTCTGTTCGCGGAAATCCGAAACGGGAACAATGCTTGCGAATTTGCGCCAAGCGTCCAGTTGGGTTTTGTTATTGTATTCTTTGACCAAACGGCGGGTAATGGCGTCACCCAAAACATTGCTGAAAGACGTTGAAGTCAATGCTTCGGTGAAATTTTCAACACGTCCGGAAACTTTGGCATCGCCTGTCAAATCAACATACGCTTCCTTGAACGACAACGCTTGACGGTGGTCTTTGTGCCCTTCGTCAAAAAACGCATCCAATCGTTCCGAAACCGTTTCCAAACGGTCTTTTGTTACCGCCGTACGTCCCGCACCCAAATCTTTGACGTTTGCTTCCGTAAATTTCGCCAAATAGTCCAGTTCGTCCTTAATGGCGGTTTCGACGTCGGCTTCTTTAAAATCAGCCAATGTTTCAAAATGCTTTTTCAACCGCGTTTTCGCCATCTCCGGCAAAGAACTGGCGGCAATCGTGGCTTTGGCGTTCGCGCGCGCTTCGACCATTCGGATTTTATCGTCAATCTCCTGCGCCGTAATTGCCGGCGCGGCTTCCTGAACGTTTGTTTCTTCTTTTGTTTCTTTCTCTCTCATTGTTTGCCCTTCTTCATTCACTGCTTCAATAAAGTCGATGATGCCGCCGTTCGCGCCCGGCTCAACGATCAGGTCAACGGATTTGACCTGCGTGATTTTGCAGGCTTCGCGAACCGTTTGCCCGTTGATGCGCACCGGTTTTGCTAAAGCCGCTGCGTCAATCGAAAATCCGAACAATCCCGTCATGCCGCCGTCAAACGCTTCGCGCAGTTTTACGGCAATCGCGCCGTTCGGTTCGATCAGTTCAAAATCAGCCTGAATTTCTGCCGTGCTTTCAATAAAACGGGGATTTGCCAACCGGCCGATCAGGTTGCGGAAATCCTTTCCTTTGCCCTGAATGTGTTCCTCGTCGGAACGAACCAGAACGCGCACGCCCTCAAACAACGGGGCAGCTTCGCGCAAGGCGGCCGGGGAATAATAATTTCCGTTTTTGGAAACGCCTGCGGAAATGACGCGGATTTTAAAGCGTTTCGCGCCTTTTTCCGTTGTTTCCAGAGCTTCCAGAAAAGTCGTACCCATTCCCGCGCCCCTTATTTTTTCAAAACGTGTTTGCGCCCGTCGCAGGTCACGACAATGACGTCGTTTTCCCGTTCGGCAAAAGACAGCACATCATGTTCGGCAACGCCTTTGCGCCCGATGATTTCAATTTTGTTGTCACGCAGAATTTTTAAAACGTCTGCTTTGCCGATGCCGGCGGAAACCTTTTTTGCTTCCGCTTCATTTTTCGGCACTTCGTTTTCCTTGTTTGCCATAACGGCCTCCTTAAAAGTTCTTGCATTTTGCAACCGATAAGGACACCATAAGGCATTCGGGAATCGTTCAAAATTGTGTCATTTGTCAGGGGGAATGCCCCTGTTTTTCTTAAAATGTGTATGAAAAATTATTTTGACTGCTCTACGGAAGATCTAAGGAACACCTTAAAAAAGCTGTGCAGATTTGGGGAAAAACAAAATTTTCCTGAAAGAACATCAAAGGATAGTATAAAAATCTTATTTTTTAAACGCGCTCTTGATGCGGCCAGAAGCGTTTTATACTTAGCTTCGGCCGACCCGTACAGCGGCGGCATCATTGCTTGCCAAATGTTTGAACTCTTCATCGTTTTTGAATGGCTTTTGATTTGCAATACAGAAGAAAAAATTAACGAATTTTTTGATTTCGGGTGGATTGAAAGTCTTCCTCATCTAAGCCAACAGCCCGCAAAAGCAGGAAAATATTTGTATAAAATTAAACAAATAAACCCGGAACGCTTTAAATTACCGAATGTCACATTTAAAAGTGATGCGGATTACTTAAACCGAAAAAATTATAGGAAAGTCTGGCACGGTTCTACCCTGGAAAAGATGGAAAAACAGCTTTCCGAAAAACAAAACGATCCGTCTTTGTCAGAGGAGGAAAGGGAGATTCTATCCCATATTTTCATGGAACGAAAAATGTATCAGTTGCTATGCGCGTACAAACACCACAGTCCTTATGCCCTTCAATCTTATTTTCCCCAATCCCAACGTAATGATGCAAATATTGCAATGCGTATTGCCTCTCTGATCCTTTACTATTTTTATTCTCAGTATGATTTGCTTAAATCAATGCCTCCTTTGCTCCGTGATAAAATGTATAAAAATGTTTTTGCCTTAAAAACATCGAAGTTAAACGGGTGTTAAACGGGGCTGTGTGCGTTTTGGCTTTGACAATGTAAAACGATAGCCGAAAAATAACAAAGCCGCTTTATGCGGCTTTATTTTCGGTTTTTGAAAAATCAGTCATTTGCGATCTTCCAACGCCCGATCGCATTGATAAACGATTTCGTCCCAATTCGTGCAACAGCCTTGCTCTTCCACCTCTTGGCAGATTGCTCGTAGGGCGGCGGAACACTTTTTTATTTTTTCACGGTAGAAGTTCATCGATTCAACGGGCAGGATTTCATAGCCTTTCTTGGGCGAAGTGATGATAAGATAACGGTTAAACGGTAATCTGATTTTCATCGCAACCTCCTTTCTTGATTTTTATTTACGGAAAACGTATAATATTTATTAAAGCTGCTACAGAGAGTTACAAAGTCGGCTGTAACCTGGGACATCTTCGGATGGATCTGTAAGCACAAGCCTTCGGGTCGTTGGTTTAGCAGGGGTTGCGTCCTGCCTGTAGCAGTTAAAAATTTCCTTTGAGCAATTCATAAATTTTATCCTGCAGATTATCAGAACTGACTTTTCCTGCCGTAATAATCCAATTACGCCGCTTTGCATTTTTGGCTCCGTCTTCGGCTCTGCCCAAATTAACGGCCACTTTGTCATACAGACCGTCGGGACGTTTAAACGCATAGACCAGCTCATTTTTGTTCTTGGAGCGCAGAACAACGTCGGCTTTATTCAACAGATCCGGCAGGTTTTTAATCGTGTTTAAATCAACCTGCTGTCCGCGTTCTTTTTTAACATTGCGCGACAGGTGGATCAGCTGTTTGTCCGTAATGCTGATGTCCGGGCTGGCGGGTTCCAGACCGCGAACCTTTAACGCCTGTAAAATATCGACGCTGATCGTTCCGGCGGTTTTGGACGTGCCGTCCGGACGCACGCCGTCCGCCCGGCTTAATATTTTTTCCGCCCAGTTACGGTAATCTTCCCGCCTGACGTCTTGCGCAATCCGCTTTTCGTGGCTTTTGTTTAATTCTTTGATAGTAAAGGGAACGTCGGCGGGATGTTCGACTTCCCAATCGTCCATATAGGGCAAGCAAACGCACCCGCAGTTGATTGTTTCCGAAACCGGGGCGGTCGGATCGCGGGGATACATCATCTTAACGCCGCCGACAATAAACGGTTTATCGGCATCGACGACTTGTCCGTCCGCCAGATCGTGCGTCAAACGGCTGTGGATTTTTCCCGACCGCCGCCATTGCTTTTTTATTTTTAATCCGGCTTCCTGCGCTTGCTTCAATCGTTCTTGCGTTGCAACGGAAAAGGCGCGGCCGAGTTCCGTATTAACAATCCGCCGCGCGCGGGATCTGCCGATCGTTCCCAGATGCGTTGCAATTTCCCGCGCCGCTTGAAACGGATTTTGCGCCCCAATCAGGCAAAGCCCCAGCTGTTCGTTTATTTTCTTTTTCGCCTGTTCGCCGACGTCTGCCAAACGGTCGGTTAAAAAAGAACGCATCGCCTTGATCTGTTCCGTGCTCGCCACTTGAACACGGGCGTTTAAATCATAATTAAATGCGGATTTAAGCGGTTCGTCCACAACAGCCGCGCCGATGTTTATCGCCGTGTCAAATCCTGCCGTTCCCGCGCTCTGCAGTTCGGATTTTAATTCTTCGGCGACGCGCTCAATGTCTTTTTGAACGTTCGTCAAAGCCCATGTTTGATAATCTGAGGGGGCTTCTGCCAAGCGCATTTTAATTTCCTGACGTGCTTTTTTTAAAAAGTCGTCAATGTCTGCATTTGTTCGGCGCACGCTGTCCGTAAAGCGTTTTAACTGCTTTTTTCTTTCCGCCTCAAACGTCTTGTTCATCGTAGATGTCGTCCTGTGTTTGAATGCGGGCTTTAGCACGGGCTTGCTCCAGCTCTTTGGCGGGATTAACTTCAATACCGATGCGGGAAATCATCGAGCCGATGACCGCAACAGCCGTTTCTTCAGTCATCATGCTTTTTTCAACGGCGATGCCGACGGCAACGACGGTTTGTTGTAACGCCGCCGCATAAACAGACGTGTCTCGATGTGTTAATTCGGGGAACTGTGCGACGGGGCGGTAATTCCGCAAATCTTCGGGGATATTTCCCGTTTTTTCCAACCTTGAGTAAATGGCGTAAAAACAGACTGTTTCAAGGATATGTTTCCATTCGGTTTGGCGAAACTTGAACGTTTTAAAGGTCGGTTCGCCCATTTCGCCCGCCGTTGAACGGTTGACGTCGCCGCCGCCGCCGTACCAGTGTTCCGGCAATGTTGAGCCGCCCAGAATATGGTTGCGCACCGTCCGAGCGTTTTCCGCGCCGTTTGCGGCCTGTAAGTCGGGAGTAACCGCTTGCCACGTTTCCGCGTCGTTATGCACGCGCACGCCGCCCGAAGACGGCACTTCGATTTCCGAAGCGCGCTTTTTGACGGTTTCTTCGGTCGCTCCGCGCAGCGTCACGTCCCAGATAAAAGACCGCAGAGCGTCCCAGCGTTCAACCTCGCCGAACAGGGCTTTATCATACAAATCCAGCCAGTCCATTGTCGCCAATAAATCCGACAACCCCCGCGAAGACGACGACAGCGCGTTGATGTTAAAGTAAAAACATTCGCCATCATTAAATTCTTCGCGGATTTTCTTTGCCTCTTCGCCAAAAATGTTTTCCGAACCGGGAACGATAATCCGGTACTTTTTTGATTTGCGCTTTCTGCCCAAAGCCTTTGTAACAACGCCTATCGGCTGTTCGGTATTGTCGGGATCGGTCTTTACCTCTTTAATCAGTCCGGGATCAAGATACCCTAACCGCACCGCGCCGTTTGTCGGATTTTTAAATACAGGCCAGCACTGTTCTCCGAACAAGGACATTTCGCGGACTTTTTTCGGCAGTTTGATGTCCATCTGGTTTATCGGATCGTTCCAAAACTCGTTCAGCCATTGTTGCGCCGTTTCATCTTGAACGTTCATCGTTACGCCTTCGGCCAACAAATAAACAAGAGGCAATTCAATGATGCGGTTGGCTAGAGGATTACTTTTCCATAAGAAAACAGCCAGCTCCTGCATTCTTTCCTGCGTTAATGACGATAAAGAGCGGTCTTTGTCGCCCGTCAGTTTTGTAAAGCCTTCTTCTTCAACGGAAATGCCCACAGATTCAACAAACTTTTCCGCCGTTTGCTTTTTCTTAAATCCAAACATTGAATCTCCTTTCCGGCTTGTTGATGCTTGCACCGAATGCGGGTTCTCCCTCCGTCCGCGCCGCCGCCCAAGCCAAAACGCCCGCGACCGCACTGTCGCCGTGGCGGTATTTGCCGTCCGAACCCTTGACGCGCTTGTCGCTCATGCCCGGAACGCCTTTGTTTAAAACGACTAAACGATGATCGGCGATAATGTCTTCGCTTTCGGGAACGGTGATGCTTTGGTCTTCATAAGCGCGTTTGTATTTCGGGAACCATTCCCCGTACCACTTGGGCGAGGCCATGACACATTCGACTTTTGACGCGCCGTATTTCTGTAACGCTGCTTCCGCATGGCTTTGCCCGTTGCCGCGCGCGTCAAACTTGGCGTGATGAAACAAGGGCAGGCCGTCTATGATCTCAAACAAAATCTGCTGTTGAATATCAAAAGGAATTGACCGCAATTCCAAAACAAACACCGTTTTCCAAAGCGTCGGGTTTTCTTCCTGCAACACCCAGATGACGGACAAATCGCCGTCGCGTCCGAAGTCTTGGCCTAAAACGGTACGTTTTACCAAAGGCAAAGAATCAATGACGGGGCGCAGAACCGCCGCCGTCCATTCCTTCGTAATGTCGGAACGCCGTTCGTTCAAAACAAACTCGGCCGTTTGGGTATAACGCAAAACAGGCGCGGTCTCATCCTGACAATTTTCAAGAATAATGCGGGAAAAATAGCTTCCCGAACCGCGCGCGGGAATGCAGTCCAGTTCTTCGGAAGCGGAATCTCCGTAAAATGCGCGGATTTCATTGACCCAAGCCGCTTCCTTTTCCGCCGTCCATTCTTCGCCCTTAGTAAAGCAAATCCGTTTAAACAAACCGTCGCGCACGGCTTCGTCGAACGAACAGTGAAGCAATTTATAGGGCAAATCGCCTTTTTTGATGTCTTCGCATAATTGATTAAACGGATTTTCCGCTCCGTCATGCGTTGAAATGATAACGACTTTGCCGCCCCAGATTAAAAGGGCAAAGGCGGCCTTCATCACTTCGGGCAGATCGTCGTGAAACGCCGCTTCGTCAATGACGACCAGCCCCTGCATACCGCGTAAAGAACGCGGAACGGACGGCAGAGCCAAGACTTTAAACCCGCTGGCAAATTCTATTCTGAACGCCTTAATGCTTTTTTCGGGGCGGGCGTCGTCCTCAAATACGGTGTCCTGAACATCGGCGGCGACCTTTAAAATCTGTTTTGAAAAGTCGGCGACGTAATCGATAAACTCCCGCGCCATTTCCAAATTATAGCCCAGATAAAGCACATCCTGCCCGCCCGCCGAACTTTGCGCCGAAGCAATCAAAGCGGCAATACCACCCATTGCCCAAGAATACCCGGTACGTCTTGATTTTTCGACAACTGTTACAGGGTTGGCGTAAACGCTTTGCATCAGCTGTTTTTGATACGGCAGAAAAACGGACGGCAATTTCCGCATTTATTCCTCCAACCCGAAAACACCGCGTTTCATTGCTTCCAGCACTTCTTTTGACAGGCCGTTTTTCCTGCCGGCAGCAATGACGCCTTTGACGGCTTCCTGCTTGGCCTGTTCGGCGGCTTCTTTCCGGACTTTTAATTCCAGATCGGCGGACAGCTTGTTGGCCGATGATAAGTCTTTGATCGCTTTGGCCATTAACATTAAATCGGACGGTTTGACGGCGACTTCTTCGTTGGACACTTTCGGAATCAACACGTTGAAAATGACCGTGCGCAGCATTTCGGTCAGCTGACGACCGACTTCATCGTTTTTCAAATCTCCCAATTCTTGGGCAAACGCGGCTGAAATTTCTCTGGCTTCGCGCATTTTGCGGGATACGTCTTCAAACTTTTGCGAATAACGCCCGACCGCCGAACGTGATACCGTTACGCCCAGTTTCTTTAAATGTAATACAATCTCATCAATCGTTGTTCGCCCGTCCGATAATAAACGGTCAATTTCCGTTTTGATTTGATGCGGTAATTTTTTAATGCTGGATTTACGGGGCATTGATGCCTCCTTTAAACTGGACGCGGACGTTTTACGCCCGGAACCACGGCGCAACCTTCGGCAACGTCTAATCCGCGTCCTGTCAGCTTGACCACTGTAACACTGCGGTAATGTTCAATTTCGACTAACCCCTGTTCCGCCAGCCAGTTGACTTCCGTTTCCAATTTATCTCGTGAAATGTCCAGCCCGATCGCCGTCAGTCCGTCTTGCAAAATCGACGTGTTCAGCGTATAATCACTGTCATCCTTTAAAAATCTCAGAACAGCCAAACGCTGATTTTCTGTAATTAACTGCCGATATTCCATTACTTGCGCCCTCCGTTCAGCAAATATTCTTCCTGTCTTTGCAAAATGACTTCCGAACGGGTCAAAACGCTATCAATACGCTTCATTTCTCCCGTTAATCGTTCAATTTGAATGCCGATTTTGTGAATGTCGTCTTTACTGACCACGTTCTTATATCCCTGTTCCAAAACATCCAGACGCTTTTCGATCTTTCTAAAATCGTCCTTTAACGCGTATGTCTTAGCCGCCGTGAATTTGATCCAAGCAAAGAAAAATCCAGCAACGCCGACGATCACGCCCCAGTAATCCTTAATAAATCCGACAAACGCCGCCATCAACCGCACTCCCGTTCGGTCTGACACTCAATGCACAACCGACAACCGGGGACAGCCAAACGCCTGGCTTCGGGAATCGGTTCGCCACATTCGGCGCAAAACTCCAATGCTTTAGGCGCATGATACCGTTTCAGACGCTCTGCGGATCGGGCGTTCAATCGTTCCTGTTCTGCCTGCGCCATGTCAGCCAAATCAGCCATAGCTCTTTTCCCTCTGTTTCAATAAACACAAAAAAAGAATGGCAGATTCTGCCATTCTAAAAAATTGTGTCATTTGTCAGGGGGGGGGGGGGGGGGTAGATAGAAGATACAAAAAAGAAAATTTAATGTTTCTACGATATGCTCTTTTCTAAAAAAAACAAGCTTGACGGTATGTTTTAAAAATTGCACAATAAGAACAAAAGAAGAACTTACATAATTAAATAATATGAGGAAACTCTAAAAGTGACAAAGTTTGAGTTAAATGTCCGCAAAGAAAGATTACTAAATTGTTTAAGATGTTCAAACAAAGAAATCCGACATCAACATCAAGAAAATAATGGCATTTGTACTACAGTAAAAGGGACCGATGGTTTTCCTCTTCGTTGTGTTGGCTCTTGGGCAAATGATAAAATTTATTATTTAACACGTTACTTCGATATTTTTTCATGTGGGATGCACAAAAAATGGCCCCAGTCAATTCATTATATAGAGATATGTAGTGGTCCTGGACGTTGTTCGACAAGAGATGGATATGAACAAGATGGAACAGCTTTAGCCATCGTTCGTCATCCTTCATTTAATTACATTAAAGATGCCTTATTTGTCGATTATGATGAAAAAGTTGTTTCAATTCTTAATGAACGCCTTAAAGCTCTTGGCAAAGCAGAAAAAGCTCATGCGATATTAGGAGATTATAATAATTTTAATGAATTATGCAAGCAAATAAGCCATAATGGAATTACATTATGCCTTATAGATCCGACAGATTGTTCTGTTCCTTTTGAAACAATAAAAAAAATAAATCAAAAAACGAACAATCATTGCGATTTTATTATATCTTTTTTCGATAAAATCGACTTTAATAGAAATGGAATTATGGCATATGAAAAACAAAATAATTCTCTTATGGAAAAATATCAGCGTTTTTTAGGCTTATCTGATTTTTATAAACGAAATGATGTTATTGATTTAATACAAAAGAAAGCTAATAGTGAACTTTCCAGATTATTTAGAGAAGAGTATATCCGACAGTTGTCAGCCATAGGCTTAAGGTTTAATGATACGGTAAATGTTGGCTCTAAATACCATTTGGTTTTTGCTTCAAATAATCAACGAGGACTGGAGTTTTGGAAAAAAGCAAATAAAAAATGTACTCCATCAGGTCAAACAGTCCTAGATTTATAAACTTTTAATGCATATTCAGTAATCTCTCAAAACAAATGGAGGTAACAATGCCAAGCAAGATTGAATGGACGGAAGAAACATGGAATCCGATCACGGGATGCACAAAAAAAAGCGAAGGTTGTCGTCATTGTTATGCCGAAGTTATGGCGCGCCGATTGCACGCAATGGGAACAAAAGGATATGAAAACGGTTTTAAATTGACCTTACAACCTCATCGGTTAGAAGAACCGTTAAAAAACAAAAAACCAACGATGTATTTTGTAAATTCAATGAGCGACCTTTTTCATGAAAATGTTCCTTTCGAATACATTGATCGTGTTTTTGATATTATTAGGAGTACGCCTCAACATAAATATCAAGTTTTAACAAAACGGGCAGAACAAATGGAATACTATTTCCAAAACAGACAAGTTCCTCAAAATGTCTGGTTGGGAGTAACGGTAGAAAACAAATCTTCTATTTTTCGGATAGATTATTTGCGCCGAATAAAGAATGTTTCTGTTAAATTTTTATCCGTAGAGCCTCTCCTTGAAGATTTAGGCGTTGTTGATTTTTCAAAAATTGACTGGGTGATTGTTGGAGGAGAAAGCGGTCCTTTAGCTCGACCTATGAAAAAAGAATGGGCTTTAAATATCAAAGAGCAATGTGATGAACAGAATGTAGCCTTCTTCTTTAAACAATGGGGAACATGGGGAGAAGATAATAAAAAACGTTCCAAAAAAGAAAATGGCCATACTATCAATCAAAAAGAATATCGAGCAATGCCTTTTCTAGCTTCAAAACAAGAAATACATATTTCCATTTAGTTCTAAAATAGCTTTCCCTGACCATCGTTTTTCTTATTTCCTGCGGTTTCGCCGGATTTATGGCGGCGAACGGTGCGCATTGTTACGCCGGCTAAGCGGGCGGCTTTGGCGGCGGAATGGCCATCTTTGATTGCCTGACGAATGATGCGCCACACACGACTGCGATTCCCACCGAACGGGCCCAAAGGGATTTCAATTTCATTGCCGCCGAATTGTTTGGCGATTTTAACCGCATCTTCCGATCCGATTGCCGCGCAAAGCCAGTGTTCCGGCTTCAGGTTTCTGGGTTGCGGGATATAAGCTACCGTTCCGCCCTTAACCGCCGCAATTTTAATTGCCGAGGCAAAGCCGACGATTTCTTCAAACTCCGCTAAAATTCCCGTCAACTGCGACATTTTATCCCCCAATACGTTTAATCCATTGCTTGAGAATTTCGATAATTTTTTGTTGTTGAGCTGGCTGTAGCCATTGAACGCTATCGATGCCGGTGTATTTTTTCACAAAAGCGTCAAGCGCGGTTTTATCGGTCGATTGCACGGCTCCCAAAGCCTGCAATTTGCCCCAAAGGGCATATATTTTTTTAATTCCGTCGGACGGTGCGCGCCTGAACGCTTTTTTCTTTTCCGTTTTCCAGCCCAAAGATTTAAATTCGTTAATCAGGTCAACAAGTTGGGAATACCGGCACTGTGCCGCGCTGTCCTTGCCCGTTACGCGCCGCACAATGTCGCGGTACTGGTCGTTGTCAAGGTTCAGCTGTGCTTTTGCAATATGAATTTTTGCTAGCAAGGGGCGTTTATCTGTTGTCATATCAATTATCCCAATCTCATGCCCAATTTGATATCGAACACTTCCTCATCAACGGCTAAATCCGTATCTTTCCCGTTTATTTTTGTGATGCCCGCAATTTCAAAGCCCATGATGTTATCCGTATCTCCATTTGCTGGATAGCCACAGCGAAATTCGGCCACATCGGCACGGAACAGGCGGCTTTCCCAGTAAGCCTTCGCCAGTCTGTATTCATGCGTTTTTTCTCCGGATCTGATTTTATTGAACCATTTTCTTTTTACGTTAAAAACAACGACTTTCATAATTGTTTCCTTTCAGGCACAGAAAACCCTGCCGCAGTCAAAGCGGCAGGGAAAAAAGGTTAAAAGATTAAACACGGTTAAGGATTTCGCGAATTTTAAGGGCAAAATCCAAATCTTCAAAAGTGATTTTACCGTTTTTAATCGCGTCTTTGATTTTACGGCTGACGTCGGGTTTATAAATCCGCTTTTGGGGCAATTTAATGACTTTTCCCATTGTTTTACCCTCCGAACGGCAAGGAAAGCTGAGCGGATTTGCGTCCCGAAACCAAACGGACGGGAAAGCCGCAAGCGTGCATACGCTGTAACGCCATATTGACCGTTGTTCGGCTTTTCCCGACGACTTTTCCGATTTCTCTGCCCGAAAGCCCCGCCTGATGACAGCGAAGAATCTTTGCCCATTCGGGGCAGAGCCGCAACAGCTCTTCTCTGAGGGAGTTCAGCTGTTCCGCTTGGGCTTTGGTGGATTGCTTGCCTTCCAAAACGTCCAAGATAAAGGCGCGGAACTGCGCCGCAACAGGCGTTTGCGCGTACATCGCGATCAATGCCGCTCCGCGTAAAGAATAAAGACGGGTTAATTTGTTGCCTGTTGTTGTCGGCATTTCGGCGGCTATCGACATTTCTGGAGCAAATTCCTTTTTGTGTTTCCGATAAATTTTTGAAACCGCCTTTGCTGGAAAAGCCAATTCCAAACAGGAACCAATCTGGTTCCCGTTCAAATAGCTTTCGCCATTGACCGTTATGATTTCGATATTTTGATCTTGAAATTTGATGATATTTTGCATTTTCTGTTTCCTTTTTCATGGGAAGCCTGAACCCGTCAGGCGTCGGGAGTTGAAAAACACGACAGAAACGTGCCTGCTTATTTGGCAAAGCCTTATTCGCAGCCTCCCGACATAAAATTCGGGCATAAATATACCGCATACTTTCGGGCGCGGTTTCCGTTCTGTTGAGTTTTTCAAGCTCAACAACTACGGTGCCAAATTTTTTAGTTGCGGTCAACATTTTTTAAAGTACCTCTGAACATTATCTCTTTTCTTTGTGTCTGCTTAGAGCGTTTAAACGCTCTAAGCACCCATAAAGAAAATCAATCCAATTCCGCTTTTATTCTCAGTTCCGCAGTTGCGTCTTTGACGTGCTCGGTCGCCGCGATGACTTGCCTTTCAACATAAAACGTATAACCGATCAATGTCAGAGCAGAGGCAAGGCAGATATATTCAAGAGCTTTTCTCATCTGTTTTTCCTTCATGCTTTTGCCAAATCAACCGTTACGGCACGCCATGGAGATTCAGCAGTGTCTCGTTCGTAAAAGCGGTAATACTGCTTAGAACCGTCAATGCGGATGCTGTCCGTAATCGCCTGCATTGCGCGTTGCCACGTTTCGTCTTTGATGTCCAGACGACGAAGCGACAGCAAAGCGTTTCGGTTGATTTTTCCTTCTTTATCGACCTGAAACGCGTGGTCGATCAGCGTGACAATTTCCGGACGGCTGTCCGCACCCCATTCATTGATGCATTCGTCGATTAAGTTTTTCGCGGTTTGCAGTTCTGCCCCGAAAACGATGTTTTCGGAAATGGCGACCTGAACCTTTTTTAAACCGTCATACGTCTGAAACGTCATGTTTCCTTTTCTGCCGCCTTTTTTGACGCCGTACTTTTCGTCGATTAACGACAGGTAAGCGGCAATATCGTCGCCGGTGTGTCCCTTAAACCGCGAGATCTGGTCGGACAACGCGCGGGCGTAATCCATGATTTTCTTGACCAGCTGGTCTTCCAGTTTTTCGGTCGGTTTGACAATATCGATAGGGACAAGACGTCCCGCCGCGTCTTTCATGTATCCTTCTGGGATTTTCGTTTCTTTTTCCATTTTATTTCCTTTCTCTGATGGGTGGTTTATAAGTCAGTAAAAAAATCAAAAATCTAAGCTGCCGGCGGAAGATCGTCATTGTCGTTCCCCTTGCTATATACCGTCCCCGGCACAACACCCAGATGACGCAGGCGAACGGCAACTGCTACGGTTTCTTTGGACAAACCTGATTTATCGGAAAGCTCTTTTTCCAAAGCGGCAACTTCGTTTTTGATGCGGATCAGCTTTTTGATTTCTCTGTCCATGATTGACGGCGGAATAAATCCCTGCGGTTCTTGGCCGTATTCACGGGTCAACGTGGAAATCACGCCGAAAATCTGTTGGGATAAGGTGGAGTTTAAAGGCATTTCATTCTCCTTTTTTATTGGGACAGGTTTTGCAAGCCTTAAACAGCAAAACACGCTGATGATTTGTTGCGGCGAAGGGTTGGCGTTGTATGGATATGCACCGATGAGCCGGTATTTCGCCCAGAACGAGGCAAGTAACGGTTTCAGCTTTAAAAGCGCCCCTGAATGCTTTTTCAACGGCGTTTAAATCGCCTTTATAAGAGCCCTTTAAAACCAGATTAACGGTTGCGGCGGAATAACCGATCGCTTTGGCGACTTTCGCTTGTGATGTTTCTTCACATGCTTTTCTTAATTCGCAAATAAAGTTCATTTCTCGCCTCCGCTTTGATAGACAATCTGTTTCAAGTTCGGGTCGAAAACCGCTTTAATCCGCAGGATTTGCGGGGCTTTCGCTCCCGTGCTTTTGACAAACACAAAACGGCTTCCGTTACGTTTCAAATAGTTGGCTCTGGCTAGAAACAAACAGTAGGTTTTAACGTTCTCAACCGTTGTTTTTTGCGTTGTCGATGCGATTAAATCGGTTATGGAAAATTCTTTCAAAATTTTCATTGCCCGCCATAAATCCTGATTGATGTCAGAAGGCAGGATTTTACCGTCGCGAGTAACGCGGGGAGCGTCAATTCCGACATCTTTTTCCAAAACGTAGCAATTTGTTTTAAACTGCGTTGTCACATAAGGTTTGTCCGTTTCTTTCCGGTCAAAAATTCTTACAAAGCCCGCTTTTTCCAACCCAATAACGTATGTTCTGATTGTTCCGCGTTCAATGCGGGTACCAGAAGCCAAAGAATCCAAAGTGAAGTCTTTTTGCTTTCGGATTTCTTGCCAGATCAGCTGGCGTTTGCTTTCTTTTCCCATGCTCAAACCCTCCGCGACGGGGCGTCGCCCGTGAACAACGGATCATTCCAATCTGTTAAGCCGATTTCCCGCTTTGCCATGGTAATGGCGGTTTGTTGAACACGTTCAAGATTAACGCAGATACGGCGAACGGAACCGCGGGCAACCTTCCAAATTTCATCCAAAAGATCGTCGCCGATCTTGACCCTTTTGCAGTACAAATCTCGTAATGCCTGCGCGTCTTCAAAGCTGGCGGGTTGCGCCGGTATGAAATCCAAAATGCGCCCGTGCGTGCGTTCCCAACGCTTTAATTTGTTGGGCAGTTGTTCTTCGCCGATTAAAATGACGGGCGCAGCGGAACCTTCAAACAAGTCGCGGATTACATCCACTTTGTTTTTATCAACCAAGTAATCGAACTCGTCGATAATCAAAGCCCGACCGCTTAAAATAAGTTGTTCTGTAACCATTTCGCCCAAAACGGCAAGCGTGTCGCCCGTCGAATAGGTCAGCCCCATTTCCTTGCAAATCGCTTGAAGCAGATATTTGACCGTCCATGTCGATTTCAGCTCGACGTAATAGGCGTTTTTTGTGTTGGCAACATAGGCGGCGGCATAAGATTTGCCCCAGCCGCTGGGCCCGTAAAAACAAACCAGTCCCGGCAGATGCGGCGGTCTGTTTTCCGCCCGTTCAACGCCGGTCAGCAAAGAAATAACGTTCCTGAGCTGTGCGGTTTGCGTGTTATTGACAATCGTCGTGTTTTCCATTACTTTTTCCTTGTTTTGTTACAGGCCGTCGAAGCTTCTGCTTCGGCGGTTTGTTTTTAAATCGCGCCCGCCAATACTTTCGGGCATTTTGCGGCGAAAACCTGCGCTTTGTATTCTCCCGTCGAGGGATAATTTTCTAAAAAGAACAGTTCGTCGTCGTTTAGAGCTTCCCCTTCGTCAAAACGGGACTTCAGGGATTTCCAGCGTTCAAAATTCTGTTGCGGAGAAGGTTTGATTTTTACGACCGTTGAAGGCTTTTGAGCTTTCAGCCGTTCGGCGGCGGCTTTTTCCGCGGCGCTTAATTCGCTTGGTTTCGGCGGTTCTTTGGAAATGACGGCTTTCAATGCTTCTGCCATCTGTTCGGTTTGATAGGCAACCGTTTCCGAGGGAAGCCGTACAAGCTTGCCTGCTTCTTCGGCAGCTTGCATAAAGACTTCGTTCACCATCGCATTGCCTTTCAGGTTCGTTTCTTTGGCAATACGGCGCAAGGCATCCTTCTTAGCTTTTAACGCGCGCTTTTGAACGGCAGATCGGGCGGCGGCTACTTCTTCCAAAGAAACGCCCTTGTTTTCAAAAGAAACGGCTTTGCAGATAAATTTGCCGTCAAGGTCGAAAGCGTAAAGTTCGCCATAATCCTGCTCGTCCAACAAAACGCGAATCTGTTGTCCTTCATAACCGCCCAATTCCGGCGCGTTATAATAGCCTCCCTCGTAAGAAATGCCTTTCTTGGACACAAGACGGATGCCGTTTTTCCCGGCGGGCTTGGCAAGCAGAACGTCCAAACAACGCTCGTCGGCAATGCGGCGGATTTCTCCCGTGTAGGACGCCGCTTTTTCTTCGGGTGACATACCTAACCCGCCGTGTTCTTCGCGTTCGTATATCTCTTCACACCAGCGGTCGCAAAATTCTTGCAAATCTTGAGTGGTTAAACGCAATTCGATGGTTTCATCTTTATTGAACAAACGCTGAGAAAATGAACGGCGGGCTTCAATATCTTTGCGTTCGGCAACGTTATGACCGATAAAACCGTCAAGCTGTTCCAGCAAAGAATGCGAAAACGTCCTGAAAGCCCGCTCGATATGCGGTTTCTTTTGCGGGCTGAACGGAGGGCAAATAATCTGCTCTATGTTCAAAGCGGCAAAAACGCGCTTGATATAATCGGCGACGTAATCTTTACCGTTGTCGGTACGCACCGTTTCAGGAACGCCCCACTTCAAAATAGCTTTCCGTGCGGCACACCCGACTGCATACGCCGAAGCGCGGTCGCAAACGCTTAAACTTAATCGGCGGGAATACACATCAATGATACCAACGATGTTGCACCGCCTTCCGTCCGCCAAAAGCAGATCGGATGGAGTTCCGTCAAACTGCCATTCTTGGTTTAAACGGGTTATGCTTTCGGACGCGCTTCCGGCTGCTGATTTATACTTCGACCGCCAAGCGTCCGGATTTTTGACAGCAGTTAAAAGCTGTTCGTTATCCTCTTTCCACGTCTTTACCCAAGCTTGCAAAGTCCGGTAAGAAGGCAGGCTCTCCTGCGTTTCCTTAAAGCGAGCACGCAAGCCGCGCATAATGTTTTTGCAAGAAATATGCGGGGTTTCGTAAATCGCGCCCAAAATGTAATTTTTGACGGCTTCATTCGTATCAATGATGCCCGTTCCTTTGCGGCAACCGTATTTGCCGGCTAAGCCTGAAATCCCTTTGTTCACCAAGACTTCTGCCCAATTTCTTAAAGTGCAGGCCGAAACGCTGATAATCGTATGTTTGACCCAATCGGCGATAGGCACTTCGCCGGCATTGTATTTTTCGGCGAAAATGTAGCGGGCGCGGGTGTTCGCAAATCCGAGCGTTTTTTGAAATTCCTTGAACGCTTCCAAGATTTCAAGTTTCGCGTCAATTCGGTTTTTCGCACGACCTTCAATATGGGCGTACTCTGCCAATCCCTGCGGATTGATTTCCGTTTTTGCCGCTTCTTTTTTTGCGGCTGGCGCTGTCATAACAGCCAACTGAATGCGGGCGACTTCCGGCAGGTTGGAAATATGATACTCTTTCCCGCCGCCGCGACCTGATCTAGCACGAGATTTCCAGCAGTCGCGTTTAGACTTCAACTGAATATTTCTTTCTGTGCTTGGAAGTGTCGGCAATTTAAATTCGGCGAGTTCTTTAGCTGTAAACCACTCTTTCATGACCGCCTCCTTATTCTGACCGGTGAGGCTTTTTCTAATTCTTTTAGCTGTTTTTTCTTTAAAGCGATCTCTTGCTGTAAACGTCCGCGTTCGGCAAGCAAGGCTTCTTCCCCGAACAACACGGTATAACCTTCATCTGCCAATAATTCGTCCCAAGCCCAGCCCGCCTTTGCAACCCGAACGAGGACGATAAAGCGATATAGCGGGATTTGATGCTGTTCGTTGGCTTCACTGGAATAGTTATCCAGCATCGCTTTGCTAAATGACGGGCAATCCATAGCCTCCGACATCTCAGCGGCGATTTGTTCGCGGCTTTTAGGGCTCTCTTTCAGGATCAAAGACACCAAACGCTTAATCTTGCCGCTCAAATCAACGGTGTGGGAGATCACCGGCGGTCTGCGGACAGGATAAACCTGTTCGAATAAATCAAGCGTCTGTGTGTCTTTGAATTTCTTTGACATCGCTTTAACCTTCATTTTCTGTTAAATGCGTAATCAATAACTTTTCAATGAAACTGCGGGCTTCTTTATAAGAAGAAAAATAATGCTGTTCTGCTTTGTGGCTCTTTTTTATGCCGCCCGAAACCGGTATAACGTTCACGTCGTATTCTGTAATGCCTATGATGTCATTGTATCCGAAATTTATTTCCAGACGATCCAAAATAATGACCTGACAATCACCGGTCTTAGCCATTTCTTTCAATTCTTTGGCGTGGCAAATAAAAGGGAAGCCGTTGCATTGATAATCTAAAATGTCGGACGATACGTACGTTCTAACCATTTTATCCTCCATGTTTAAGCCGCTTTGTTTTTTTGACGTTGCCTAAACGAACGAATCTTTTTATATTTGTTTAGTCGGGAGTTTTTACGGCTTCCGTCGTCGTTGAAACGGTCTGGCCACAGTTCGTAGGCGGGAATACCTAAAAACTCGGCAATTGCTTCTTCGGCAGACGGAAACGGCACTCGGATTGCTTTTGAACAGGCATCTGCGCATAAACCGGCTTTAAGAGAAATGCTCGTGAGCGTTTTACCTTTCAGCAAAACAGCGCATTTGATTTGAACAGGCGTCCAATGCATAAAAACCTCCGATCCTCGATTTAAACCGACCGGCAAGTCGGTTTTTATTAGGGGTGTTAAATTCATCTTATGGAATAAACATAGACATTTCTTTCGTTGTTGTAAAGATAAAAATGTCTATCGGAGTTTATTTTATGAAAAAAATATCTATGTTTTTGAAAAAAATGGTATTTTTAAACTCTGATGTAACGAAAGAAATTTCTATCTTTCATCGGACTTAACGCTATGAACTCCGATAATGTTGCTTTAGCGGATCGAATCCGTTTTTGTGTGAATAAAGTTGGTAATGGTAATGAATTTTGCCGCATCACGGGGATAAATCGTCGCACTTTAGACTATTACTTATCTGCGACATCAGAACCCAAAGCATCTGCTTTATTTCAGATTGCAAAAGCGGCAAATGTAAGTCTTGACTGGCTTATAACGGGTCAAGAAGCTCAAAAAGCCGTCAGTTCCACCCCTCTTGACGAAGTGTTGTTGACGGAAATCGTTGAATACATCGATTCAGAATTTAAATTTGAGAAAGCTAAAAATAAAGCTCCTTTAATCGTTAAAATTTACGCCTATATTTTGAAAAAACGAACAGAACGCGAAGCGTCCAAGGAAAAAGACACAGCGGAAATCATTGATTTGATAGAGATTCTAAAATCTGCCGTTTAAAGGTATCTATCCTTTTGTTGACACACAATAAAAGGAGTAAGATATGGATAACGATTTAAACAACATTAAACGAGCCTTTAAACATCTTAAAAATAAGCGTTTACAACGCTGTTTAATCCTAACAATCATTTTATTGGCGTTAGGATTGATGATGCTTTTTATC
The DNA here is from genome assembly GCA_900550445.1 of uncultured Rhodospirillaceae bacterium. Classification (GTDB taxonomy): domain Bacteria; phylum Pseudomonadota; class Alphaproteobacteria; order CAAGCB01; family CAG-977; genus UBA11549. The sequence goes on along the minus strand of URSF01000025.1, from coordinate 5,351 downwards.
ACGCGAACAGATCAAAGCCCTATTGACGGAATTCCTTGCCGGATTTCAAAAGATCAAAAGGATTTTCTGACTATGCGTGTACAAGCGATCGCATCTTGCGGCACAACGGCAAAAATAACGATTTACAAAGCTCTTAAGGCTCATTTTAAATATGAAACTATCGGGAAAATGCCTTGCGATCAATTTGACGAGGCCGAAAAAGTCTTAAACGATATGAAACAGCGTTTCTGTCCTTAAATAGGGTCGGGGAAATCCCCGACCTTTTAAAGTTAAAACTAATCTGCGTTTTTTACAAAAAGAGTTAAAACTATCCTGCGAAAAAAATTTAAAGACGGCATCATCGCCGCCCGAAAAATTAAAGTTTTCTGCCGTTTCTATCCCGTTATATCCCCGTATATCCCGCTATATCCCACTTCCTTAAAAATATAAAACCATCTTTCGTCTTACAATCCCCGTATATCCCGCTATATCCCACTTCCTTAAAAAATATAAAATATCTTTCGTCTTACCCTTTCGCCGCGCCTGTCCCCCGTGTCCGACACGTTTTTTTCGGGCACAAAAAAAACAGCCCCGAAAGACTGTTTTTTTATTGGTCGGAGCGCCGAGATTCGAACTCGGGACCCCTTGCACCCCATACAAGTGCGCTACCAGACTGCGCCACGCTCCGACAATTTAGAGGGACTATAATACGCCCGATTTAGAAATGCAAGTCTATTTATTTACTTAAACCGCCTTTTTCAACAAAGCGCTGATTTCTTCCAATTCGGAAATCACACTGTCCAGTTCCGGTTTGGGTTCCACAGGCTGCCCGTCTTCGTCCGTTTGGACCGCCGCCGTATCCCCTTGTCCGCCGCCGCTTTGTCTGTTTTCAACAACGGCATTGATTGTCCCGTCTTTCAACAGCTTCTGGACTCCTTTGATTGTATATCCTTCCTTATGCAGCAGATATTCAATCTTTTTCAGCAAAGCAATATCTTCCGGGCGATAATAACGCCGCCCGCCGACCCGTTGGACAGGAGCAACTTCAGAAAACTTTTTTTCCCAAAAACGCAGCACATGCGCGGGAACGTTCAATTCGGCTGATACCTCTGTAATCGTTCGGAAAGCTCTGGCCGCTTTCTTATCGAACAAATCGGCATTTTCCGTTTCTTCTTCCATTGTTTTTATTTTTTCTCGTTAACCTGTTTTTTCAAAATATGCGACGGGTGAAAAGATAAAATACGGCGCGGTAAAATCGGAACATCTACCCCCGTTTTCGGATTGCGCCCCATACGCATTTTTTTGCTGCGCACGGCAAAAGAACCAAAAGAGGACAGTTTTACCGTTTCCCCTTTTTCCAGAACTTTGGAAATTTCTTCCAGCACCTGATCCAACAGTTTCGCGGATTCATTTAATGACAAACCGACTTCGTGATAAACAGCTTCCGCCAGTTCGGCACGCGTAATATTTTTATCCTCAGCATTTGACATAAAAAACATCTCCCTTACCACAACACTTATCAGGGTAAGAAATTTCCGCCTGTTTTTCAAGATTTTATTGATTTTTCAAGGGAAACTCTGAAAAAATCAAAGACGAATCAGGCTTGCTCCCCATGTAAATCCGGCGCCCATGCCGGGAAGCAATAAAAGTTGTCCTTCTTTCAGCTTTCCGCTTTTGACGCCTTCGGCCAAAGCCAAAGGAATTGAAGCCGCCGAAGTATTTGCGTGCAAATCAACGGTTGAAATTACTTTTTCCATCGGAATCCCCAGCCGTTTAGCCGTCGCTTCCAGAATACGGATATTGGCCTGATGCGGCACCAGCCAGTCAACGTCGGCCAAAGCAACGCCATTCTTTTCCAAAATTTCCTGAGAAACTTCCGCCATATTCACGGCGGCATGACGGAACACTTCACGGCCGTTCATCGTAATGTAACCGACTTCATGGTTTGTCGACGGTCCGCCCGTAGAACACAAATCCGGCGCATAAGAACCGTCAGAATAAATCAGCGTATCCAGCACGCCGCGGTCAGCCGGCGTTCCTTTGCCTTCTTCGGCGCGCAGAACGACACAGCCCGCCCCGTCGCCAAATAAAACGCATGTATTGCGGTCTTTGAAATCCGTGATTTTAGACAGCGTTTCCACACCGACCACCAAAGCCGTTTTAACCTGCCCCAGGCGAATCATGTTATCGGCCATACGCAAAGCGTATAAAAATCCGGAACAAGCGGCGACCACATCAAAAGCGCAACCGCGTTTCATGCCCAAAGCCGCCTGAACATAAACGGCCGTCGCCGGAAAAGTCTTGTCCGGCGAAACAGTCGCCAGTACAATCAGATCCAAATCATCGCCCGTCAGCCCGGCATTGGCCAAAGCCTGCTGCGCCGCCTTGGTCGCCATAACGGAAGACGACATATTTTCGTCGGCAAAATGACGCATGCGGATCCCTGTTCTTTCCACAATCCATTCATCACTGGTATCAACGATTTTTGCCATATCGTCATTCGTGCTGATATGTTCGGGCAAAAAAGAACCAATACCGATAATACGGGAACGCAGTGTCATTTTTCTTTTTCCTCATCTAAAAATTGAATAGAAGTCAACTGTTTGGCGATATTTCCGACCAAATCGTTTCGAACGGTATCAATCGCGACATTGACCGCATTGGCAAAACCGAAAGCGTCGGCCCCGCCATGGCTTTTGATTGAAATTCCTTTTAATCCGACCAGCATAGCGCCGTTGTAACGCCCGGGATCCATTTTCTTTTTCAGGCGTTTTAACGACGGCAGAGCCAGCAAAAAGCCCAGCTTTGACATAATGCTTCTGGCCGAAACGTCTTTCAGCAGATTAACCATCAGCCGCACCGTTCCTTCAATCGCTTTTAAAGCAATATTGCCGGTAAAGCCGTCCGTAACGAACACATCAACGGCCCCCAAAGCGATATCGTCGGATTCAACAAATCCTTTAAATTCGTCTGAAAGCGGAGAATCACGCAAAATCTGAGCAGCCTGCCTGATTTCGTCCCGTCCCTTGATATCTTCGGATCCGATATTCAACAACCCGATCGTGGGGTGTTCCCGTTTTAAAACGGCCCGGCAGTACGCTTCGCCCATAATAGCGAATTCAACCAGATTGCGGGCATTGCATTCCGCGTTTGCCCCCAGATCCAAAACGACACATTCGCTTTTGCGAGTCGGCAGAATTGTTACGATTGCCGGACGGTGTATTCCCGGCATCGTACCCAAAATCAGCTTTGAAAACGCCATCAGCGCCCCGGTGTTGCCGGAACTGACAACAGCTGAAGCTTTCCCTTTTTTCACGGCGTCAATCGCCAGCCACAAGCTGGAATTACGCCCGGAACGGACGGCTGCCGACGGTTTTTCATCAGACGCGACATAATCCGGCGTATGAATGAATTCATAACGATTCGGATCCGGGCGGTACTTATCCATAAACGGGCGAACCTTCGCTTCGTCGCCAAAGATCAAAAACCGCACGTCAGAATGTTTCTGTTCTGCCGACTTTACACCGGCGATAACACTGTCAGGAGCATTATCGCCGCCCATAGCGTCAATGGCTATGACAAGGGAAGAGCTTTCCACTTTATATCCTCAAGGCAAAGCTTTATTCTTCAGCTTTATTATCAGCTTTTTGGGTAACCACTTCCTTGCCGTTATAGCTGCCGCAGCTGGGGCAAACGTTATGAGGACGTTTGATTTCACCGCAGTTCGGACATTCCATGACGGCGTTTGATTTCAGCGCCAAATGGGAACGGCGCATATCACGCGCGGATTTCGATTTTTTACTACGAGGTGTTGCCATTTTTTTAACTCTCTTAAAACTGTTAGTCTTTGCTTTCAGTTCAAAACTGAAAACATCAGACCTCTGTCATATAAAAAATTTCACTAAACTTCAAGGCAATTTTATTTAAACTTCAGCTTTTCCAGCACGCTGAACGCATTTTCCCGCGTTTCAGGGGCAGATTCGGACCGAAAAACAGCATCGGGAGCATGAGGAAACGGATCCAAAGCCAAAGAAAGGTACTCGGCCGTCAGTTCGCCGACGTCAATTTTTCCGTTTTCCAAAAATTCGATTTCATCGTCTTCATCCATATTCAGATCAATTTCATTCAATTTCAAAGACGGATCTTCTTCCTGCGAAAAAATAACGGTGAAACGATCCCGCACCCGCTGCGCAAACGTTTTCAGACTGACAACGCAGACTTGTTTGACTTCCGCCTCAAAAGCCCCGTTGACGCGGACACGATCCTTATTGATTTTTGTCAGCGTAACGCGCGCCGACAACGCGTCGATTGACGGAATGCCGAATCTGTCCGCCAAAGCCCGGCGCTGCGTTTCATCAGCCTGCAGATCCAGTGTCAGACCGGAAGCGGGAATCTGGCGAACGTCAACAATATACGAAAATTCAGGAGATATTTTTTTCATAACGCTTTCTTTCAAACTGCTTTTCAGTTATTCTATACACCCTTTGTTCTTTAATTAAAATATGGTTTTACGCATGATCTCTTTCCGACTGTCCGCCGCCGGTATTTTTTTTCTGACTCTGCCGGCCTGCACACCGATGATCGACACCCACGGCGACGCTTTGGATTCGGAGGCTCTGGCCTCTCTGCAACCCGGGAAAACGTCATATATGGAAGTTCAGGCAAAACTGGGATCCCCGTCTTCCAGAGCCGTTTTTGACAGTGAAGACTGGATATATATTCATTCCCGCCAGGAACGAACGGCTTTTTTCAGACCCGAAGAAACACAAAGAACCGTTACGGTTCTGAAATTCAGCCGCGACGGAATTTTACGGGAAATCGAAACAAAGACTCTGGCGGACGGCCGCATGATCATTCCGGCGGTGGCCAGAACGGAAACAAATGAAGAATCTCTGACCATTCTGGATCAGATGATCAGCAACGTCGGGCGCATGGCTACGGAAACGCCGGTTCACTGACGTCGCTCTTTTCCGGTTAAATTTTTCGACTTTTCCGACTGCTTCAAATACGGGAAGAAATAAAGGAATCTTCTAAATTTCCCCGTTTTCTTTATCTTCTTCATACGTCGGCAAAGAAGAATTAAAACTGTCCAGCAGCTGTTCCGCCTGGACGATCTGCGTTTCCAAAAGCGGCGGCACCTCTTCGGTTCGATTGACCGCGCCGGGCAAAGCCATCAAAATTCGACGTACAATTTCACTTTCGGCAATATATTTTTCCATACTCGTTTTAGCGGTTTCCGCCAGCCCGAAAACAGTCTGGATATGACCGACCTGATTATCCTGAACCGGCAGAAAAGCCTGAATGGAACGGCGCAGCGTATCAACCTGCGCCGCGGCAGTTTGCACCGTTTCGGCAAAACGGGCGGCTTCTTT